>JANPLZ010000027.1:0-17156 GCA_031422555.1 Cypionkella sp. | reverse complement strand
ATTGCGCGATGGGTCAGTCACCGGCGACACCGCCGACAGTTTGAACCGGCTTTTAACGGAAATCATCCCTTACCACGCGACGATTGCGGCAGACCGTGGATTGCGGTTGATGATGTATGAAGGCGGCAGCCATGTCGTGGGGTATGGCAAACAAATCGAAGACGAGTCGGTGCAGGATTTTTTTACGCATCTGAACTATACGCCGGAAATGGGCATGCTTTACAGCGAATTGCTGGCGGGGTGGCAGTTGCAATCTGACGCGCCGTTTAACGCGTTTGTCGATGTTGTCGTGCCCGGAAAATGGGGCAGTTGGGGGGCGCTGCGCCATCTTGGCGATGACAATCCGCGTTGGCAGGCGCTGATCAAAGGCTGTCTTTCATGCTAAGCGTGATCATCCCGGCGTCGAACGAGGCGGGCTACATCGGCGCATGCCTGACTGCGTTGTTTGCCTGCGGCGCCATTGGGGCCGAGGCGATTGTGGTGGCAAACGGCTGCACAGATGCGACGGCAGAGGTCGCGCGCAGCTATGCAGATCAGGCAGCGGCGGCAGGCTGGGCGCTGGTGGTGATCGAGCTGCAAAAAGGCAGCAAACCCAAGGCGCTGAACCACGGTCAGGCGGCGGCCAAAGGCACAGTGTTTGCCTATCTTGACGCCGATGTGGTGGTCAGCCCCGGGTTAATGGGCGAATTGATTGCGGCGTTGCAAGGCACAGGCCCCGCCTATGCCACCGGCACCGCCCATATTCCGGCAGCAAAATCGGCGCTGACCCGGGCCTATGCCCGGTTCTGGCAAGGGCTGCCGTTCGCCAAATCCCGCGCGCCCGGCTTTGGGGTATTTGCCGTAAACGCCGCTGGCCGCGCTTTGTGGGGCGCGTTCCCGGACATCATCTCGGATGATACCTTCGTGCGATTACACTTTACCCCGGACCAACGCCAACAAACGGCCGCGCGTTATGACTGGCCGATGATTGAAGGCTTTGCCGCCCTGACCCGCGTGCGCCGCCGCCAAGACGCAGGTATAACCGAACTTGCGGCCCGCTACCCCGAATTGATGCCGCGCGAAGTGACGCCGCCCATGGCCTTTACGCGATTGCTGGCGATGATCCTGCGCGATCCCATGGGATTTGCCGCCTACGCCGCCGTGTCCGTCGCAGTTCGATTGCGCAAAGGCAAAGGCTGGGTGCGGGGACGGTAATCCGAAAAACGCCCCTCGATTGCCTTACAGATCAAAGGTCGCGAACACCGGGACGTGATCGGACGGTTGTTCCCAGCCGCGCGCGTCACGCAGGATGCGGCTGTTATGGGCGGATTGCACAATATCGCCGGTGGCCCAGATGTGATCCAACCTGCGCCCTTTGTCGGCAGTGTTCCACTCGGCGGCCCGATAGCTCCACCAACTATACAGCTTGCCGTCGGGAATGTCGTTGCGGGTGACATCGGTCCAACCGCCCGCCTCCATCACGACACCTAGATGTTCCACCTCGATCGGGGTGTGGCTGACGATTTTCAACAGGCTTTTGTGATCCCACACATCGTCCGGGCGGGGTGCTATGTTCAGATCCCCCACCAAAATCGCACGGTCCGGGCGTTCCCAATGAAAATGATCCCGCATTTCCATCAAGAAATCCAGCTTTTGGCCGAATTTCACGTTCTCGTCGCGGTCAGGCACGTCACCGCCCGCTGGCACATAGACATTGTGGATGGTGACCCCGTTTTCCAGCCGGGCTGCGACGTGGCGGGCGTGGTCCAGCGCTGCAAAATCGCGGCCCCCGGCATCCATAATTGGCAATTTCGACAAGACCGCCACACCATTATAGCCCTTTTGCCCGCGCGCCACCATGTAGCGGTATCCCAGCGCCTGAAACTGCTGCAGCGGAATATTTTCGACCGGGCTTTTGCATTCTTGCAGACACAGGATGTCGGGCTGTTCTTCGGCCATCAGCCGCGCCACCAACCCTTCGCGCAATCGCACAGAGTTTATGTTCCAGGTCGCAAGGGTAAACGCCATCGCGGTCTCCTTTTGGGCGGGATTGGTGGATCGGCAAAGTCGGGGGCGCGGATTGCTTTGCCGATCACGGGATCAAAGCGTTTGGTTCTGATCAGTCGGTGATGGTAAACGCGCTGGTTTCACACAAGTCCGCCGACCCTTCGATGGTGCTGCCATTATCCATCACAAACCGCATGTCATAGCCGCAAACATCGCGTCCGTCCGCAATGGTTACGTCGCCAGACTCGCCCGACGCCAAAACGTCACGCCCCAGAATGTCCTCGCCCCAGGCTTGGGTATCTGACGCCGATACATACAGCTCTTGCAGATTCAGCGCGCTTTCGTTCGACAGGCTGAACACCAGATCTTCGGCAAAGGCCGGGGCCGCGATTGTTGCACTGATAAACATCGCTGAAACCAAGGTCGTCATGCGCATGGTGCGCTCCTTTTTGTAATTCATCTCCGTAAAGCTGCGGGCGTAGCCCACTGGCAATGGTCATACTGCGTTGGTGGCGCGGTGCAAGCAAACAACAAGGGTTCGCAAAAAAAGGGCGCCCGGCACGGGGCCGGGCGAAAGGTCCAACAGGGAGATGACATACGCTAACATGCCAGACGCTACTTTAGGTTGATTAAATGCCAAATATTTCGCGGCATGGCTTTTGCGCAACAAGTGTTGCGGCCTTGCAAAATGGTAGTCTGTTTCAAGACAAAAAAAGGCCGGGCACACGGCCCGGCCAGGTCCAACAGGGAGGTGCCATGTCATAACCCCGACATGGCAAGGGGAACTGAATGCCGCAAACTATTTGCCTAGTGAAACACATAACGCATGATTCTGGCAACAATATGACCAACAACGCAGTATAGAGGGCCGATCAGGAAACGGCTCTAGGCCACCAGTTTATAGCCACCATTTTCCGTGACCAGCATGCGGGCATTGGACGGGTCAGACTCGATCTTTTGGCGCAACCGGTAAATATGGGTTTCAAGCGTGTGCGTCGTGACACCGGCGTTATAGCCCCAAACCTCATGCAGCAGCACATCGCGCGCCACCACTGACGCTTGGGCGCGAAACAGATATTTCAGAATATTGGTTTCTTTCTCGGTCAGACGGATCTTTTTATCCTTCACATCCACCAGCATTTTCTGCGCCGGTTTGAAGGTGTAAGGCCCCATCTGAAACACCGCGTCTTCGGATTGCTCATGTTGGCGCAACTGCGCCCGAATGCGTGCCAAAAGCACCGGAAACTTGAACGGCTTGGTTACGTAATCATTCGCACCCGAATCCAGCCCCAGAATGGTATCGCTGTCGGTGTCATGGCCGGTCAGCATCATGATCGGGCATTTCACCCCCAATTTGCGCATCCGGCGGCACAACTCGCGGCCATCAGTATCGGGCAATCCCACGTCAAGGATAACAAGATCGTAAAGCCCCGCCTTGGCTTTTTCCATGCCCTCAACGCCCGTGCGGGCCTCGAACACGTCGAAATCTTCGGTCATGACCAGTTGTTCGCTTAGCGCTTCGCGCAGATCATCGTCGTCATCAACCAGCAAAATTTTCCGCAGCGTTGCCATAACGGGCTCCATTCCATGGGTTTCTTGTCCCCTTGCAGGCAACATGCCCCCACCTCATGCGCCGGACAAGATTTACTGCAACGCAGTCACGCGGTCGTGTCGCCAAGCGCCGGTATGTTTCATTTCCGTTGTCAAATGCCTATGAAGGACGCAGGAGATTGAAATGAGTCTGTTGCCAACCCCGACCGAAAAGCTGGCCCGCGCCCGCAGCGACTTGCGTCTTGGCCTGCCAATTGTGTTTGCAGACGACGGCCACGCCATGCTGTGTGCCGCGATAGAGTCGATGGATGCGGCACGGCTGGCGGATTTGCGGGCTTATGGCCTGCCCGAACTGGCCCTAACCCAGCGCCGGGCCGAAACCCTGAAAGCCCGCGCCTATGATGGCGATCTGGCGCGAATTTCGGTGCCACGTGACGCCGATATGCGCTGGCTGCGCAGTTTGGCCGATCCGGCGGATGATTTGCGCGTGCCTATGAAGGGGCCGCTGACATCGCTGCGGGACGGCCCCGCCGATCTGCACCGCGCTGCGATTGCCTTGGCAA
This sequence comes from Cypionkella sp., assembly GCA_031422555.1. Taxonomy (GTDB): domain Bacteria; phylum Pseudomonadota; class Alphaproteobacteria; order Rhodobacterales; family Rhodobacteraceae; genus JANNAT01. The sequence goes on along the minus strand of JANPLZ010000027.1, from coordinate 13,056 downwards.
AGTCTGCGCAACTGCTGCCTGCCGTTCTGCTGGTGCCTGTGCCGGATGGTATCGGCCTTGCCGCCCAAAACCAACTGACCGTGATTTCACCCGGCGATTGCGCTGGGCTTGACCGGCTGCCGCTTTTGTCGTCCGTCATCTCGGCCCGCCTGCCGATTGCCGCCGCGAATGCGGGCAGATTGCACATCTTTCGCCCCGATGACGGCGGGGTCGAGCATTACGCCATCGAAATTGGCCGCCCCGACCGCGATCAACCGGTGCTGACTCGTCTGCATTCGGCGTGCTTTACCGGTGATGTGCTGGGATCGTTGAAATGCGATTGCGGCCCGCAGTTGAACGCAGCACTAACGCAAATGGCAGCGGCGGGTGCAGGTATTTTGCTTTACCTGAACCAGGAAGGCCGTGGCATTGGGTTGGCCAACAAATTGCGGGCATATTCCTTGCAAGATCAGGGCTTTGATACAGTCCAAGCCAATCACCGTCTGGGATTTGAAGATGATGAACGTGACTTTCGGATTGGCGCCAGTCTGTTGCAGAAATTGGGGTTTCAGTCCGTGCGCCTGTTGACCAACAACCCAAAGAAATTGGCAATGATGGCAAGTTGCGGGCTAACCGTCACCGAACGGGTGCCGCTGCTGGTGGGTAAAACTGCGCAGAACGCCGATTATCTTGCCACCAAAGCCGCCAAATCGGGCCATTTGCTGTGAGACCCCATGATATTGTCGTTACCCGCTGGGGCGCGCGGTTCATGAACCGCCGCTTTGCCTGTTCCGTTGGACGCGGGGGCATCACCACCACCAAACGCGAAGGCGATGGCGGCAGTCCGGCGGGCGTTCACCGTATCGTGGGCATGCTGTATCGCCCAGACCGACTGACCGCGCCCGCCGATTGGGCGCTGCCGTTTGGCCCCGTCGATCTGTGGTCGGACGACCCGAAGGATGATGATTACAACACCATGGTGCGTGCGCCGCACGGCTTTGGCCATGAACGGCTGTCGCGGCCCGATCCGGCCTATGATCTGATCCTGATCACCGATTGGAATTGGCCCTATGCCACGCCCGGCAAAGGATCGGCCATATTCATTCACACCTGGCGCAAACCGCGTCACCCCACTGCCGGCTGCGTAGGCTTTGCCCGCGCAGACCTGCTGTGGATCGCCGCCCGCATCCGCCACCAGACCCGGCTGATCATCCGCGCTTGATCCTCTTCCCAAAGCGCTTCGAATTGCCTATTCTAGCCGGGCGCGCAAGGGATACAACATGGCCAAGTCACCAGCAAAACCCGATGATTTGATTTTCCAATTGCGCATGGCGCGTTCTGCGCCCGATTTATGGCCCATGCTGACCGCGCTTTACGGCACACATCCCGGCTTTGACCAATTTTGCCAAGACTTGAAAGCAGCTCTTGCGGACGCGTGGAAATCGCGCCCCGCCGATCTTAAGTTGTTGGATTTACAACGTGATCTGGAACCGGATTGGTTTTTGCGCGCCGATATGGCGGGGTATGTTTTCTACATCGACCGCTTTGCCGGCACCCTGAACGGCGTGCTGAACCATCTGGATTACCTGACCGATCTGGGCATCACCTATGTGCATTTCATGCCCTGCCTGCGGCCCCGTCCCGGCGACAGTGACGGCGGCTATTCGGTGATGGATTACCACAGCATCAACCCCGCCTATGGCAGCAACGATGACTTCAAAGCGGTTGCAACTGACCTGCGCAAACGGGGCATATCCTTGTGCATTGATCTGGTGCTGAACCACACCGCCAAAGAGCATGACTGGGCGGTGCAGGCGGCATCGGGCGATGCTGCGCGTCAGGATTATTACCTGATGTATGACAGCCCGGATCTGCCCGACCTTTATGAGCAAACATTGGTCGAGGTGTTCCCCGACAATGCGCCCGGCAATTTCACCCATTATCCTGACCTCGGTAAATGGGTCTGGACCACGTTTGCCGAACATCAATGGGATTTGAACTGGGCCAATCCACAGGTATTTTTGGAAATCACCAAGATCATGTTGCACTTGGCCAACAAGGGCGTCGATGTGCTGCGGCTTGATGCGGTGGCCTTCATGTGGAAACGCATGGGCACGCGCTGCCAATCGGAACCCGAAGTGCATATGCTGCTGCAAGCGCTGCGCGCCTGTTGCCGTATCGCGGCCCCGGCGGTCATCCATCTGGAAGAGGCGATCGTCGCCCCCGCCGAAATGCTGCCCTATCTTGGGCGCGGCAAGCATGATGGCCGCGAAGGCAATCTTGCCTATCATAACAGTCTGATGGTGCAGTTTTGGGGCGCGCTTGCCACCCGTGATACCGGGCTGATGACCCATGTTCTGGCCAGCCATTTCCCGGATCGGCTGACCAATGCCAGCTATGCCACCTATATTCGCTGCCATGACGATATCGGTTGGGCGATCACCGATGAAGATGCCTTGGCGCGTGGCATGATCGGGGCGGCACATCGCAATTATCTGTCGGATTTCTATGAGGGCGATTTTCCGGGGTCCTTTGCGCAAGGCGCGTTGTTTCAAGAAAACCCGGCCACCGGCGACAAGCGGATTTCGGGCAGTTTCGCGTCCTTGGCGGGGCTGGAAAAGGCGCAGGATGCTGCAGCGGTTGATTTGTCAGTGCAACGCATTTTGATGGGTCACGCGTTGATTGCGGGGTTTGGCGGGATTCCGTTGATCTATATGGGCGATGAATTGGCGACGCTGAACGACTATGGTTATCTGCAAAACCCCGATCATGCGCATGACAGCCGGTGGATTCACCGCCCCCGGATGGATTGGGATGTGGCTGGCAATCGGGCGACCAGCGATGCGCCGTCTGGCTTGGTGTTTCGCGGCGTGAAGCATATTCTGGCGCGACGGCGGGCAACGCCTGCGCTGCATGCGGCGACACCAATACGCGTGGTGGGGGTGGAAAAGCCGGGCGTGTTCGCAGTGGCGCGGTTGGCGCCGACGGGACCGGTGCTGTGCCTGTTCAATTTTACTGAAAACTGGGCGCATGTGCGGGAATCATGGGCACGCGCGCAGGGGGTCAGCCAAATGCACGACGCGCTGTCAGATGCCGCCGTTGCGACTGAGGGTGGGGTGATTGCCCTGCCACCCTATGCTCGGGTTTGGTTGACCTGAGGGTGGGGTAGCCCCCTCCCCTGACCCCTCCCCACACGGGGGGAGGGGAAGCGGCCGTTCTTTGGCAATTGATACTGTCGGCGGGGGTTGATCACTCCCTCCCCCTTGTGGGGAGGGTTGGGGAAGCGGGCCATTCTCGCAGTCCCGGACTTGATCCAAGACCTCTCGCGCGCACCGTAAGGTTGAGGTCCCGGATCAGGTCCGGGACCGCGGCGGCAGGCGGTTAGCCGTAAACCCGATCGCCAAAAATCGCTGATCCCACCCGGATATGGGTGGCCCCGGCGGCAATCGCCGCTTCAAAATCGGCGCTCATGCCCATCGACAGGCCGGGCAGGCCGTTGCGGGCGGCGATGTCGGCCAGCATGGTGAAATGCAGTGCGCTTGCTTCGCCTTCGGGCGGGATGCACATCGCGCCCACCAGCGGAAGGTTCATCGCGCGGCAAGCGGCGATGAACGCATCTGCGTCACCCGGCAAGATACCGGCCTTTTGCGGCTCTGACCCGGTATTGACCTGCACGAACAGATCGGGACAGCTGCCGCGTGCCTGCGCCAGACGGGCCAGTTTTTCTGCCAGCGACGGACGATCAAGCGTGTGAATGGCATCAAACAGGTCCATCGCCAACTTGGCCTTATTGGTTTGCAGGGGGCCAATCATGTGCAGCCGGACGTCGGAAAATACATTGCGAAAGACGGGCCATTTGCCAGCGGCTTCCTGCACATAGTTTTCGCCAAAAACCAAATGTCCCTCGGTCAGAATGGCTTCAACCCGCTCTAAAGGCTGCAGCTTTGAGACAGCGATCAAAGTGACTGACCCGGACTCTCGTCCAGCCGCAGTCATAGCCTTGCGCATTCTTTCCGTAATTGTGATCAATCCCATGCCGGCCCCTTTGGTCTTGCTCGACTTCCGAATTATTCGACCATCCCATGCAAGGATAGGGTCAAACACCGGTTTCGTTCTGGTCAGGCAATCAATTTAGGCGAACTTCCGTGCGATGGCCACGTATGATCTCTTGCTGATAGCTGCGTGTTTACAGCGCAGGTTGTAGATGCCGTTGATAAATTCGAAACGGGCCGCAAAACTCTGCCTTCCGGCGGTCCAAGGTTGGTGGCCGGATCATCCTGGGTCGGACTCTTATCCAAACTGGGGGAACTTTCCGTGGCAGATCAGCACGAAAAGTGGCAGATCAGGCGGCAATCGGCCACATCATCAATGCCAACCTGATGCCGTTTCTTCATTGACGCGGCTTGAAATCAGCAGGCGACTGGTCAATGATGTCGAGCTTGATAGAAGTCCACTAAGCCTAGGGGAACTCCATGCAATTGATCACCACTGCCTTTTTGTTTGCAGTGTTAGCGTCATCGGCCTTTGCACAGCAGGCCGATTGGCAATATCGGTTTACCGGTTACTTTTGGCTGACTGATACCGGCGTGGCGGTCGAGACCCCCACTGGTGAAACTGTTGAAGCCGAACTGAGCTTTAGCGATGCCCTGAAGAATCTCGACTTTGCGCTCATGGGGGCCTTCGAAGCCCGCAGTGGCAAGTTTGGTCTGATCACGGATGCGCTTTACTTCAAGCTTTCTCCCACCAACACGACACCGGGTCCGTTGTTTGATGACGTGACGGTCCGGACGCAAATGTCAATCATCAGCGCTTATGCCGCATATCGCCCCTACGAAACCAACGGTGTCGCTGTCGACATAGCCGGTGGTTTTCGCTGGGCCAAAATGGAGTCCGACGTCACCACCAGCGGAGGCCTGCTCGGAGATTCCAGTTTCGGCCTAAGCGGAAGCTGGGCCGACCCGGTTATTGGCCTGCGCGTCATTGGCCGATTGTCGGACAAGATGTCCGCTACTTTCTTTGCCGACATAGGCGGTTTTAGTGGAGACAGCTCAACTTGGCAGGCTTTGGCGTCAATCGACTATGAACTCAACGACAAGTGGGCGCTGACGGGCGGGTATCGCCACATGGAGCTTGACCGTGAGATTGACGGGCAAGACTTTGAGATACAGCAATCCGGCCTGCTGTTTGGCGCGACATATAAGTTTTAGATGCGATCCAAGCGAATTGGCAGCGACGTAGCGGCAACGCTGCGAAGAAAGCGTGCGCTGAGGTACTCACGGCACCGCTTTGTGGATCAACTTGTCGCCAGTACCTCGGATCGTGACCAATAGCCTGATCGCGAACGGTCGAGACCCTCGCTCCCATTGACAAGCAATGACCGTTCTACGAAAGTTTGTTAGTAATAGGGGGTTGGATTTGGTTGTCGCAGTTTGTTTGACTGGCAACCAAACTCGGTTTTCCATCTTGGTAATTATCGCCAATGAATGCGTCTGTGCGCCGTGACTGCTTCGTGTTTTTTTGTTCGCGGAGCGTTGGTTTTCAAACTCTGGCATGAAGGGTGACTAGGTATGGGCCGATCAGCTTTTCGATATTCCATCGTTATTTTTTTTCTGACTGTTCAGGCATTTGGGGCCATGGCCCAAGAAGCCGCCCCAGCTGCGGTGCAGGCCGACGAGACGGCGGTTCTGACTGCTGAAGAACTTCAGAAGTTGGTCGCGCCCGTTGCCCTATATCCCGACACTTTGTTGATCCAGATCCTAATAGCAGCGACAGCGCCGCTTGATGTGGTCAAAGCGGACCGCTTGTTGGGAGATAATCCTGACCCGGTCGCTGCCGATCTCGAACAAAAGATTAAAGATGCGCAGTTTGACCCCAGCGTCGAAGTGCTTGCCGTGGGGTTCCCCACACTGATCCGCGAGATGGCGGTTCATATCGATTGGACCGAAAGCATCGGCATCGCAATGTTGGCACAAAGTGAGGATGTCCTTGCAGCAGTGCAAGTCATGCGCGCGCTGGCAATCAACACCGGCGCGCTGAAAACTTCCCCGGAGATGGTTGTCAGTGAGGACCCGGTGACCAGCACTGTGATCGTCCAGCCTGCCGATCCGGAAGTCGTCTATGTCCCCCAGTATGACTCCAATGTCGTTTATGACAATTCCGTCAGCGACGCTGTGGCGACGGGTCTGATCATCTTTGCTGTGGTCGCGGTGATAGACGAGATTTTCGACGACGATGACGATTGGCATGGCTATTGGGGCTGCCGCAACTGCGGGGGCTGGGATAATGGGGTCATTATCCGCAATCCGGATATCGACATCAATGTGGACGGAAATGTCAATATTGGCAACGATATCAACGTTGCGTGGAAACCGGACAACGACAAAGTAGTGGCAGCCCACAATCAGATCGCCGTCAAACGGGGCGCAAATGGTGCCACAAAGCTTGGGCTCGATCGCCCGGCGTCACGATCAGACCAGTTGCGGACCGAACTCGGTTCAGGCGCGGCAAGGGATGGCAATTTGGCTGGACAGAACTTTGGCGCGGATCGGCCAACTGGCGATGGTCCGGCGGCCGGCAATCTTGCTGCCCGGACACCCAACGCAAAACCGCTCGCAACTTCCAAAACTAAGGCAAAGCCAGCGGCCAAACCCAAGGCATCGACCACAGGGACCAGCACCAAGAAACCCAAGGTGGCAAAGACTTCGACGGCGAAAAGTACCCGCTCCGCTTCGACGCGTGGCCGCGCTTCGTCGTCCAGATCCAGAAGGTAACAACCGATCATGCGTAAAGCCTTGACCTCAAGACTGATCTCGTCTGCCGCGCTGATCCTGTTTGCTTCCGCTGCGTTTTCCCAAACCGAAGCTCCGGTCTATGAGACGCCCCAAGCAGCGCTAGAAACCTTCATGGCCGCAGTGGGGAAAGACGACGCCGATGCTGCAATCAATGCCATCGATCCCGCCGCTCGCGACCTTGTGAAAAGCGAAGATCCCGCCGCCACAGCCGATGCGATGAAAGATTTGCTCGCACTTTATAAGGAAGGATACCGTTTCGCGCCGGAAGATGACAGCCGTGTCACCATTCTGCTAGGTGAAGATGCTTGGCCTTTCCCGGTTCCATTGCTGAAAGGCACTTCAGGCTGGTTTTTCGATACCGAAACCGCGCGTGTGGAAATTCGCAATCGCGAGATTGGTGCTGCGGAACTTGGCGCAATCGACGTATTGCGAGCATATTTGAATATACAGGCGGAGTATCGCAACGTCGATCACGACAGAGACGGGGTTCTCGAATTTGCCGCGTCGCTGATTTCTTCAGAGGGCACCCGAGATGGTCTGTATTGGCCCGGTGACGACAGTCCGGTGGGCGATGTCGCGGCACGGGCAAGTCTGGATGGCTACTCCGAAGATGGGGCCGATACGACGGCAGAACCGCTCGGCGGGTATTACTTTCGGGTTCTCTCCGAACAGGGGCCTTCGGCGCCGGGGGGCGCGATGTCTTACTTGGTGAATGGCAATATGCTCGCGGGCCATGCGGCCTTGGCTGTTCCGGCAGAGTATGGCGTCAGCGGTATCAACAGCTTTTTGGTGTCCGAAACGGGGACGGTCTATCAGGCCGATCTCGGGCCCGAGACACTGGACGTGGCTTATGGGATGACTGTTTATGATCCCGGCCCCGGCTGGGAAGCTGTCGAATAAGAACCAGCCGGCGGGAATGATATGGCGAACGATAGGGTGGGTACATGCCTGCGCTTGGCCTTGATAAAGTCTTTGCAGTGACGATCCGCGGTCGATTGGCAGGCATCTGAAACCGCAACAAAGTTGTAGCCTGAGGAGAATGCGGATGGCAAAGAGCGAAAATCCGTTCGGGCGATTGCTCCGTGAACCGCTTCTGCACTTCATGATCTTTGGCGGTTTGATCTTTGGGTATATTGTAGCGACCACGCCGAAAATTCCACAGGCTGCAGACCAGATTGTGATAACGAGCGCCGAGGTTGAACGGATGGCCGTGGCGTGGACGCAACGATGGCAGCGGCCACCGAGCGAAAACGAATTGAACGGGATGGTCGACGAAGCGGTTCGGGAACAGGTGCTTTACCGCGAGGCGTTGGCGCTTGGGCTTGACCGGGACGATGTGGTGATCCGTCGCCACCTGCGGCAAAAGTACGAATTTGTCACGCAGGATCTGGCTTATGACACTGATCCGGACGAGCCTACGTTGCGCGCCTATTTTGCTGCCCAACCTGACCGCTATATGCGCGCCGCCAGAGTTTCATTCAGTCACATCCTGTTCAGCCCGGACCGGAGGGGAACGACAGTGACCGCCGATGCGGTGCAGGCGCTTGCCGATTTGCAACTGGCAACCGGACCGGAGGCTGCCGATCTGCTGGGCGATGCCACTTCGCTGCCCGCCCAGTTCAGCCTGATGAGCGATCTTGAGGTGGACGCGATGTTTGGACCCGACTTCGCCACCGCTTTGCTGGACCTTGCGCCAAAGCAGTGGGCTGGCCCGATCGTTTCGGGCTATGGGCTGCATCTGGTCTGGCTGACTGACAAGGTGTCCGGTGGGCAGCTTTCGTTCGAAGAGGTGCGCCAGCGCGTCAAGGACGACTGGGTGTATGATCAACGCAACGCCGCCAACGAGGCGGTGTTTGCCAAGTTACTGGCGCGGTATGAGGTGGTGGTTGAACCGCAGCCCACGGCCTTGCCAGAGGGTGGGAGCGGCTCATGATGCGCTGGTTGCTGATCGTAATTTGCGCGGCGTTCAGCCTTTCGCGACCGCTGGCAGCGCACGAATCGCGTCCGGCCTTTCTCGACATACGCGAGCTTACCGCTGGTCAGTATGACGTGATCTGGAAACGCCCGATGCGCGGGGAATATGTTATCGGCTTTGCGATCGCTTGGCCAAAGGTCTGCACACCAAACACTGCAACTGAGCGCCAAGTGCCGGGTGCGTCCGTCACGCGGATGCGCTTGGATTGCGGTGGGCAAGGGCTGATTGGTCAGCGGATTTCCATCGACCGGCTGCCCGAAACCAGCGCCGAAGTGCTGGTCAGAGTGGAGTTTCTTGACGGCACCACACAGACTGACCTGCTGCGCCCGGCGTCCGCCACGATGACGGTCGATGGCCCAAAGGGCGCGTTGGCGGTAGGGGCTGACTATGCCATGCTTGGCTTTGACCACATCCTTGCAGGTATCGACCATCTGGTGTTCGTGCTCGGACTGACACTGATAGTCGGGGGCGGCTGGAAGCTGGTGAAAACCATCACCGCCTTTACCCTCGCGCACAGCATTACGCTCGCGCTGTCCACCTTGGGCGTTGTGCGCGTGGCGCAGGCCCCGGTCGAGGCGGTGATCGCGTTGAGCATCGTGTTTCTGGCGCGTGAACTGTTACTGCTGCGCCAAGGTCGGCCCGGCCTGACGTCACGCGCGCCGTGGTTGGTTGCCTTTGTCTTTGGCCTGTTGCACGGGCTGGGCTTTGCCGGCGCGCTGCGCGAGATTGGCCTGCCGCAGGGCGACATCCCGCTGGCGCTGTTGGCGTTCAATCTGGGTGTCGAGGCGGGTCAACTGGCCTTTGTCGCCGCTATTCTCGCGCTGCTGGCCCTAGTCCAGCGTACCTTTGCCAATGCCCTTCCAAAATGGATCGGGCAGCTTCCGGCCTATGCCATCGGCACGGTCGCCGCGTTCTGGACCTTGGAGCGCATCTTCACTGCCTGATTTGAACACGAACGACCAACAGAACGACCAACACAAGGAGAAGGCCATGAAACCAAATAAATTTAGGATGATTGTGCTAGTCGCGGCCGCAATCGGCCCTGTGGCAATGCCTGCATTCGCACAGCAAGACATTGTAGACACGCATGGCCATGATCCGGCCGGGCTGAACATTTTGAACGTGGCCCCGCCCTATTCGCCGAATGCCGGGCGCAATTTTCCCGACCGCCCGCTGTTTGGCGAAACCCACCTGCACACGACGCTGTCGTTTGATGCGGGCACCTTCGGGGCGGTTCTTGGCCCGCGCGATGCCTATCGCTATGCCAAGGGCGAGGAAATCGTGTCGAACACCAGCCTGCCCGTCCGCATTTCCCGTCCGCTGGACTTTACGGTGGTCACGGACCATTCCGACAACATGGGCTTCTTCGCCGAGTTTGTAGCCGGAAACCCGGACATCCTGGCCAACCCAATGGCAAAGGGCTGGTACGATCTGTTCAAGGCCGGAAAGGGCGGGGAAGCTGCGATCCAAATCATCACCGCTTTCTCTACTGGCAAGTTCCCACTCGACATCATGTCAGTACCCGGCACCAAACTGTATCGGGACACCTGGAAGGAAATCATCGCCGCAGCCGAGGAAGCGAACGAGCCGGGACGCTTTACCGCGATGATCGGCTATGAATGGACCTCGCAGGTCGGCACCGGCGACAACCTGCATCGCAACGTGATCTACCGGGATGGCGGCGATCTTGCCGTGCAGATGGACCCGATGGTCACCCTGCCACCGCTTGGCAGCCAGGATCCGGTCGATCTGTGGAAATGGATGGGCGCTTACGAGGACAAAACCGGGGGTGATGTGCTGGCCATCGCCCACAATGGTAACCTGTCCAACGGTCTGATGTTCCCGACCATTGAACAGTTCGGCAAGCCGGTGGATGCCGCCTATGCCACCGAGCGTGCCAAATGGGAGAGAATTTATGAGGTGACCCAGACCAAGGGCACCGGCGAAGCGCACCCGAACCTGTCGCCGAATGACGAATTCGCGGATTTTGAGATCTGGGACAAGGCCAACCTCGTCGCGACAGCGGCCAAAACGCCCGAGATGCTGGAGTTCGAGTATGCCCGTTCTGCCCTGCTGAACGGGATGAAGCTGGAAGCGCAGCTTGGCGTCAACCCTTACAAGTTCGGTATGGTCGGATCGACCGATTCCCACCTCGGTTTCTCGTCCCAGGAAGAAGACAATTTCTTTGGCAAGACCGTTTCGATGGAGCCGAACCCCGAGCGGATGGAAAAGCCGTTCGTGAAAACGCCGCTTGCCACCGTCATGGAATGGGAGGTTGGCGCCTCCGGTCTGGCCGTGGTCTGGGCCACCGAAAACACCCGCGCGTCGATCTTTGACGCGATGGAGCGCAAGGAAACCTATGCCACCACCGGCACCCGCATTACGGTGCGGTTCTTTGGCGGCTGGGATTTCGTGGCCGAGGATGCCAATACCCGCCGCCCGGCGCAGGCGGGTTATTCCAAAGGCGTGCCGATGGGCGGCGATCTGGTAAACGCCCCCGAAGGCAAAGCACCCGCTTTCCTGATTGCTGCCCTGAAAGACCCGATTGGCGCCAATCTTGACCGCGTGCAGATCGTCAAGGGCTGGATTGATGCTGCCGGCAACGCGAAGGAGCAGGTCTATGACGTGGCTTGGGGCGATGCAGACAGCCGTCAAGCCGGGGCCGATGGCAAACTTCCGTCGGTCGGCTCTACCGTCAACGTGGCAGATGCGAGCTATACCAACACCATCGGCGACCCTGAACTGATCACCGTCTGGTCTGACCCGGACTTCGACCCGGCGCTTAAAGCATTTTATTATGCCCGCGTCATCGAGATCCCGACGCCGCGCTGGACCGCCTTCGATGCGAAATACTTCGGTGTGACGCCTGCCGAGGATGTGCGGATGACAATCACTGAACGTGCCTACACCTCGCCGATCTGGTACACTCCGGCAGGATAGTAAGTGCCAGCACGATCAATCCTGACGCAAAAAGTTTTGTGCGCCGTTGCTTGCGGCGCACAGGACATGACTGAAAGTTTCTTACGCAACCAAATCGGATTTCAGCGCCGTCGCGGTGAATTTTTGTAAACTTAGCTTCGGCCGAAAAACTGTACATTGATCGGATGGGTTGATAGCGGTATCCGGTCAGCTAGCCGAAACTGGAGATGAATAATGTTCACCCGCCCGCTTTCTCTGTCGACGGCTCTTGCGCTTTTTGCGTGCCTCTTGGTCGGATGCAGCAGTCCACCAGAACTCGTCGGAATCGACAACCCAGAGATACCGGCCGAATCCGTTCCAGAGATCAGCCGTCACCGGATTTTCATCACCTCGACACGTCAGGCATCCGAAGTGGTTGGCGCCTTCTATTCGGGAGACAGGGCGCCGGAACTTGGCCTCGCTTCGGTTGATGTCACAATTCCGCCGAACCATGTCACCGGGCAACTTGAACGGCCAGAACAACTGCCGCCGGATCCGCGGGCCGAATTCGCTGTCGTCGACCCGGTAATCTACAATACCAGCCCGTCTTTCATTACCCAGATCAACCGTGAACTGGCCACCCGACCGCCGGGCTCGCGCGAGTTGCTTGTATTCGTCCACGGCTACAACACCACGACAAGCGATGCGATCCTCCGGCTGGCGCAATTTGTAGAGGACTCTGGCTTTAAAGGTGTGCCGGTACTGTTTACATGGGCCTCTGCGGCTAGGACTTCGCGCTATGTCTACGACCTCAACAGTGCGCTCGTGGCGCGTGTCAAGATCAAGGAGATGTCCGTCATTCTGGGGGCAACTAAAGCTGAAGGCGTCAGCGTCCTTGCCCACTCGATGGGAACCTTTCTGACCATGGAGGGATTGGTCGATGGGCAACTGTCTGGCACTTTGGGCACTCGCAGCCGCATCAACAATATCATGTTGGCTTCGCCTGATATCGACATTGATCTTTTTCGGACCCAAATCGAATTGCTGCCGCCGGCATTCGTCAAGAAGATGTATGTGCTGATCTCCAAGGATGACAGTGCTCTCAAGATCTCGCGTCGTATCGCGGGCGGTATTCCGCGGGTCGGCGCGGCTGATGCAAGGGAACTGGAAAAACTTGGCCTGACAGTCATCGACCTGTCGGAAATCAACGATTCAAGTTCGGGCAGCCATTCCAAATTTGCTGGCTCGCCGGAAGTGGTCAGGCTTATCGGATCCGGGTTGAATTCGGCGGGCCGTTTCGATGAACGCTCCGGCTTTGGCCTTGACCAGCTCCTGGTCGGAGTGCCGATCCGAATTTTCGGAAACTGAGGGCGGAGACGCGATGCTAAACATGTTTCGTAAGTTTAGCATCGC
>JANPLZ010000026.1:0-27680 GCA_031422555.1 Cypionkella sp. | reverse complement strand
GCCCGCGGCGGATTTATAGACCCGCTCGGCGGTCTGGGTGGTGGCAACCGCGCGCACACCGTCGCCCAGACTTATCCGGTAGGTCAGGCTATCGCCGCCGGTCAGCCCGCCCGAGGTGTTCAAAAACACCACTTCCGGGCCGTTGTCCGCCGCAGCACCCTGCGGCAAGATCACCTTGGCCGACCCCGATTGCGCCAGATCCCTGAGCCGCACCCGGCCCGCTTGCTGCGAAAACGACACCGCCGCCGCCCCATGGCTGCGCTGCATTTTTGGCGTCATCAGGGCAATCGTCATCGCGGCTCCTCACGCGCCAAATTTGCGGATTGGTTCGGGCGGCACAATCGGCTGCGGCGCGGGGGGCGGCCAAAAGCCGGTATTGTGATGAATTTATGGGCACATATCTACGTGTCGCGCAAAATAGCGGCGGGGCAAAAACGCCGCGCCGGGCGGGAATTGGCTGTTCGGGACACGAAAATGCAGACTGGCTGTGCGGCCTGGTGCCTTGCAAACGGCACCCATTGCCCCCCTTTATACATCAGCAAAACAGCAGGTGTGATATGAGTTGGTCTCCCCTTTTAGATGCGTCGATCCCGATCGGCGACGCGGTTGATGCTATTGAAACAGTGATCATCGCGCGGGCCCGCGATCTGGGCGGCTTTGAGGTGCGTCGCGCGCTGCCCTCGGTGCAGCGCCAGATGGTCGGGCCGTTCATCTTTTTCGATCAGATGGGGCCAGCGGAATTTCTGACCGGGCAGGGCGTTGATGTGCGCCCGCATCCGCATATCGGGCTTGCCACGGTGACTTATCTTCTGCGCGGTCGCATCCACCACCGCGACAGTCTGGGCACCGATGCGTGGATAGCACCGGGCGAGGTGAACCTGATGGTGGCGGGCGCGGGCATCACCCATTCCGAACGGATGGACGGACCGGCGCGCGCAGCACCGCAAAGCCTGTTTGGCCTGCAAACCTGGCTTGCGGTGCCAAAATCGCGCGAAGACGACCCTGCCGCGTTTCACAACGCCCCCGCAACCGCCCTGCCGGTGCTGGAGGCCGAAGGCAAGCATTTGCGGCTGATCCTTGGGCAGGCCTGGGGCGAGAAAGTTGATCTGCCGCTGCCATCGGAAACCTTTTACGCCGATGCCACGCTGGCGGCCGGGGCCAGCCTGCCGTTGCCCGACAACCACGAAGACCGCGGCGTTTATGTGCTGCAAGGCACGGTGTCGCAGGCTGGGCAAAGCTATGGCGTGGGGTCGATGCTGGTGTTTCGCCCCGGCGATGCGGTGTCGGTGCGCGCAGGCGAGGCTGGCGCGCGCATCATGGTGCTGGGCGGGGCCACCATGGACGGGCCGCGCTATATCTGGTGGAACTTTGTCGCCTCATCCCAAGACCGCATTGATGCCGCGCGTGAGGCGTGGCGGGCTGGTGATTGGGCGCATGGCCGCTTTCAATTGCCACCCGATGACGGCGCCGAGTTTATTCCGGCACCTGCCTGATCCAGTTGAAATCACCACAAAAGCCGCGAAAAATTGCCTAAAATTGCGTTTCATTTTGGCGAAAATACTCCACGGGGGAGTCGCCTTGGCGACGGGGGTGTGAAACCCCCATCGGCTTTTGGGTGAAAAACACCCATCCCAGCCAAAGTTTTCCCGCCACACCCCTGATGGCCGCTTGACGACACCGCATCCCTTTCGTAATACCCCCACACGCCGGGCAACCGGGGTGCATATGCGCGGTGGTAGCTCAGTTGGTTAGAGTACCGGCCTGTCACGCCGGGGGTCGCGGGTTCGAGTCCCGTCCGCCGCGCCATTTGCCCCGATGTCCGCTGTTGTGAAATGCGCGGTGGTAGCTCAGTTGGTTAGAGTACCGGCCTGTCACGCCGGGGGTCGCGGGTTCGAGCCCCGTCCGCCGCGCCACTTTCACTTTGTGTTGCAAATCCCTGATATCATAGATTTATCCGATACCGGATCGCGCCGTCAGCGGGCGCATAGCTGTCATATAGTTTGCGCGCGCGGGCGTTGTCATGGTCGGTGTGCCAATACAACCTGCGCCAACCGCGCGCGGTTGCCAGCAGTTTCAGATCGTCGATCAACGCGCGGCCAATGCCACCGCCGCGCAGGCCACTGTCCACAAACAAATCCTCAAGATAGCAGTCGCTGCCCAGCACCCAGGTCGACTCGTGGGGATGATAAATCGCAAAGCCCACCGCGCGGCCTTCGCGCAGCGCCAGCCGCATTTTCAACCGGCTGTCGGGCGACATCAACCGCGCCCAGGTGTGATCGGTGATGGCTTCGTCCAGTGTCACTTTGTAAAACACCAGATAGTCCTGCCAAAGCTGCTGCCAATCCGCCCGATCACCGGGGGCGGCGTCGCGGATCAACAGGGTCATGTCAACCGCGCCAATATCCGCGCCCAAGACCGGATGCCTTTGTGAAAACTTTCCACGCCGTATTTTTCATTGGGCGAATGGATCTGATCATCGTCACGGGCAAAGCCGATCAGCATGGCGTCCATATCCAGATAGGTTTTGAAATAGCCCGCAATGGGAATGGATCCGCCACAACCGACATAGGCGGCGGGCAGGCCCCATTCTTCGGTCAGGCCCGCGCGCGCCGCTTCAAACGCCGGGTTGGTGATCGCCATCACGCTGGCGGGCGAATGGCCGTGGGCGTGAAATTCAACCCGGCAATCGGCGGGCACTTGCGCTGTGACCCAGGCACGGAACTGCGCGCGCACCGCGCCCGGGTCTTGATCGCCGACCAGCCGGAATGAGATTTTGGCCTGCGCCTGTGCGGGCAACACGGTCTTGAACCCGTCGCCGGTATAGCCGCCCCAGATACCGTTCACTTCGGCGGTCGGGCGCGACCAGATCATTTCCAACGGCGTGCGATCCGCCTCGCCTGCGGGCAGCGACAGCCCGACATCGCCTAGAAACGCCGCGTGATCGAACGCCAGCGATTGCCACTGTGCGCGGATCGCATCGGGCAATTCGGTGACGCCGTCATAAAACTGCGGAATCGTCACCCGGCCCTGATCATCGTGCAGCGCCCCCAAGATGCGCGTCAACACCCGGACCGGGTTCATCGCAAGCCCGCCATACATGCCGGAATGCAAATCTTTGGCCGGGCCATGGATGGTAACTTCCTCACCAACCAGCCCGCGCAACATTGTTACAATCGCCGGGGTTTTTGACGCAAACAGCCCGGTGTCGCAAATCAGGGCAATATCGGCGCGCAATTCGGCAGCGTTGGCTTGCAAGAACGGGATCAGCGACGGCGAGCCGGATTCCTCTTCGCCTTCCAGAAAAATCGTCAGCCGTCCGGGCAGGCTGCCATGAACGTTGCGCCACGCACGGCAGGCCTCAAGGAAGGTCATCAACTGGCCTTTGTCGTCAGACGCGCCGCGCGCGCGGATCACCTGTCCCGCCGGCGTGTCTTCAAGGATCGGATCAAACGGGCCCTGCGTCCACAGCGCCAGCGGGTCCACCGGTTGCACGTCGTAATGGCCGTAAAACAGCAGATGTTTGTCGCCGGAACCGCCTTGCGCCACCACCATCGGATGCCCCGGTGTGGCGCGCGACGCCGCGTCAAAACCCAGCGATTTCAAATCTTCGACCAGCCATTCCGCAGCGCGCGCGCACTCGGCGGCAAAGGCCGGATCGGTGGAAATCGACGGGATGCGCAGCAGGTGCATCAGCCGGTCAAGCGCTTGCGGCAGGGTGGCGTCAATACGGGCAAGCACGGCGTCCAAGGTCATGGTTTTCTCCGGCATCAGGGCAGGGGCAACAGGGCGGGGGCAACAGGGCAGATTACAGCCTAGCAGGCGGTCGGGCACTGTCCATAGCTTGAGCGCTGCGCTAAAGCTGCGGCATGGGTTTTGCAAACGAGGGTGTGATGCGGCTTTTGGCAATCAGTGTGGTGATGATGGGCGTGGCGGGGGCGGCATGTGCCGCGCCATTGGACGGCAAAGCGGCCAAAAAAGCGCTGTTCGCGCCTCTGAAAGCCGAAGTCGAAATAATGCCCGCGGCTGGCCTGCCGAAAGATCAGGCGGCCATCCTGCAATCGGTGGGGGCGGCGCAGTTGTATTACGGCGCCATCGCTATATCGCCCGAAAAGGGGTTGATGTTTGAAACCACGGTGGCGGCGGCAAATTACCATGATGTTGCGGCAGCGTCAGTCGCAGCCTTGGCGGGGTGCAACGCTGCAAAGCCCGGCAAAAAGGATTGCGTTGTGGCAGCGGTGATCCGGCCCAAAGGCTGGAAGGACCGCGGCATGTCGTTGTCCTCGGATGCAACGGCGGGGTTCAAGGCCGACTACCAGATGGCGGGTTCAGCCTTGGCTATCTCGGCCGGGTCTGGGGCTTGGGGCATTGGTGCCGATGCGGCGGGCGCAATCGCGGCTTGCGTGGCGCGCAATCCCGAGGCCACAGACTGCACCGTTGTCATCGCCAACTGACCGCTGGCAGCGCAAAATGCTGCAGTTGCATATATTGACGGCGTTGCTGTTTTGGCGGCGTTGACCGGCAGGCCTGCGACATAGTGACCCAGTCTGATCAGGCCGGGCGTCAAATCCAGTGGCGCGGTGTTGATCCGGCCTGTCAGGCACCGCACATGCCTTTGGATCAGCCGCACAAACAGGTCCCGACATCAGGGCATCTTTACAAAAGCGGCGTGCATCTTGTGTGCAATCGCGGTGCCAGCTCCAGCGGTTGGGTGTTTGTGCAGCCTTTGCTGGAACCCGATTCTTTCATGATCGGGCTTGGACCGGGCCTGAATCCGCGCGCAAATGCGCATCCCCGGCACAACCCTTTAGCGAATTTGACCGAAAACTGCCCCGAAACCCGGCAAAAGCGGCGCAATCAACCGCACCTGCGGATTATCTGCGCTAAATCGTGCCGAAGCCTTGGAATGCGCGTGTTCTGCATATGCAGAATCGCTTGCCCTGTGTTAAAAATTCACCAATACGACAAAACAAGAGTCGGCATTGGCACGGCTTAGGGATTTCGGGGCAGGCATGGGGCGCATTGCATGATCGGGCGGAGGTTTCGCACTCCGGCGGTGGTGATCGACAAACCCAAGGGGTTTGACGATTTTGACCTGCGCCTTGGCGACCTGATGCGCGGCGAACGCGCAACGCTGGGTAAGTCCCTGCTGGATATTCAGCGCGAATTGAAAGTCAAAGCCACCTATATCGCCGCGATTGAAAATGCCGATGTCACGGCCTTTGAAACCCCGGGATTCATTGCCGGATATGTGCGGTCATACGCGCGCTATCTGGGCATGGACCCGGAATGGGCCTTTGCAAAATTTTGCCGGGAAGCCAATTTCGAAGTGGCGCATGGCATGTCGCAGGCGGCGTCTTCAGCCTCGGTTGCGGCCATGCGGGCGCGGCAAAATGCGGCCGAAGGCCGGGATCCGATTTCCAACCTGAACACCTCGTTCAGCCCGCGGGGCGACAGCCTGTTGTCGCGGCTGGAACCGGGTGCGGTTGGGTCTTTTGCCGTGTTGATCGCGCTGATTGGCGCGCTGGGATATGGCGGCTGGTCGGTGTTGCAAGAAGTGCAGCGCGTGCAACTGGCCCCGGTTGATCAGGCCCCTTCGGTGGTGGCTGAACTTGATCCACTGGCAGGCGTGCAAGGTGCTGCCCCGCTTACGCGGTCTGCGCCGGTTGCCGGTGTGGCAGAAACCGAACTTCTGGCGGCCAACGGTGTGACCGCCGACCCGCTGGACCGGCTTTATGAACCACAGGCGCTGGACGTACCGGTGCTGACGGCGCGCGATGGCCCGATAGCCGCGATAAATCCGCGCGCCGCGGGGGCCTTGGTGGCAAATACCGCCCCGCTTGAAGGCCAGATCGCTACGTTGCCCGCGAACGACGACAGTGTGCAGGTTGTTGCCGCCGCCAAGCCGGGGGTCGAGGTTTTGGCCGTCCGCCCATCCTGGGTGCGGATATCCGCCGCCGATGGCACGGTTTTGTTCGAAAAAATCCTTGACGCCGGTGAGCGCTATGCCGTGCCACCGCTGCAACAAGCGGCGGAATTGCGGTCGGGCAATTCGGGGTCGATCTATTTTGTGGTCAATGGCCAAACCTTTGGCCCTGCAGCCCCGGGCGCACAGGTGATCAAAGGGGTGGCCTTGGCGTCAGAGTCGTTGGTTAGCACCTATGCGCTGGCGGATTTGTCCGGCGACGCGGACCTTGCGCAATATGTGACGGTGGCCGATGCGTCGGTGCCCGCAGTTGTGCCGCCTGCCGCAGACTAACACGGCCACACTTGCCAAATGCCGCAACGCGCACAGCAGCGGTTGATCCGGGGCTGCGCTGGGGCTATCTTTGGCTTGTCAGCTAAAAAGGACAGCGTGTGAGCCACAATCCAATCCGCCCCTGGCGCAATATCCAACGTCGTGTGTCGCGCCAGATCAACGTCGGTCGCGTTCTGGTTGGCGGTGATGCCCCGATTTCGGTGCAAACCATGACCAATACCCTGACCACCGACATCGCCGCCACAATCGAGCAAATTCAACGCTGTGCGGTGGCCGGTGCCGATATCGTGCGGGTCTCGACCCCCGATCAGGCCAGCACGGCCGCCTTGCGCGAAATCGTCAAAGAATCGCCGGTGCCGATCGTGGCCGACATTCATTTCCACTACAAACGCGCGATTGAGGCGGCGCAGGCCGGGGCCGCCTGTCTGCGGATCAATCCGGGCAATATTGGCGATGCCAAACGGGTGCGCGATGTGGTGCAGGCCGCCAAAGACCACGGCTGTTCCATTCGCATCGGGGTGAACGCGGGCAGTCTGGAAAAGCATCTGCTGGATAAATACGGCGAGCCTTGTCCCGATGCGATGGTGGAATCCGGTCTGGATCACATCCGCCTGTTGCAAGACAATGATTTTCACAACTTCAAAATCTCGGTCAAGGCGTCGGATGTGTTCATGGCCGCCGCCGCTTATCAGCAACTGGCCGATGCCACTGATGCTCCGATCCATCTGGGGATCACCGAAGCGGGCGGTCTGGTATCGGGCACGGTAAAATCAGCGATTGGTCTGGGCAATCTGTTGTGGATGGGCATTGGCGATACCATTCGGGTGTCGCTGTCGGCTGATCCGGTGGAAGAGGTCAAGGTCGGCTTTGAAATCCTGAAAAGTTTGGGGCTGCGCCACCGCGGGGTGACCATCATTTCCTGCCCCAGTTGCGCGCGACAGGGCTTTGACGTGATCAAAACCGTGCAATCGCTGGAAGACCGGCTTGCCCATATCACCACGTCGATGTCGCTTTCCATCATCGGTTGTGTGGTCAATGGCCCCGGCGAGGCGCTGATGACCGATATCGGTTTTACCGGCGGCGGGGCGGGCAAGGGTATGGTTTATCTTGCAGGCAAGCAAAGCCACACGATGGGTAACGCAGGTATGGTTGATCATATCGTTGATCTGGTGACCCAAAAAGCCGCCGAAATTGATGCGGCCGAGGCTGCCGAGACCGTAAAGACCGCAGCATTAACCGCTGCTGCTGCGGCGGAATAGGGCGATGACACCCCGGTCAGCCGCGATCATCCACACGTCCGAGATCGAAGAGAAAACCGCATGGTGCTATCCGGGCAGTGACGAGCCGCACAGTTTAGGCGCCGCGTTCGGGCGGCATTTCGGGCTGGAACGCATCGGCATTCACCACGAGCGGCTGCCGCCCGGCCATCGCAGCTCTTTTCCGCATGCCGAAAGCCACGAAGAGGAATTCGTCTACGTGATCGAAGGCACGCCCGATGTCTGGCTGGACGGGCATCTGCACCGCCTGCAACCGGGCGACGGCGTGGGCTTTCCGGCGGGCACCGGGCTGTCACACAGCTTTTTGAACAACACCGACACGGATGTGCGGTTGCTGGTGGTGGGCGACAAACCCCGGCCCGACAATAAAATCTTTTACGCCGTCAACCCCGAACGGCGCGCTTACCGCACCGATTGGTGGGATGATGTTCCCGCCGCCAGCCTTGGGCCGCATGACGGTCTTACAGACGCCCGCCGCAAAGCGTTGACCAAAGGCTAACCTGTTAAAATTTATCTAAATTTTTCGCTTTATCTGTTCACAAATATCCCACGGGGGGGCTGTAATCGCTGTGGCGATTGCAGCTTGGGGGTGTGAAACCCCCTGCTTTTTAACCGGCCCGCTCATCCGCCACAATCGCCCGCAACCCTTCCAGCGGCACATAACCGCGCAGCAAAGTCTTGTTGATCGCAAACGCAGGCGTGCCCGACAAAGACATCACATCGGCCAAAGCCCGGTTTGCCGCCAACACTGCCGTCACTTCATCCGCGTTCATCCGCGCCAGCACCGGGGCAGGGTCCAGACCCAAGTCGGTCGCCAACCGGGTCAAGGTTTCGCTGTCGGGGGTGCCACGCAACACCATCAGCGCGTCATGTGCGGCCTTGTAGGCATCAGGCCCGTGCAGTTGCAAAACCGCGATGGCAAAGCGCGATGAGGCAACCGAATCGTCGCCCAGTATTGGAAATTCTTTCAAAACCAGACGGATATTGCCGTCCGATTGCACCAACTCCTCGACCGCCTCAATCGCTTTGCGGCAATAGCCACAGCGGTAATCCATAAACTCGACCACGGTGATGTCGCCGTCAGGGTTGCCGCCGACCCAACTGTTGGGATCATTCTGCAAATACGCGGCATTATCGACCAGCAGTTGTTCATCCCGCTGCAACGCCGCCATATCCTGCCGCGATTGCAACACCTCCAGCGCCTCGGCGATCACCTCGGGGTTTTCGATCAGATAGGCCCTTACCTCGGCGTGAAACTGCGCGCGTTCGGTGGCGGTCATCTCGCCCAAACCGCCCGCCGCACCGGCGGTGCCGAACAAGGTGAGTGTGGTCAGCAAGGCGGCAAAGGACAGGCGCATCGGATACCTCGGGGCTTTGGAGGGGGAAGGCACGGAAAGAAGGGGCAAAAATACGGGCAGGATTGGTTGACGGCAGCGCAATCAGCGGCGCAACTGCACATAGTTGTAAGGGGATTGCGATGGATAGATCAAGCCGGGGTCAGGTGGATGCCTTTATCGTGATGGATATGGTGGCGGCGGCCCGCGATCTAGAGGCACAGGGCCGCAGCATCATCCATATGGAGGTCGGCCAACCCGCCACCATGGCGCCCGCAGGTGCGCGTGCCGCGGTGACGGCCGCCTTGGCGCGTGATACCTTGGGCTATACGGTATCGCTGGGCCTGCCTGCGTTGCGCCAAGGCATCGCCAGCCTGTACCGCCGCTGGTATGGCGTTGATCTGAACCCCGACCGGGTGATCGTGACCAACGGCTCGTCCGGGGCCTTTGTGCTGGCGTTTTCGGCGTTGTTTGATGCGGGCGCGCGGGTGGGCATCACCCAGCCCGGCTATCCGTCGTATCGCCAGATCCTGAAGGCGCTGTCGCTGGTGCCGGTGGGGGTGGCCACATCACCGCAAAACCGGCTGCAACCCACGCCCGCCGATCTGCAAGGTGTTGATATCACAGGGTTGATTGTGGCATCGCCGGGCAATCCATCGGGCACCATGTTAAGCCATGACGCGCTGGCCGCCTTGATCGCCTACGCCGATCAGCGCGGCATCAGCTTTATCTCGGACGAGATTTACCATGGCCTGCACTACGACACGCCCGCAACATCGGCGCTGCAAATCACCGACAACGCCTATGTGATCAATTCGTTTTCGAAATATTTCAGCATGACCGGCTGGCGCATTGGCTGGATGGTGGTGCCGCAAGAACATGTGCGCACCGTTGAGCGACTGGCCCAGAACCTGTTTATCTGCCCGCCCCATATCGCCCAGATCGCAGCCCTTGCGGCCCTAGACTGCGAGGATGAATTGCAGGCCAACCGTGCGGTTTATGCCGCCAACCGCGCGTTGATGTTGCACGGCTTGCCGCAGGCCGGATTCACCAAAATCGCCCCCCCTGATGGGGCGTTTTACATTTATGCCGATGTGTCGGATTTAACCGCCGACAGTTACGGCTTTGCAGCCGAAATATTGGCGCAGGCGGGTGTGGCCGTCAGCCCCGGTTTGGATTTTGATCCCAGCCGCGGCCATCAGACGTTGCGGTTTTCCTATGCGGGCAGCACCGCCGATATCACCGAAGGCTTGCACCGCCTGACCGGGTTCATGGCCAACAGGCGGCCCAAGCCATAGGTTTACAATTGCCCGGCAGACTGGAATAACCCCGATCACATGGTCCGCATCGCCGTCTTTTTCCGCTATCTGATCCCGGCTTTTGCGCTGGTGATTGCGCTTGGCCAATGCCCCGCCGCCGCGCAAGACTTGTCGGCCGTGGCGCGCCTGCAACCGTTGCAATCGCAAATAGTTGATAACGCCCAAGGGCTTGGCATCAGTTTATCGTTGTCGCAAGCCGTACCGTGGCGCGCGCGGGTGTTGGATAATCCGCCGCGTCTGGTGTTGGATTTCCGCGAGGTGGACTGGACGGGCCTTGCCAAGATGCCGCGGCAATCGCAACGGGCAAAGACCTTGCGCGCCGGGGTGTTTCGCGCCGGGTGGTCGCGGTTGGTCATCGAACTGGCGGAACCCATGGTGATTTCATCGGCGCAGATGACGACCACCGGGGCCACGGTGGTGGAAGTTGCGCTGA
Organism: Cypionkella sp.; assembly: GCA_031422555.1. Classification (GTDB taxonomy): domain Bacteria; phylum Pseudomonadota; class Alphaproteobacteria; order Rhodobacterales; family Rhodobacteraceae; genus JANNAT01. The sequence goes on along the minus strand of JANPLZ010000026.1, from coordinate 17,061 downwards.
TCCCCGCCACGCCCGCCGATTTTGCCGCCAAAGCCGCGCTGCCCGAACCCGAAGCCTGGACCTTGCCACCCGCCACCGCAACCGCCAAGCCCCTCTTGCGCGGCGCGGGGCCGATGATTGTGGTGCTGGACCCCGGCCATGGCGGGATTGATCCGGGGGCCGAGCGGGGCGATCTGACCGAGGCCGATCTGGTGCTGACCTTCGCGCGCGAGTTGAAAGAACTTTTGCTGCGTGACGGCAATTTCGCCGTGGTTCTGACCCGCGACGCCGATGAATTTGTCCCGCTTGAGGCGCGCATTTCCATCGCGCGGGCGGCGGGGGCGCATGTGCTTATCTCGATCCACGCCGATGCTTTGTCGCAAGGCGATGCGGTGGGGGCCACGGTCTATACCCTGTCCGCCGAGGCCAATTCGGCGGCGTCGGCAACCTTGGCCGAACGCCATGACCGCGATGATCTGCTGGCGGGCGTCGATCTGACCGAGCAAGACGATGTGGTGGCCGAGGTTCTGATGGATATGGCGCGCACCAAAACCATCCCGCGCACGGACAGGCTGTCAGTCGCGCTGGAGGCCGAAATTACCGCCAAAGGATTGAAAATGCACCGCAATCCGCAGCAAAAAGCCAGCTTTTCTGTGCTGAAATCGCCAGATATTCCGTCGGTCTTGCTGGAATTGGGCTTTATGTCTTCGGACAGTGATCTGGCGCGGCTGGTCGATGCCAAATGGCGCGTCAAAATGGCCGAAGCGATGCGCAACGCGCTGACGGTCTGGGCTAGGGAAGACGCCGCCCTGTCCACCTTGCCTTTGCAATAAGGGATTGGCGCGCTGTGGCCATTCCACGCCAAACCGCGTTGCGGTGTTTTGACCTTTGTGCAGTCTCGGGTGTATAAGCCCCTTCATGCAGGCAAGCAGCCTGCGCGGAGCGGGATTCGGGCGCAGTGATCAGGTTTATCGGGTCTTTCTTTGGGGCGGTGTTCACGATGTTGACCTTGGGGTTGATGTTCGGGGCCATCACCGTTGGCGGCATCTTCTGGATGTATTCCGAAGGCCTGCCCAGCCATGAAAGCCTTGCGCAATACACCCCGCCCACCATCAGCCGGATTTATTCCGGCGAGGGCCGGGTGATCGACGAATTCGCGCAGGAACGCCGATTGTTCGTGCCGATTGAAGACGTGCCCGAACTGGTGAAATTCGCGTTTGTCTCGGCAGAGGACAAGCATTTCTTCACCCACAAAGGCTATGACGTCACCGGGATGATGGCGGCAGGGTTGGAGGCCATTCGCAGTGGCGGGCGCAATGCGCGCGGCGCGTCTACCATCACCCAGCAAGTGATGAAGAATTTTTTGCTGGATGGCAGCCGGTCGGTTGAACGCAAGGTCAAGGAAATTATTCTGGCGACCCGGTTGGAGCAGACGCTTTCCAAGGACAAAATCCTGGAACTTTACATGAATGAGATTTTTCTGGGCCAAAACTCTTACGGTGTCGCCGCGGCGGCGCAAACTTATTTCAACAAATCCCTCGATCAACTCAACGCAGCCGAAGCCGCCACTTTGGCCGCGATGCCCAAAGCGCCCAGCGATTACAACCCGGTGACCGCCAAGGAAAAACTGACCGACCGGCGCAATTATGTGCTGAATGAAATGCTGCAAAACGGCTATATCGACGAGGTGGCTTTTGCCGCGGCCCGCGCCGCGCCGTTGTTGTCGGTACAAAATGGCGACTATCCCGCCTACCGCGTGGCCTTGCCGCCGCGCGACTACTTCACCGACGAAATTCGGCGGCAGTTGTCCGGCACTTTTGGTGAGGCTGAGTTTTTCGGCGGCGGCCTGTCGATCCGCGCCACCGCCGATCCTGAAATGCAGGCCATCGCTGCGCGCGCTTTGCGGCGGGGGTTGGAAAAATATGACCGCAATCAGGGCGTCTGGCGCGGCACCGGCAAGACTATTCCCGCAGATCAACTGACCTCAGAGACCGCGTGGCGCGAGGCTTTGGGCAAGGTCACCGAACTGCCGCGCGACGTGGTGGGCTGGAAAGCCGCGGTGGTGCTGGAATTGACCGAAGACACCGCGCGTCTGGGCATCGAAGGCCCCGCCGACGATTTGGCCGCCGGGGATACCAGCATTATCGCAGAAGACGTGACTTGGGCGCGCAAAAGGCTGGCCGATGGCAAGCTCGCGAAAAAGGCAAAGGTGCCGTCCGATCTGATTGCCGTCGGCGATGTGGTGATGGTGCGCGCCATCACCAGTGACGAAGACGACAGCTTTGTGCGCTGGTCGTTGCGCCAGGTGCCCGAAGTGCAGGGCGGTTTCATGGCGATGGACGTCAACACCGGGCGGGTGATTGCCATGCAGGGTGGCTTTTCCTATCAGGCGTCGGTGTTCAACCGCGCCACCCAAGCCACCCGGCAGCCGGGATCGTCGTTCAAACCCTTTGTCTATGCGGCGGCGCTGGATTCAGGGTTTACCCCCGCCACCATCATCGTCGATGCGCCGATCGAGGTGGAAACCCCGCAAGGCCTGTGGACGCCCAAGAATGCGTCGAACAAATTCTATGGTCCCACGCCGATGCGCACCGGGATTGAACAGTCGCGCAACCTGATGACCATCCGCATCGCGCAGGAAGTGGGCATGGAAACCGTGGCCAGCTATGCCGAACGGTTTGGCGTTTACAAACCGATGAATCCGTTTCTTGCCAATGCTTTGGGCGCGCAGGAAACCACATTGCTGAAGATGGTATCGGCCTACGCGATGTTCGCCAATGGCGGAGAGCGGGTTGAACCCACGCTGGTTGACCGGGTGCAAGACCGCTTTGGCAAGACCATCTACCGCCATGATCAGCGCAATTGCGAAGATTGCCGTTCGCCCCGCATCGCCAAGGGGGGCGGCTTGAAAATCACTTCGACCCGCGAACGGGTGATGGATCCGATCACCGCCTATCAGCTGACCTCGATGATGCAGGGGGCGATTACGCGCGGGTCTGGCAGTGGGGTGAAATTACCTGTGCCTGTGGCGGGCAAGACCGGCACCACCAATGATGCCAAGGACGTGTGGTTTGTGGGCTATACCTCGACGATTGCGGCGGGCTGTTACATGGGTTTTGATCAGCCACGGTCTTTGGGCGAAGGCGCGTTCGGGGGCACGCTGTGCGTGCCGATCTTTCAGGAATTCATGAAAGAGGCGGTGAAACGCTATGGCGGCAGCCAGTTCAAAGTGCCGCCGGGTGGCTATTTCCAGAACATCGACCGCTTTAGCGGTGCGAAACTGCCGGACGGGGCGTCAGGCGACAACGTGATCGCCGAATACTTCCGCGAGGGCGAAGAGGTGATGTTCGGTCTGGATGCGCTGGTGGATGGTGGCTTTACCATGGGGTCAAACCTGCCGCTGTTTGCCTATGGTGAAAACGAAAATCTGGGCAATGATACCGTGACCACATCAGACGGCCAAACCAAAGCGGTGCCGAAAAAGGCCGATTTTGGCACGCTGTCTTCGGGCGGTCTTTACTGAGCAAGGCTTGCTCCACCGCCGCCCCCGCGCTATCACCCGCTGAATTCCGCCAAAGGACGACCCCATGCGCGCCGAGACGCAAAACCATATTGAGGCCATCACCAAGTCGCGCAAGCTGCTGGGGCAGCGGATGGATTGGGAAACAGCACCCCACCGGCTGGAAGAATTTGACGCGCTGATCGAATCCCCCGATCTGTGGAATGATCCGGCCAAGGCTCAGGCCCTGATGCGCGACCGTCAGGCCTTGCTGGATTCGGTCTCGACCTACCGTTTGATTGATTCCGGTCTGCGCGACAATGTTGAATTGATCGAAATGGGCGAAGCCGAAGGGGACGCCGAAATTGTAACCGAAGCCGAAGCCGCGTTGAAAGCCTTGGCCGATCTGGCCGCCGCCAAAGAGCTTGAGGCGCTGTTAGACGGTGAAGCCGATGCCAACGACACATTTTTGGAAATCAACGCAGGCGCTGGTGGCACCGAGTCGTGTGATTGGGCGTCGATCCTTGCGCGAATGTATGTGCGGTGGGCCGAGAAAAAGGGCTACAAGGTTGAATTGCAATCGGAAACCGCGGGTGAAGAGGCGGGCATCCGGTCTGCCGCCTATAAAATTTCCGGTCACAATGCCTATGGCTGGTTAAAGTCGGAATCCGGGGTCCACCGTTTGGTGCGCATCTCGCCGTTCGATTCCGCTGCGCGCCGCCACACGTCGTTTTCGTCGATCTGGGTCTATCCGGTGGTGGATGAAAACATCGACATCGACATTCAGGACCGCGACATCCGCATCGACACTTATCGTTCCTCGGGCGCGGGCGGCCAGCACGTCAACACCACGGATTCGGCGGTGCGCATCACCCATATTCCGACCAATATCGTGGTGACCAGTTCGATGAAATCGCAGCACCAGAACCGCGAAATTTGCATGAACGCGCTGCGCTCGCGGCTGTATCAGATGGAATTGGACAAGCGCAACGCGTCGATCAACGCCGCCCATGATGCCAAGGGTGATGCGGGTTGGGGCAACCAGATCAGGTCTTATGTGTTGCAACCGTATCAGATGGTCAAGGATCTGCGCACCAACGTGGAAACCTCTGATACCAGCGGTGTGCTGGACGGTGATATCGACCGCTTTATGGCGGCGACGCTGGCGTTGGATGTCGCGGGCAAATCGCGCGCCGAGGCCAATGCGGGTGACTAAGGCTGTGCCGCGGCGCCGGGCCCTTTGGTTTTGCCCCCGCCGCGCAATCCCCAGATCGACACCAAGGCTGCGCTAAAACTTAACAGGGCCGCCGCCCCGCAAATGGTGGAAAATGCCACGGCTGACGCGACACCATGTGCGCCGCCGCTGGCCGCTGCGCCAAACCCCGGGGCTGCGGGCGTCACAACGCCGTAAGCGGTAGCTGCCATCTGGCCCATTACCGCAATCGCCACTAAACTTGCCACTCGCGCCACCGCGTTGTTGATGCCCGACGCCGCCCCTTGCGCGGTCTCGGGGGCTGCGGCCATCACCGCCACGGTCAAGGGCGCCACCAACATCCCCAATCCCACGCCTGTCAGGCACATCAGGGGCAGCGTCACGCTGTAGAACGCCGCCCATTCCGCGGTCAGCCCCAACCCCCCCTGTGACAGCCCCAGCAAAACCGATCCCGCCGCCATCAACGGGCCCGGCCCTTGGCGATCAGACCAGCGCCCCGCCAGCGGCGACAGGGCGGCAATCAGCACGGAAATCGGCAAAAACGCCGCCGTCACCGCAATCTCGGTCAGCCCCCAGCCTGAAATCAACAGCATCGGCAGATAAAACGCGATGCCGGTAAAGCCCGCGTAAATCAGAAACGTCGCCAGATTGGCCGCCGAAAAAGCCCGGCTTCGAAACAGAGCCAGCGGCATCATCGGATGGCGGCTGATCATTTGCCACAGCAAAAATGCGATCAAAGCCACGCCACTGGCCACGCCGTAAACCAACCCCTGCGCGCGTTCGGTGGTAATCGCATAGGCCAGCAAGCCAAGACCACCACTTGCCAGCACGGCCCCGGGCAAATCAATCGGCACGCCGGAATTGCCGGTATCGCGCAGCGAATACCGCCACAACAGCCCGCAGGCAATCGCGCCCAAAGGCAGGTTCAGCGCAAAGATCAGCCGCCAGCCCTGATCGCCGCCCCATGTCAAAAGCGCCCCGCCCAGCACCGGGCCAAAGGCCGTGGTCGCCGTCGCCGCCGCCGCCCAAAACCCCAATGCGCGGCCGCGCTGATCGGCGGGATAGGCTTTGCCGATAAGCGCCATTGATCCCGGCACCATGAACGCCGCCGCAATCCCCTGCACGCCGCGCGCCGCGATCAGTTGCGTGGCGGATGCCGCCACGGTGCAAGCCAGCGATGCGGCGACAAACACCACAATCCCGGCCCCAAACACCCGGGCTGTGCCAAACCGATCACCCGCCGCCCCGCCCACCAACACCAGCGCCGACAGCGCCAGCAGATAAGCAAGATTAACCCATTGGGTCTGCGCCAGCGTCATCGCCAGACTGGCGCGGATCGCAGGCATCGCGATGGCGGTGACAGAGCCATCCATAAACCCCATGCCCGAGGCCAGAACCGCCGCCCACAGCAACAACCGGCGGTGTTGGGGCAGGCAGGCCGGGGTAGCGGTGGGCGAAGATTGAAAAACGGGCACATCAGCCATGCTGAGGTGCCCGAAATCTGGGGTAAATCACGATAATGCCGCGATCAGACGTCTTCGCTTGTCGCGGCAGGCGGGGCGATGCGCGATTGCGGCACCGGGCTGCGGCCGGTGGACAACGGATCGTCCTGCCGCTGAACCGAGCCTTCAAAATGCGCGCCGGATTCGATGGCGATGGTTTTGTGGATGATGTCGCCTTCGACTTTGGCGGTTGACGTCAGCCGCACTTTCAACCCGCGCACCCGGCCAATGACCCGGCCATTGACGACGATATCATCGGCCACAATCTCACCCCGGATGGTGGCAGTTTCGCCCACGGTCAGCAAATGCGCCCGGATATCGCCTTCGACGGTGCCTTCGACCTGAATATCGCCCGTGGTGCGCAGATTGCCCACAACGGTCAGATCAGCCGACAAGATCGACGCGGCAGATTTGCCCTTGGGGGCAGAGGGGGTAAAGTCCATAGATGGCTTGGTCACGGGGGACTCCGGGGCTTTGGGTTTGTCGGCGTCGCCGGGCTTGGATCCCGGCTCATTGATGCGGCTTTTAGAAAACATTGGTCGCTGCCTTTATGAAGGTCATCGGATTTACTGGAGTTCCATTCAAATGGACCTCGTAGTGCAGATGCGTGCCGGTTGATCGGCCAGAATTGCCCATATCACCGATACGGTCGCCGCGCGATACCTTTTGTCCAACCTCGACGCGCAGTTGCGACATATGGGCGAACCTTGTCTCAAAACCAAACGCATGTTTGATCATGATGGTGCGGCCATAGCCGTCTGACCAACCGGCTTCCGTCACAACGCCGTCGGCGGTGGCGTAAATCGGTGTGCCGTAATCGCCGGCAAGGTCGGTGCCGGAATGCATCCGGTTGCCCGCCCCTTTTGGATCGCGGCGCATCCCGAACCCGGAGGTCCAGCGGAAGGCGCTTTTTACCGGCATTGCAAACGGGGTCTTGAAGGCCGCCAGCCGGTAAAGGTTCATCTCATCCAACCCCTTCAAGATGGCGTTGGCGCGCAATTCTTCGCCAGATTGGGTCGCAATGCCCCGGGTTGACAGGTTGATCGGCGTCAGCGGCCCGCCTTGGCCGTTATAGCCCTTGCGCACGGCATTCAGCATGTCTTCCGGCGATTGCCCGGCATCGCGGAACATCTTTTCCAAAGGCTCTACCGACACGGTCAGCGCCTCTTCCAACTGGGTGAAAATCACCTCGTTGCGGGCCATCAGATCGGTCTTTTCCTGCATCACGGCGGCGGTGCGGTCGGTGGCTTTCTTGACAGCACCCGCCATCGCGTCGCGCTGGGTGGCGATATCCCCCAATGCGGCCGTCATGTAATCCAGCGTGGATTCCGCGTCGCGCATCCGGCCCGCATCGGTCCGGCCTTTGCCGGGGGCCAACGACAGCGCCAACACTTCGTTGCGCGCGGTTTCGCGTTCTTTGATCGTGCGGCGCAAGGTGTTCTGGATCACGTCGATGCCGGTTTCCAATTCGCGCCGCCGGTCTTCAGACGCCAACAACCGCGATTGCATCGTCGATACTTGGGTCAGTGCCAGCGTAAAGCGGTCTTGCGCGCGGGCGGCCTCATCGGCGCGCAGATCACGGTCTGCCGACAACGCATTCAGCCGTTCTTCATACAAGGCCTGCTGGCGCTGCACTTGTTCGCGCGACGTGCCCGCCGAAATCGAATCCATCAGCAAGATCGCAGTGGCAAGGATGGTCCAGCCCAACAGCACCCCGCCCACACCCAACGCCACCGCCTGCGTCACCGGGCGCAGCCGGATAAACCGGGTTTCGGCATCCGATTTCAGGAACAATCGCTGTTCCGGGAAATACCGCTCAAGCGTGGCATTGATCCGATAGGCAAAGCGCGTCAGCACGTTGGACTGTTCCGTTTCTACAAACTGCAGGGAAAAAATACCGCAATGCCGCAACAAAGCTGTCCCTGATTAGCCAGCGCGCGGGCTTTGGGCAAGAAATTTGACCCATACCCCCCTTGCACAGGGCGGATTACCGCCACCATCGGCAAAAACCCGCCGATGGGCAGTTGGTCATCCGTCCAACGTGGAACCATCAACCAAGGGCCAATAAAAATCGGGCGGCAGACCGGCTTCGGCGCGTTTTTCTTCGTTGAACGGGGGTTTCAGGTTGCCGTGAAAGTATTTGCGCACCAACGCGTGAAACAAATCCTTCGGGTCGTCGCCGTCGCGCCCGCACAGCCAATTGAACCATTTTGAGCCGTAGGCCACATGCGCCACTTCTTCGGCATAAATGGTCTGCAACGCCGCCAGCGCTTGGGCCTCACCCGCTTTGGCAAAGAGATCAATCATCGCCGGGCTGACATCAAGGCCGCGCGCCTCCAGCACCATCGGCACCACGGCAAGACGGCCTTTGAAGTCTGCGGCTGTGTCCTCGGCGGCGCGCCACAGCCCGGCATGGGCGGGCATCGCGCCGTAATGACTGCCCAATGATTCAAGGCAATCGCACAGCAGATTGAAATGCTTGGCCTCGTCATCGGCGGCCTGCACCCAATCGTCGTAAAACCCCATGGGCATCGGGATATCGGCAAAGCGCGCGATCAGATCCCAGTGCAGATCTACCGCGTTCAACTCGATATGGGCGATGGCATGCAGCAGCGCGATGCGGCCCGTCGGCGATCCCGGGCGGCGGCGCGGCACATCGCGCGGGTCCAGCAAATCGGGCTTGGCGGGGCGGCCCGGCAGGTCTGGTGGGGTGGCCTGCCCGATGGCCAAAGGCGCACCCGCCGCCCGCGACGCCCGCCACGCCGCCGCATGATGGTGCGCCAGTGCGGTTTTGGCGCGGCCATCGGCGGTCAGCAACACCTGCACCGCCATTTCAGCCAAAGACAGGGTCACAGCGCCCGCGCCGCCGTCAAAACCGCATCGGCATGGCCTTTGACCGCCACTTTGTTCCAGACCTGCGCCACCATTCCTGCGCCATCAATCAGCACGGTCGTGCGCTCGATCCCCATGTAAACCTTGCCATACATGCTTTTTTCCAGCCAGACACCGTAGTCTTCGCAAGTCTGCCCTTCTGCATCAGACGCCAGCACGATGCCAAGGCCGTATTTGCTGCAAAACTTGTCATGCGCTTTGACGCTGTCCTTGGATACCCCGATCACCGTGCAGCCCGCAGCGGTAAAGTCGGCCAGTCGCTGGGTGAAATCCTGCGCTTCCAGCGTGCATCCGGGGGTGTCATCCTTGGGATAGAAATACAGCACGACTTTGCCGGGGCGCAGCGCCGACAGCGTGATGTCGGCCCCGCCATCGCGCGGCAAGGTGAAATCGGGGGCGGCGGTTCCGGTGGAAATCATGGGCGGCTCCTTGCGTGTGGGTGATCAACCCTTTGCGATCTAGTTGCCTTTGGGCAAAGATAAAGGCAAGCCCGCACGCAACGGGAAACGCAAAGCGGCAACAGGGAGGGCATTGGGATGAGCGGGCAGTCACACACCGACAGCACCCCCGGTGTGGCCGCGGTGCCTGCGGATCTCGCAACGGGGGGGGCGACACCGCAAGGCGATGTCGCGCCGCCTGAGCTTGCCGTGACAGATGGCGCCACCGCGCCCACCGCCCACCGCCAAACCGGGGATGCCGCGGGGCCACAGCCCGCCAAGCAACCCGCCGCCGCCGTTGCCCCCACCGCCGTTGCCCCCACAGCCGTTGTTCCCACCGCCGTTGTTCCCGCAAAGCCGCGCAAAACCCGACACCGCACCGGTATCTTTGGCCGTCTGATCTTGGTGGCACTGGTGTTTGGCGCCGTGTTTGCCGCCTTCGCGCTGACCGGCAAGCCGATTGGCTTGCCGCTGTGGGCAGTGGTGGAAATCGAAGACCGCCTGAACGCCAGCCTGTCACAAACCCTGCCCGAAGGGGCGCTGTCGATCGGCGCGGTCGATGTGATGGTGGACAATGACTGGGTGCCACGGCTGCATATCGAAGACATACGGCTGTTGAAACAAGGCGGCGAGGCGCTGGTGTCGCTGCCGGAAATGCGCCTGACGCTGGATCCGGCGGCGCTGGCGCAGGGGCGGTTGCGGGTGCGGTCCTTGCGGCTTATCGGGGCCAAACTGGTGGTGATCCGCGACCGCGACGGCAAGTTTGATCTGTCGCTGGGGGCAGGGCGGTTGCAACCGCCGATCACCAGCCTTGCGCAACTGTTCGACGCGGCCGATGCGTTCTTTGCCACCCCCGCCGCCGCCAGCCTGCAAAAGATCGAATCCGAAGCGATGTCGATCACCTTGCAGGATCAGCGCAGCAACCGCACATGGGAGGCAGGCGATGGTCGCCTTGCGATCTATAACCGCGACACCGAACTGGCCGCCGAACTTGGCCTGTCGCTGCTGGGCGGCGGCACTTCGACGCCGCAAGCGGTGATTTCGGTGCAGTCGCAAAAGGGCACCGATACCGCGCGGCTGTCGGCGCAGATAGAGGGTATCGCCGCCAAGGATATCGCCTCGCAAGTGGCGCCGCTGGCTTGGGCAGGCATTGTGGATGCGCCGTTGTCGGGCCGCATCGCCACCACTTTGGATGGAAATGGCATCACGGGGATGGAGGCTGCGCTGACCTTTGGCAAAGGTGCGTTGCAACCCAGCCCCGAGGCCCGCGCGATCTTGTTTGACGCAGCCGCAATGGCGCTGCGCTATGACCGGGCCCTTGGCCGCATTAACCTGACCGATTTTTCGGTGCAAAGCCCGTCGCTGCGGGTGCGCGCAACCGGCCACAGCTATCTGACCCGTGCCGATGGGACGGCCATCATCGGGGCGTTGGGCGCGGAATTGCCGGCGGCTTTTGTTACCCAATTGCAATTCAGTCAGGTGATGGTCGATCCCGAAGGCCTGTTTCAGGAACCGGTGGTGTTTTCGGCGGGCGCGTTGGATGTGCGCCTGCGCCCTGAGCCGTTTTCCATCGACATCGGCCAGTTGGCCTTGGCCGAAGACAGCCGCCGCCTGACCGCTAAAGGCCGCCTTAGTGCTGATGCTGCCGGTTGGACCGGTGCGATTGATCTGACCCTGAACGAGGTGACGCATGACCGGCTGTTGGCGCTGTGGCCCTATGCGCTGTTGCCCAACACCCGGGTTTGGTTGAACAAAAACGTCTCGGACGGCGCGCTGACCGATGTGCAGGCGGCGTTGCGCATCGCACCCGGCGCCGATCCGGTGTTGCAGCTTGGCTATAACTTTGCCAATGCCGAAGTGCGGTTTCTGCCCACGCTGCCGCCGATCAAGGCGGGTTACGGCTATGCGTCGGTGACGGGCAAGACCTATATGATGGTGTTGTCGCGCGGGCAGGTGACCCCGCCCGAGGGCGGTGAAATTGATGTGGCGGGATCGGTGTTTGCGGTGCCCGACATCAGCCAGAAACCCGCCCGCGCCGAAATTACCTTGCAAACCAACTCCAGCCTGACCGCCGCCTTGTCGTTGCTGGATTTGCCCCCCTTCAACTTTATGACCAAGGCCGATCGCCCGGTGGCCTTGGGTGACGGGACGGCGCGGATCAAAACCGTGTTGCGCTTGCCGTTGCAAAAGAAAGTGGCGCTGGCGGATGTGGCCTATGATGTGGCGGGCACGGTGACCGGCTTTCGGTCTGATGTGGTGGTGCCGGGCCGGGTGATTACCGCAGATGCCCTGCAAATTTCCGCCACCCCCAAGGGTTTGGCCATTTCCGGCCCCGGACAAATCGGCGCGGTGCCGTTTGATGTCACCTATACCCAAGGCTTTGGCGCGGATCAAAAGGGCCGCGCGCGCGTCGAAGGCAGCGTGGCGCTGTCGGCGCGCAGTGCCGATGAATTTGGTCTGGGCCTGCCCGAGGGATTTGTCAGCGGGCAGGGCGTGGGCCAAGTCGAAATTGCGTTCACCAAAGGCAGCCCCGGCGTGTTGACGCTGGTGTCGGATCTGAACCGCATCGGCCTGAGTATCCCCGATCTGGGGTATACCAAACCTGCGGCCGCGCGCGGGCGACTAGAGGCAGTGGTCACTTTGGGCAAAACCCCGAAAGTGGACCGGCTGACCCTGACCGCGCCGGGGCTGAAAGCGTCGGGCACGGTGGCAATGCGGGCGGGGGGTGGCCTTGATCTTGCACGGTTTGACCGGGTGCAACTGGGCGATTGGCTGGATGCGGCGGTGGAAATTCGCGGCCGTGGCCGGGGCAAGCCGGTGGGTCTGGCGCTGACCGGCGGCACGGTTGATCTGCGCGCCATGCCGGGGCCGGATCAGCGCCGCGCCGCGGGCAAATCGGACAGCCCGCTAGATTTGCAGCTGGATGAATTGCGGGTATCCGATGGCATCGCCTTCACCCGGTTTCGCGGAGACTTCACTCTGGCCGGTGGCCTGAACGGCCGCTTTACCGCCGGGATCAATGGCAAGTCTGCGGTGCAAGGCACGGTTATTCCTGCCAGATATGGCAGCGCCATCCGTTTGCTGGCCGATAACGCGGGCGAGGTGCTGGCGGCGGCCAATGTGTTTGCCGCCGCCCGCAACGGCACGCTTGATCTGGCGCTGACGCCGCGCGCCACCGCGGGCACCTATGACGGGTTGGTCAAACTGGCCAATATCCGGGTGCGCAACACGTCAGTGCTGGCTGATTTGCTGAACGCGATCAGCGTGATCGGCATATTAGAGCAGTTGCAAGGCGGTGGGCTGGTGTTTTCCGACGCGGAAGCCGCGTTTTTGCTGACGCCCGGTGCGGTGGAAATTCAGCGCGGATCGGCGATTGGCGCCAGCTTGGGCATCTCGATGGCGGGGGTCTATCAAAGCGGCTCGGGGCAGTTGAACATGCAAGGGGTGATTTCCCCGATTTATCTTTTGAACGGCATCGGGGCGGTGTTTACGCGGCGCGGCGAAGGGTTGTTTGGCTTTAACTATACGTTGCGCGGCACTGCCGCCGATCCGTCGGTGGGGGTGAACCCGCTGTCGATCATCACGCCGGGGATGTTTCGCGAATTGTTCCGCGCCCCGGCTCCGGTTTTGAAAGGCAGTGGCGGATGAAGCTGGCGGATTTCAACTTTGACCTGCCCGAGGCCCTGATCGCCACGCGCCCCGCCAACCCGCGCACATCTGCGCGGCTGCTGCTGGCCAAAGGCGACTGCATCACAGATCATCATGTATCTGATTTGCTTGATATCTTTCGCCCCGGTGACCGGTTGGTTCTGAACAATACCCGGGTTATTCCGGCGCGGTTGATAGGCCACCGCGCGCGCGGTGAGGCTGTGGCCAAGATCGAAATCACTTTGCTGGAACCGCTGGCGTTTGGGTGGCGCGCGTTGGCCAAACCGTTGCGCAAAGTGGCGGTGGGCGAGGTGATCTGGTTTTCCGATCAGCTACAGGCCGAAGTGCTGGCAAAATCCGACACCGATCTGCACCTGAACTTTAACCTGACCGGCACCGATTTTGATACGGCCTTGGCTGCCGCCGGGCGCATGCCACTGCCGCCCTATATCGCCGCCAAACGCCCCGCAGATGCGCAAGACAATATTGATTACCAAACCGTGTTTGCCCGCCACGCAGGGGCGGTTGCCGCCCCGACGGCCAGCTTGCATTTTGATCAGCCATTGCTGACCGCATTGGCCGCCAAAGGTGTCGATTTCACCGAAGTGACACTGCATGTGGGGGCGGGCACGTTTTTGCCGGTCAAGGTTGACGATGTTGCCAGCCACAAGATGCACGCCGAATGGGGGCAGGTCACCGCGCAGGCCGCCGACCAGATCAACGCCACCAAAGCCGCGGGCGGGCGGGTGATTCCGGTTGGCACTACCGCGCTGCGGCTGATCGAATCCGCCAGTGCCTTGGGCCACACCGCCCCTTGGCAGGGGCCGACCGATATTTTCATCTATCCCGGTTACCAGTTCCGGGTCACCGACGCGCTGATGACCAACTTTCATCTGCCGAAATCCACCTTGCTGATGCTGGTTTCGGCCCTGATGGGCAAGCCCGTGGTTGACCGTATCTATGCCCATGCCATCGCCAATCAGTACCGGTTCTTTTCCTATGGCGATGCGTCTTTGCTGATCCCCTGACGCAAGGCCGCCACGCCACGTCGATATTGCCTGCACCACACCGCCACCGCGCTGCTATACCAGCCGAACCCTACCGGAGCCTGCCGATGTTGAAAGTTTTTGTCCAATCCTGGCCGCTGTTGTTGGGGGTGATGCTGTTGATGGTGGGCAACGGCGTGCAGGGATCGCTGTTGGGCATTCGCGGTGCGTATGAAGGGTTCACCACGTTCGAATTGTCGATCATCATGTCATCGTATTTCGTGGGGTTTCTGGGCGGCTCGCGGCTGGCCCCGGAAATGATCCGCCGGGTTGGCCATGTCAGGGTGTTTTCCGCGCTGGGGTCGATGATTTCGGCGCTGTTGATCCTGTATCCGCTGCTGGTCGATTGGATGGCGTGGTCGGTGATGCGGGTGCTGATCGGGTTTTGCTTTTCCGGCATTTATGTCACCGCCGAAAGCTGGCTGAACAACACCGCCAGCAATGAAACCCGCGGGCAGGCACTGTCCCTTTACATGATCGTGCAAATGCTGGGGATCATTGCCAGCCAGGGCCTGCTGTCGCTGGGCGATCCAACGGGCTATGCGTTGTTCATTATCCCCTCGATCCTTGTGTCGCTGGCGTTCATGCCGATTTTGCTGGCCGACACGCCCGCGCCCACCTTTAATTCCATCAAACCGATGAGCTTTCGCGCCCTGTTCCGCACCTCGCCTTTGGGCTGCATCGGCATGCTGCTGACCGGCGGGGTATATTCGGCGATGTTCGGCATGGCGTCAGTTTACGGCGCGATGAGTGCGATGACCATCGGCCAAATCGCGGCTTTCGTGGCGGCAATGTATGTGGGCGGGCTGCTGTTTCAATACCCCGTAGGCTGGGCGTCTGACCGGCTGGACCGCCGTGCGCTGGTTCTGTGGCTGGCGGTGGCGGGGGCGGTCGTGATGGGGCTGGCCACGCTGTTCCGGTTGCCGTTCAATCTGGAGCTGGGGGTGGCCATGCTGTTGGGCGGCATCATCAACCCGCTTTATTCCTTGCTGATTGCCCACACCAATGATTTCCTGACCAAGGAAGAAATGCCCGCAGCTTCGGCCGGGCTGATCTTTCTGAACGGCTTTGGCGCAATTTTTGGCCCGCTAAGTCTGGGCTGGATCATGCAAACCGTCGGGGCCAAGGGTTATTTTCTGTTCATCGGCCTGCTGTTTGCGGCGCTTGCGGGCTATGTCGGCTGGCGGATGACCCGGCGCGCAGGCCCTGCCAATACCAGCGGCTATGCGGGCCTGACGCCCACCGCGTCATCGCTGGCGGTGGGGGCGGTTTTGGAAACCGACGCGCGGCGCTAAGGCGGGTCAGGTTTGGCAGGACGCAAAAATCGCTGACTTTCGTTTCACGCGAACGGTTTTTTTGCTGTTGAGTCTTTCCGCCAAAAACCTGAACCGCTCTGGGCGTTGCAGGCATTGGGAATTGCTGTCAGGCTTGCGCCCGGTGCCGGGGCGCTGCAACTTGGGGGGCAAGACATGGCTGATCCGATCGAAGTGCTGGATTTTTGGCTGGGCGAAATTGGCCCCGAGGGGTGGTATGCGGGTGGTGCCGCGCTGGACGCCGATATTCGCGCCCGTTTTCACGATGTCTGGACGGCGGCCCGTGATGGTGGGCTGGATCACTGGGTTGATGGCTGTGCAGGCACGCTGGCCTTCATCATCATTTGCGATCAGTTGTCGCGCAACATCCATCGCGGCCATGCCGATGCCTTTGCCACCGACCCGCAGGCGCGGGCGGCTGCGCGTAAAGCGGTTGAATGCGGCTGGGATCTGGACGCGCCGGAACCCGAGCGGCAGTTTTTCTACATGCCCTTCATGCACAGCGAAGATCTGGCCGATCAGGAGCGCTGTATCGCCCTTTTTGCCCAAAACATGCCCGACTTAGGGGCAGGGCAAGCGGTTCACGCGGCAGCGCATCATGCCGTGATCGCGCAATTTGGCCGCTTTCCGTTTCGCAACGCGGCTTTGGGGCGGCAAAGCACCGAAGCCGAGGCGCAGTTTCTGGCCGAGGGTGCCTATGGCGCGATTGTAAATCAGCTGCGCGCCAGCCATGCAGCCAGTGCATAGGCCTGCAGCGTCAGCTTGGTTGCTGAGATTTTCATTATGGTTTAAGGCTAAACTACTTTTTCTCGGAGGAAAACATGGCAGCCCAAAACTTTGATGTGATCGTAATCGGTGCCGGGCCGGGCGGCTATGTGGCGGCGGTGCGGGCCTCGCAACTGGGCCTGAAAGTGGCCATCATAGAGCGTGAAAATCTGGGCGGCATTTGCCTGAACTGGGGCTGTATCCCGACCAAAGCCATGCTGCGGTCGGCCGAAGTGTTTCACCTGATGCACCGCGCCAAGGAATTCGGCCTGTCGGCCACTGGGATTTCCTATGATCTGGATGCGGTCGTGGCGCGGTCTCGCGGCGTGGCCAAGCAGCTTTCGGGCGGCATTGGCCATCTGATGAAGAAAAACAAAGTCACCGTGTTCATGGGCGACGCGACAATCCCGGCCAAGGGGCTGGTCACGGTAAAATCGGCCAAAGGCAGCGATGATCTGACAGCGAAATCCATCATTCTGGCCACGGGTGCGCGGGCGCGGGAATTGCCGGGGCTTGAGGCTGACGGCGATCTGGTCTGGACCTACCGCCACGCGTTGCAACCCAAGCGCATGCCAAAGCGGCTGCTGGTCATTGGATCTGGTGCGATTGGTATCGAATTTGCGTCGTTTTTCAACACGTTGGGGGCGGATACCACCGTGGTCGAAGTGATGGACCGCGTGCTGCCGGTTGAGGACGCCGAAGTATCGGCCTTTGCCAAAAAGGCCTTTGTCAAACAAGGCATGAAAATTCTGGAAAAAACCACCGTC
>JANPLZ010000025.1:0-3371 GCA_031422555.1 Cypionkella sp. | reverse complement strand
GTTTTGCCAAAATTCGCTCGATCGGGGATGACGGCGGTGGCCCCCCGCGTTGCGCTTTGCCTGGCCTTCCTGCTTGACGCCGCCTGCGATTGCCCCTATCAGCCGCAAATCGAATTTGGTCATCGCCCGCCCGGTGGGGGTGAATGATCCGTTAATGACAAGGAATACGACCATGTCGCGCGTTTGCGAATTGACGGGCAAGGGCCCGATGTCTGGCAACACTGTCAGCCACGCTAACAACAAGTCCCGTCGCCGGTTCTTGCCGAACCTCAACGAAGTGACGCTGATTTCGGACGTTCTGAACCGCTCGTTCAGCCTGCGCATCTCGGCAGCGGCCTTGCGCTCGGTCGATCATCGCGGCGGTCTGGACGCGTTTCTGGCCAAAGCCAAGACCGACGATCTGTCGGTGAACGCCGCCAAAATCAAAAAAGAAATCGCCAAGGCAACCGTTACGGCCCCCGTTATGGCCCCCGTCGCGGCCTGATCTGTTGCGTTGAAATTCAAAGCCCCGCCTGGTAGCTCCACGCGGGGCTTTTTGTCGCGCGCAGATGATCCGACCTTGGCCTTGCCGCGGGTTTGTCGTAACGATGCGGGCATGAAAACATTGAATATCCTGCTGGCCACCCTGATGGCCCTGATCGCCCTGCCTGCCACCGCGCAAGTGCAGATCACCGACGCCTATGCCCGCAGCACCGGGGCCGCTGGCGCGGTCTATCTGGTGGTGACCAACCCGGATGCGACCGACGACCGTTTGCTGTCGGTCAGCACCGACGCCGCCATGATGGCCGAGTTGCACAGCAGCGTCACCAGCGCCGATGGGGTCACTTCGATGCTGGCCCTGACCGACGGTGTGCTGATCCCTGCCGCGGGCAGCCATGCGCTTGCACGCGGCGGCGACCATATCATGCTGATGGGCCTGACAAATCCGGTAAAGGACGGCGATACCCTGCGGCTGATCCTGACCTTTGCGCGCGCGGGTGCGGTGCAGCTTGACGTGGTTGTCGACAACGCCCGGCTGAAATGATCGCGCCTCACGGCCAACCCGGCGCGCTGACACCTGCACAATGCGATCAGGTGATCGGTCTGGCCCAAGCGCATCACTTGGCCGATGCGGCGCTGGTGGGCGGGGCGAAAGCGGCGCAGATCCGCTCGGCCAAACTGGCGTGGCTTGATGACATCCCCGCAGCGGCTTGGGTGCTGCCAGCGATGATTACTGCAGTGGCCGCCGCCAACCGCGAGGCTTTCAACTTTGATCTGACCGATTTTGGTGAAAGCCCGCAAGTCGCGCGCTACGGTTCCGCAGGGGCCGATCATTTCGACTGGCATGCCGATATCGGGGCAGGGGTCTGGGCGGCGCGGCGCAAGCTGACCATCGTGGTGCAACTCTCGGATCCGGCCGACTATGAAGGTGGCATTCTGCAACTGCGCCCCGACGCCAACATCACCGACGCGGCCCTTGCGCGCGGCACTGCGACGATTTTTCCCAGTTTTGTCTTGCACCGGGTCACCCCGGTAACGCAGGGAACGCGCTGGTCGCTGACACTATGGGCCCACGGACCGGCGTTTCGCTAACCCCCTAAAATTTATATAAAATTTGGTTTCATTTTGGTGAAAATACTCCACAGGGGAAGGGGCAATTGTTAAGACAATTGCCCGGCGGGGATGTGAAATCCCCGTCGGGCAGGTGTGCAGTGCCCCAGCCCGCCAAATCACCCGGCGCAATAAGCCTCGGCTTGCGCGCCAAAGGCCTTATAGCGTTCCCAAAAAGCATCATCGGCGTCGCGCTTTGACATCCATGCCTTATGCGCCTTTTCCGGGTCTTTGAAAAACGCCGCCGCCCGGCGCTGATCCGCCCCGCGCAAGGTTTGATCGGCTACCTGACCGATGCAGGCGCATAAATTCCGCGTCGCGGCATCGCGTCCAGACCTGTTGCAAGCCGATTCTACCGGACCTGCGCCCGCCATCACCGGCACCAGTCCCACCACCACCGCTAAAATCACGAGCCGCATTGCCACCCCATCCGCCCAAACCCGGGGCCGATGGCGCACAGGTATCGGGTCATTCTTTGCCTGACTATGTTGCAGGTCGCAGGGATTTTCAAGGTTGCGGTTTGGGGTGTGGGTTTCAAAGCCTCGTGATGCCGGGCAAAGTCTCGCCCACTACACGATCAAGACTTGAACCCGGTTTGCCAAAAGCGCCGAGCCCTTGCGTGCCCAGACCATTTTGCCGCTGGGAATACACGTCACGCAGCCAATCGGGCACTGCGCAATTTTTCCACATCCGCACGTTGTATCTGTTCCGGCCAAGACGTCATCGGGCGCCATCAGGTTTCCCGGGTATCGGCGCTTGGGCCCGGCCAAGGCGGGCACCCTTTTGTTGCACCCCAGCAATCAAGTCATGCGCGGCGTCTTGTGGAAAAGTGCAGCCCAAGGCGCGGCGGCACCCCGGTAGATTCCACCCTTGATAACAGGGGTCAGCCCCTTGCCATACCCCCCAACCCGTTGACGTTCCCGCCTCTTGGATCCTGCCGCCACGCTGTCACGCGCGCCTTTTAGAACCCCCTTCCCCCACCCCCGGCCACCCGCGAAATCCCCCCGCAAGACCCAACATGATCTCATCCGCAATTTCTCGATCGTGGCCCATATCGACCACGGAAAATCCACCCTTGCCGATCGTCTGATCCAGATGACCGGCACAGTTGCTGCGCGCGATATGAAGGCGCAAATGCTGGACAGCATGGATATCGAACGTGAACGCGGCATCACGATCAAGGCCAACACGGTGCGGATCGAATATCCTGCAAAGGATGGCAAAACCTATATCCTGAACCTGATCGACACCCCCGGCCACGTCGATTTCGCCTACGAAGTCAGCCGGTCGATGCGCGCCGTCGAAGGCTCGCTTCTGGTGGTGGATGCCTCTCAGGGGGTTGAGGCGCAAACCTTGGCCAACGTCTATCAGGCCCTTGATGCGGGCCATGAAATTGTGCCGGTGCTGAACAAGATCGACTTGCCGGCAGCCGAACCCGACCGAATCCGCCAGCAGATCGAAGACGTGATCGGCCTTGATGCGTCGGACGCCATTCTGGTCTCGGCCAAATCTGGTCTTGGCATTCCTGATGTGCTGGAAGCCATCGTTCACCGCCTTCCCGCGCCGAAAGGTGACCGCGATGCGCCGCTGAAAGCGATGCTGGTGGACAGCTGGTATGACGCCTATCTGGGTGTCGTAGTGATGGTGCGGATCATGGATGGCACCATGAAAAAGGGTGACCGCGTCCGCATGATGCAAACCAACGCGGTTTACGGCATTGATAAACTGGCGGTGCTGAAACCCCAGATGGTCGATATCGCCGAACTTGGACCGGGCGAGAT
>JANPLZ010000024.1:0-8009 GCA_031422555.1 Cypionkella sp. | reverse complement strand
CCCGACCGATGCCCGATCCCGCAGCGGTCACAAATGCCACCTGATCGCGCAACACCTCGGTCACGACTTCCGCCCGCGCTGCAACACCGCCTGTGCGGTGATCAGCAAGATCAGGGAAAGCGCCAGCACCATGGTGCCGATTGCGTTGATTTCGGGTGTGACCCCACGACGGATCGACGAAAACACATAGATCGGAAGCGTGGTGTTGGACCCCGCGACGAAAAAGGCGATAATGAAATCATCAAAACTGAAAGTGAAGCTAAGCAAAAACCCGGCAAGGATACCCGGCAGGATCAGTGGCAAGGTGATCTGGCGAAACGTGCCAAAGGGGGTGGCATAAAGGTCTGCCGAGGCTTCGGTAAAGCTGCGGTCCATGCCTGCAATACGCGCGCGCACGATGATGATGACCAAGGCCATATTGAACAAACCATGCGCCGCAATCAACGTGCCGAGGCCCATCGAAAGCTGAGGTGCGGCCCCACCCCCCGGCCAGATTGCGGTCAAGACCGGGTTCAGCCAGCCAAACAGCGTGACGATGGCGATCAGGGTGCTGATGCCGATCACGATGCCGGGGATCATCACGGCTATATAGATCAGCGCGTCAAACGCCACCCTGATCCGGCCCGACATGCCTTGTAACGCCAACGCCGCCATAGTGCCAAAAACCGCCGCCAGACTGGCAGAACAAAGGGCCACGACAAAGCTGGTCTTCAACGCGTCGATTACAAAGGGATTGGCAAGGGCCGTGCCATACCATTTTACCGAAAATCCGGTGAATTCGCTGGCGTTGCGGCCGGCGCTGAAGCTGAACAGCGCGATGATCCCGATGGGGATGTAAAGAAACAGATATACCGCCAGAGAATAAATCCGCATCTGTGCCCCCTACATCAACGACACATCGTCGCGACCATTGCCCCAGTGTTTGATCACCCGCATGTAGATGGTCACGGTGATCAGCATCACCACCACCAAAGCTACCGCCACCGCCGCCCCAAACGGCCAGTTGCGCGATTGCAAGAACAGATCAACCAAGGCATTGCCCACAAAGAAAACTTTGCCACCCCCCAGCATGGCCGGGATCAGAAATTCGCCCATCAGCAGGATAAAGACCAACATGCAGCCCGTCGCCACTCCGGGCAGCGACATCGGCAAGGTGATCTGCAAAAAGCTGCGCCACGGGGCTGCGCCAAGGTCGGCAGACGCCTCCAGCAACCGTTTGTCCAGCCGCTCAAGGCTTACAAAAATCGGGAACACCATCAAGGGCAGATAGCCATAGACAATCCCCACCAGCACCGCGAAGGGGGTGTTGATCAGCCGGATACCGTCCAGACCCAGCATGTCCAGAACCGCCGGAATACCCCGCCCGCCAAGGATAAATATCCACGCATAACTGCGGATCAGGATCGACGTCCAGAACGGCACGATCACCAGAATCAACAACAGCGTCCGCCACTTGGGGGTAACGATCAGCGCCAGATAATAAGCCAGCGGATAAGCGATCAGCAAAACGATCACCGTGCCGATGGGCGCAAGCGTCAGTGTGTTCTGGAAGGCTTTCCAGCGCGCGGGCAGGTTAAGATAATGCTCGAACGTCAAGGCCGGCACATAGCCGCCCGACGGCCCGCGTTCGCCAAAGCTGAACACCAGAACCACAACCAGCGGCAGCACAAGCATGGCTGTGAACCACACCCCGGCGGGCGCAAGAAGCAGTCTGTTGATCAGCTTTGGCGTCATCGGTCAGGCGACGATCAAGCGGCGGTCAGGCAGATTTGAACCGCGCCATCACCTCGGCGCGGTTGGGGTCTGTCAAGGTTGCGGCGGCCCCGAATTCCAGCGCGGTCAGCAGCTCTGCCGCCGGGTGGATGATCGGATCGGACATGATTTCGGCGGACATCATCGCATCCACCCGTGCATCCGCGACCGGCTGGCCATGGAACATCGCCTCTTTGAAGTTCACCGCCGGATCAAGCAGGAAGTTGATCAGTGCATAAGCGGCGTCAAGATGCGGCGCGCCTTTCGGGACGGCGTAAAAATCGCTCCAGATCTCGCCCCCCTCTTTGCCCAGAACATACGAGATTTCGGGGATATCGCGGTTCAACTGTTTGCCGTCGCCGGTCCAGCACATCGCCAGCCACGCATCGCCAGACCGCATCGGCGGCTGGTAATCCGAGGTGATGGCAAAAAGGTGCGGCTTGACGTCGATCAGCAGTTTTTCGGCGTCGGCAAGTTCCGCAGGATCAATCGAGTTGAACGAATAGCCAAAGGATTTCAACGCATTGCCAATGGTCGTCAACTGATAGTCATGCACCGTCGTGCGCCCACTAAATTCGGCTTTGGTGATCTCCCAGAAGTCTTTCCAACTGGCCAGAACGCGGCCGTTGGTGTGGCTGTTGTTCACCGCCATGCCGGTGGTGCCCCAGTTTTTTGATGCCGCATAAAGCTTGCCGCCAACCGTTCCCGGCCCGGCAAAGCGCTGATCAAAGCTGGCGGCATCATAGTTCGGGATTTTGGACAGATCGAGCGGGTCGATCAGCCCTTCGTCAACATAGGTGGTGATGGTGTAATTGGTTGGCACAAACACATCCCAACCGCTGCCGCCAGCCTGCAGTTTGGCCAGCATTTCTTCGTTGGACCCAAAGACGTTGACCTGAACGGCAGCCCCGGTCGCGGCGGTGAAGGCGTCAAAATTCGCCGGGTCGTGGTAATTGGGCCAGGTTGCCAGCACCACGCTATCGCCGATGCTGCCTTGGGCAAAGGCGGGCCGGGTGATCAGGCCGGGCATCGACGCCCCCAGCACCGTGGTCGCCATGCCAAGCCCGGTGACCCCCAGAAAATGGCGGCGCGACACCGAGCCGTTGCGATAGCGCTGCAGTTCGGCCATGAAAGCCTTGGCAGAGATATGGTCAGGTTGGTCAGTCATTTCAATCTCCCTGTTTTCAAGTGGTTTTTCAGTCGTTCATCAAGATCAGTGCCGATTCCGGGGTCCACTGCGCATAGGCCTCATCGCCCGGCGCAAACGCGCCTTCAACCGCTTCGGCCTGACGCGATACAAGCACCAGAAAATCGCCAAGTGCGGCGTTGGTCACCAGATATTCGGAATGTTCGCCCAGAAAGATGCGGTTTTTCACCTGAACCATGATCGCCGTTGGGGTGCGCGTCAGAGCAATTTGTTCGGGGCGCACCGACAGGCTGACATCCGCCCCGATGGCCGTGCCCGGACCCAGTTTTCCACGCCCCGGATGGCCCGGCAGATCGACGGTGCCGATGGGGCCGTCAAGACTGACAAGACGCCCGGCAAAAAAGTTGGACTTGCCAACAAAGTCAGCCACATAGCGACTGATCGGCGCATCATACAGATCGCGCGGCGTGCCTGTCTGCACGATCTTTCCCGCCCGCATGATGCAAATCCGATCCGACATGCTTAGCGCTTCTTCCTGATCATGGGTCACCAGCACAAAGGTGATGCCCAAGGCGCGCTGCAAACCTTGCAGTTCGATCTGCATTTCACGGCGCAACTTGCGGTCCAGCGCTGCCATCGGCTCGTCCAGCAACAATATCTTGGGCTGATTGATCAGCGCCCGCGCCAAAGCCACCCGCTGTTGTTGGCCCCCCGACATTTCCCAGATGCGACGGTTGCCAAAGCCGGGCAGCCGCACTGTGGCCAGCGCAGCCTCGACACTGCGGGCAATCGCTGTGGCGGCGGGTTTGGGGCGCAGCTGGCGCAGACCGTAGGATATATTGTCAGCCACGTTCATATGCGGAAACAGCGCATAGTGCTGAAACACCATGTTAACCGGCCGTTTGTGCGCGGGCAAATCGTTGACCAGCACGCCGTCCAGCAAAACCGCGCCTTTTGTCGGCACCTCAAAGCCCGCAAGCAGCCGCAGCGCCGTGGTCTTGCCACAGCCTGACGGGCCAAGAAAAGACAGAAATTCGCCGGGCAGGATCGACAAGGAAATGTCATCGGCGGCGATCACGTCGCCGTAGTGTTTTGCGGCCCCGCGAAACTCTGCAATGGGGTGACGGTCATCAGCCAAACTTGGGGCCGCCTGAAGGCTTTGCATTGCTTTGACATATCCCACAGAATCTTGGAAAGTGTAGTAAGGCCCCAAATGGCTGTATATACCACAATTTGCATAGGATTGCGCTGATGCCGGGCAAAATAGGCATAGGCGCTGTTGCAGAGGTGATGCTGGCGCTGAAAACCGACCGGCTGCCACGCAAACTTGCCGCCCTGCTGCGCACGATTGCCCCGGTCAGTTACGTGGTGGCGTTCGGCTATCATGGCACCTCGCGGCCTTTGGCGTTGTTTGATGATTTTCCGGCCAGCAAATGGCGGGTATTTGTGGGCGAGTATCAAGAGGGGCCCTATTTGCTGGACCCGTTCTATCTGGCTTGCGCCAAACCTGCGGCGGGGCTGTTTCGGATCAAGGATCTTGCGCCGGACCGGTTTTATCAGGGCGAATACTTTCGCAATTACTACATCCAGACCGGGCTTGCCGAAGAGATCGGCTTTTTCGTCACCCTGCCCGGCGAGGTGACCGTGGTGCTGTCGCTGATGCGCGCAGAGCGGCCATTTTCGGGGCGCGAATTCTTGCAGTTTCAATCGCTGTATCCGGTCATCGACGCGGCGATCCGGCTGCATTGGGCTGATCTGATGCACCAGTTTGCCGAAGGGGCCAATGCGCCGGAACTGCCCGGCCCGGCGGGCGATCTAAGCCGGGCTTTTGCAAGTTTCGGCTTGCAGGTGCTGACACCAAGAGAACGCGAAGTCGTTGAATACACCTTGAAAGGCCATTCTGCCGACGCGACAGGGATCATTTTGAACATCACCGCAGGCACGGTGCGCATCCACCGCCGCAATATCTATGCCAAGCTGGGCATATCGTCCCAAGGCGAATTGTTCGCAAGTTTCATCAGCGCGCTGGGCGATATGGGCCGCCCTATACAATCGAGGTCCGCTGCCCCATGATCAGGTCAGGCACATCGCCCGCCGCTGCGGGATCAACACCGCAGGGCCGACATGACCGTCACGCGACGACCCCGCCTGATCTGGATCGCCGCAGGCCTTGTCCTGACGCTGGCCGCGTTCCTTGCCGTCACCCGCGTCGCCACCGATTTTTTCATCGCCGAAGGACGCACCCGCGCGACGGCGTCTTTGGGCCTGACCATTCAGGCGCTGGACGGGCACTTACGCCGGTTTGAAGCGGTGCCGGATTTGCTGGCCGATCAGGAACGGGTGGTAGATCTGCTGCAAAACCCCGGCGACAGCGCGCGTGCGCAGGCGATCAATACGTGGTTGCAGGCGCGCAACACCGCGCTGGATGCGTCCGATATCTATATCATGACCCCGGACGGGGTGACGATTGCCGCCTCTAACCACGCGGAAAACGACAGCTTTGTCGGCCAGAACTTTACCTACCGGCCGTATTTTACCGCCGCATTGGCCGGTCAAAAGGGGCGGTTCTATGCGATTGGCACCACCTCGGGCGTGCGCGGCTATTACTTTGCCGCCCCGATCCGCGATGCGGCAAACGCCGTGGCCGGTGTTATTGCGGTGAAAATCGGGCTGGATGTGATCGAAGCGGAATGGCGCGCCCAAGAGACGGTCATTCTGGTCACCGATCCCGAAGGCATCGTGTTTTTATCCACCAAGCCCGAGGTGCTGTATCAGGGCCTGCTGCCACTGACGCCCGCCCGGCTGGCGCGCACGGCGGCCTCGCGGCGCTATGCCGATGTTGCGGTGACGCAAATGCAAGGCACGCGCGGCGATGGCCGGATGGTGATCGGCGGGCGCGACTATCTGACCGCGCAAAAGCTGATGCCCCGGGCGGGCTGGACGGTGCATGTATTGCTGGACACCGCCGCGTTGCGTGCCCAAGGTCGGCTGGCGGCTTTGGTGGCGATGGCGGCGGTATCGGCGGTTGTGCTGCTGATCTGGCAGCGGCGCGCCCGGCTTGGCGACCGACTGGCCCTGCAGGATCAGACCAAGGCCGAGCTGGAACGCCGGGTCGCGGCACGCACCGCGGATCTGGCGCAGGCCAATGCCCTTATTGAAACCGAAATCGCCGAACGGCGGCTGACCGAACAGGAATTGCGCCGCACACAGGGCGATCTGGTGCAGGCGGGCAAACTGGCGGCGCTGGGGCAGATGTCGGCGGCACTTAGCCATGAGATCAACCAGCCCCTTGCGGCCGCGCGCAACTATGCCGATTCCGCCGCGGTGTTGATCGACCGGGGCGATACTTTGCGCGCCAAGGAAAACGTCGGGCAAATCTTGTCGCTGATTGACCGGGTGGCCGCGATTGCCCGGCATTTGCGCCATGTGGCGCGCAAACCCGACGCACCGTTGCAAGATATCGTGTTGCGCGACGCTGTGACTGATGCAGTGGCGGCCATCGCCCCGCGCCTTGTGCAGGTTAAGGTGGATTTGCCCGATGATTTGCCAAAAGTGCGCGGCGGGCCGGTGCGGCTGCAACAGGT
Organism: Cypionkella sp.; assembly: GCA_031422555.1. Lineage (GTDB taxonomy): Bacteria > Pseudomonadota > Alphaproteobacteria > Rhodobacterales > Rhodobacteraceae > JANNAT01. The sequence continues at coordinate 1,526 of JANPLZ010000024.1, read as the reverse complement.
TCTGGTCAACCTGCTGTCAAACGCCGCCGATGCGATGGTCGATTGCGCCGATCCGCGCATTGACATCTTCGCGCGTCACAGCGGCGGGCGGGTGTTGCTGGCGGTGCGCGATCATGGGCCGGGCGTGCCGGGGCCGATCGCGGACCGCATATTCGATCCGTTTTTCACCACCAAAAGCGTGGGGTCGGGCCTGGGGCTGGGGTTGTCGATTTCCTATAACATCCTGAAGGATTTTGGCGGCGATTTGCGGGTGGGCAACGATCCGGCGGGTGGCGCTGTCTTTACCCTTGATCTGCAAGCCTGCGTCGCCCGACCCGAGGTCACGCCATGACAGCGATGCGGGTTTTGCTGGTCGATGATGATGCGCAGATGCGGGCATCGACGCTGCAGTCGCTGGAACTGGCAGGCATGGCGGTGACCGGATTTGGCGCAGCGCAAGAGGTGTTGGAACATGCAGGGCCGGGCCTGAACGGCGTAGTGGTCAGCGACATCCGCATGCCGGGTATGGACGGGATGACCTTGTTGCAACGCCTGCGCGATCTGGACCCGGATTTGCCCGTGATCCTGATCACCGGCCATGCCGAAGTGCAACTGGCGGTCGAGGCGATGCGGCGCGGCGCCTATGATTTCATCGAAAAGCCCTTTGTCGCCGCCAGCCTGATCGCGGTGCTGCGCCGCGCGCTGGATCACCGCGCGCTGGTATTGGATAACCGGCGTTTGCGCGCCGCCGCGGGGCAACGCGATGACATGGAGGCGCGGTTGCCGGGGCGGTCCGCGGTGATGATCGCCTTGCGATTTCGGCTGCGCGCGATCGGAGCGTCCGAGGCGGATGCGCTGATCGTCGGCCCCATCGGGGCGGGCAAAGAGGTGGTGGCGCAAGCGATGCACGATCTGTCACCGCGCGCCGCCAAACCGTTTGTGGCGGTGAACTGTGCAGCATTGCCCGCCGCTTTGATCGAGAGTGAGCTGTTTGGCCACGAGGCCGGGGCCTTTGCTGGTGCCATGCGGGCGCGGTTCGGGCGGTTTGAACATGCGCGCGGCGGCACGGTCTTGCTGGACGAGGTGGGCCAGATGCCGCTGGAGGTGCAGGCCAAACTGCTGCGGGTGTTGCAAGACCGGGTGATCACGCGGCTGGGATCGAACGATACGATCCCGCTGGATGTGCGGTTTATTGCGACCTCAAAAACCGATCTGGCCGCCGAAGTGGCCAAGGGCACCTTTCGCGAAGACCTGTATTGGCGGCTGAATGTGGCCATGCTGCGGGTGCCGCCCTTGTCGGCGCGGCGCGAGGACATTGCGCTGTTGTTTTTGCAATTGGTGCGCGAAGCGGCGGCGCGCCATTCCGCGCCCGACCGCACGCCCTCACCCGAAATGCTGGCGGATCTCGCGGCGCGCGACTGGCCCGGCAATGTGCGCGAGTTGCGCAACACCGCCGACCGCTTTGTGTTGGGGCTGGATTGGATGCCGGGCACACCGGGGCCGCAGGTGCTGCGGCTGGCAGAGCGGGTGGCGGGGTTTGAACGCGC
>JANPLZ010000023.1:0-25152 GCA_031422555.1 Cypionkella sp. | reverse complement strand
TTTCGCCAGAACCACCTCATCTGACAGTTCAAGGAGATACGTTTTGGTTGGATTTTCCAGCACGTTTTCGCATGCCTCATCGGCCACGGGCTTGGCAGGGCCGACGGTTGATGTCGCGATCGGCACCACTGCCGCCCAGCTGCAAAAGCTGATCGACACGGCTGCGGCAGGCACGACGCTGCAACTACAGGCGGGCCACTACAGTTTTGACCGCACAATTCTGGTAGACCGCGATGATATCGCGGTCATCGGGGCGGGGTCGGCAGCGACCTTCATCGACATACCCAAAGCCCTTGGGGCAGAGGCTTTTCACATCGGCAGCGGCAACAAGAGTGGAAGTTTTACGCTGGCCGCCGACATGGCCGAAGGCAGCAAGACCATGACCCTGACAGGGGCGCACAGCCTTGTGGCGGGCGATTTCATCTATATGGCGCGCGACAGCACCACCGCATTCTATGACCAGATCGGTGATCAGTCGTGGCGCAACACCGACGTGGCGCTGCGAACCTCGATTGTTGAGGTTGTGGCGGTGGACGGGGCGAAAATCACGCTGGCATCGGGGGTGCACTTTGATTTTGTGCGCGGCGAAACCGAAGTGCGTGAAATCGGCATGGCGGAAAACGTCAGCCTTGGCGGCTTTACGGTCAGCTATGGGTTGTCGGTGGCCAACCCATCGAATTTTGCCAATACGCTGACAGCCTACAGCCGCAATGCGGTGATCGAGGTGGAGGGAACGTCGGATTTGCGTCTGTTCGATGTGACCGCGCATAATGTGCCATCCTTGGGGGTGAATGTGGCCAGCAGCACCCATGTTGCAGCCACCGGCCTGACAATGACCGGGGCGCATAACAAGGGGGATGGCGGCAACGGGTATGGGCTGCAGATTCGCGATGTTTACGACAGCAGCTTTACCGGCATTTCGGATGCCGACATGCGGCATTCGGTGGTGTTCGCGTCGTGGACCTCGGCCGTGGGCAACGTGGTGCATGTGACGCAAACCGACCGCGACATCAACTTTCACGGCGGGCGGGACCATGACAACGTGGTGACGGTGGACAATTCGATCCGCGATGCCAATTCCGACATCATCAGCCCGACGCTGTTTGTGAACACCGACGGCACGCATTACGGCACGGTCACCGACGCGGGGGCCAACACCGTGACATTCGGCAAGGTCGTAGGATCGCGTCTGGGGGACAAGATCAACGGGTATGACACCGGGTCGTGGCTGGATGGCAGGGGCGGAGATGACAGTCTGACGGGCGGGGCGGGCAATGATCTGCTGATCGGGGGCGCGGGCAAAGACGTGCTGAACGGCGGCGAGGGCGAGGATATCGTTCACTACACAGGCCGCCATGCAGATTTCGCCATCACGCGCCAAAGTGGCGGCAGCTTTGCGGTTCAAGATCGCACTGGCACTCAATCCACAGATCAGGTGAGCGGGGCAGAGTGGTTGTTGTTCGATGACGCGGCGGTGCGTCTGTCGGATATGTCGGTCAAGGCCGTTTCGGCTATTGCCGGGGTTTTTGGCGGGGTAGGAATGTCGCAGCCGGTTCCACCGGTGGTGCCGGTTCCGGTCCAGCCCGCACCCGTAACCGCCCAGATGGTGGGCACCGCGGGTAAAGATGTGTTCAACGTGGACGTGGCGGGCACCACCGTGCGGGGGCTCGCAGATTTTGACACTGTGCACGCGACGGTCAGCTTTACGCTTTCGTCAGATGTTGAACGGCTTGATCTGAAGGGAACGGATGCGATCAATGGCACCGGCAGTGTGGGCAACAACCACCTTCACGGCAATGATGCGAACAATATCCTGCAAGGGATGGCGGGGGTTGACCGGCTGTGGGGGAAAGCCGGAGACGATCTGCTGTCGGGCGGGACGGGGAATGACCAGATCAACGGGGATACAGGGAATGACCGGATAGATGGTGGTGCAGGGCAAGACAAGCTGCGCGGCGGGGCGGGGGCCGATGTGTTTGTCTTTACCAGCACCAGCGATTCCGCGCGATTGCATGGCGACAAAATCCTGGACTTTCAAGCTGGTCTGGATCTCATTGACCTGACGGCGATTGATGCGGACACGTCGCGCGCGGGCAATCAGGCCTTTGTCTGGGGCAGTGCGGGTGCTGACACCACGTCGTTGTGGACGCGCAACGGCTATCTTTACGGCGACACCGATCACAATGGCGTTGCAGACCTGTCGATCTACCTCAAAGGCACGTTCGGGCTGGGTGATATCTTGCTGTAACAGGGTCACATCGCCCAAAGCAGCGACTGCCGCCCGCCCAGTTTGGAATTGCTAAGCGCGCCGTAAGTGGCCACGAATTCCGTCAGCTGCGGGGCGTAAAACAATGACAGATAGGCCTCGGCCCAGGCCAGTTCAAAACCGCGCAGCTTTTCTGAGCCATCGAAATAGGATTGCTCATGCCCGGTCTGGGCTTCCACCAGATCGGGGTCTGCAAAGGCTTCCAGCGTAAAACCCACAGTCCGGTGCAATGCCTGATCGCAGGCAACGAACAGATCCCGACCGCGCGCCTGCAACAGCGCCGCCGTCACCACCAAAGGTGCGACGGCGTGCACTTGATAATGCAGCGCCAACTTTTGCCGCGCCATTTCCAGTGGCAGGCTGCCATTGGCTGCTGCCTGACAGACCACAAGCCGCACGGTTGCATCGGCCCAGTCGATCATGCGTTCGTCCTCAACCGTCAGGCCGATCCGCGCCACGGCCAATCCCGCCCAGGCGCGCAAGTTGTTGCGGCTGGCATTGGGCGGCGCATCGGTATCAAAATAGGCCATGGTCGCGCTTGCACGGGCGGCAAGCCACCCTTCGACCAACGCCTGATCGTCTGTCGGATCAAGAAAGGGTTTGATCTGCGCGTAGGCAAAGGCCAATCCGGCAATTCTGGACGGCGCAGACAATTGCGCGTTCATGGTGCCCAGATCGCTAAGCGCATCAGCTTTGGCCCAAGCTGCAAGGCCCGACAGAACACAGGCCACGGCGGCGCTGCGGTCTTCGGGTGCGGATACCGCGCGGTTGGCCGCAATGGCCAAGTCTGTGATAAACCCGTCGACGGGCTTAAGTTGGGCGTTCACCTCGGCATTCGCGGATTCGTCAAAGTCTGAACGGCTTTTGTCATTGGCCGCATACCGGCTGCCGTGATCAAGGCTGACCACAGCAGCAGGCACGGCCGCGCAAACAAACTTGTCAGGCGTAGCTTCTTCGGCGTGGATGGGTGTGGCGGCAACCGCGGCCGCGACCATCAGCAGGGGCATCAGATGTTTCATCAATTCACCCCTGTATCGACGTTAAGCACCTTGACCATCTCAATGGCCGTGGGATCGCCCGCTTCGGCGGCCTTTTGAAGCCAACCCCGCGCTTCATCCAGTGATGCAGGCACACCCACGCCCATGGAATAGGCCTGCGACAGCATCACCATGGCGGGCACATCGCCGCCTTTGGACGCCTGCAACAGCCAACCCGTTGATGCGGCGATTTCTTCCCGCGTCACCGCTTTTGCGCGCAGGCGGCTGGCATGTTCGCGCATGGCGACCGGGTTGCCTGCGTCGGCGGCCAAGGCATAAAGCAGATCAAGGTCGAGCCGCGCTTCGATGGCGGCGCGGATTGCCGGATCTTTACGCGTGATTTCTTGCAGGACGGCGGGGATCTGGCTGGCACTGCTGCGGGCAACCAGTTCGGTATAAAGCCCAATCACGCGTTCGGGATCATAGCCGTTGCGATTGGGGTTGCCTTCAAGGCGCAACAGGCGCTGCACAGCAGTGCGATTGCCCAAGTCAAATGCCCGTTCATATAGCGCCCGCGCTGTATCATCACCCGCAGAGCTTAGCAGCAAGCGGTAGCTGTCGGCCAGTTCAACGATCTGCCAGCTGTCCTGCCCGGCCAGATGCGTGGCAATGGTCAGCCAGCGCTCTGCCTCAGGCAAATTGTCTTGCGCGGCCATTGCCGCTGCAAAGGCTGCGGCCTCGGGAAAGGTGCATTGCATGGCCGTGATGGCACGACCGTGGTAAGTGCTCCTTTGGGCGGGATCGTTCAGGAACGGCATTGCCAGCATCAAGGCCATGAAATCACCGCGTTCGTCGATTTCGCGCGAAAAACGGTCATAGACGGCGCGGGGCGTCGGAAATGCCACAGGATCGGCGCTTGGCAACAGGGCCATAGCCTCACCGTTGCCAGCCTCGGCAAGGGGCAGCAGCAGGGCCAGTGCCTCGTCAAGCGAGGCAGTTGTGGCGTCAACCAACAAAACCTTTGCCAGTTTCAGCGGCGCAGTGCTGTCACCCGATGCAGCCGCCGCGCGGAACTGTTCCAAAGCGGCGGTGCGCTCTTCGGCCGTATCGGCCCGTTCCAGCGCCAGTGTTGCGTGCGCGGTAGCCACATTTGGAAACCGGTCGCCATAGGCTGTCCAGAAGGCAATCTTGCTGGCGGGCGATCCGTCCCTTTCCAGCACGTCCAGCAGATTGGCCAGCGGTGTGGCGCGGCCATACAGGGCCTGTGTCTGCAGCGCGGCCATGGCCAGCGGATCGGGGTTTTTGGCCAGCTCGGCAAGGGCGGCTGCGCTGAATTCAATCGAGGATGACCCGATCGCTGCTTCGGCGCCGGCCCAATAGCTGGCCTGATCAAGCATTGGTGCTGTGGGTGCCTTGCACACAAATGCGGCCTGCAGATCGGCGGTGGGTGCCGCCTCGCCGAGGATGGACACGGCGGGGATCAGGCGGTCTACCGCCATAAAGAACGCAGCTTCGGTGCGGGCAGCGCCAAAATCCATTTGGGCCAGCATGACGATGGCTGCCGGGTCCTGTTGGACCGCGCCTTTTTCAAGCAAGGCGCGTGCCTCAGCCTGTGCCGCCCAACGCCCCTGCGTTGCCATCATGTGCGCGGCGTGTTTGGCAAACACCCATGCGGGGGGATCTTGCAGGGCCTGCAGGCGCACAAGGGTGGTGATGAAGGCGGGTTCTGCGGCAGGGATGGTGGGCAGTTGCGCCTCTAGAAACCCGGACAGGCGGATCAGCCCGGCGCGGTCACCATCCGCTGCAGCAGCCTCATACAGCGTTTGGGCCTTGGCCAGATCGAGCGGCACCAGCGTCCCCGCCTCGTGAATGCGCCCCAACGTGACCTGCGCATAGGGCAGGTTCCCGTCTGCGGCCTTGGTCAGATAGGCCATCAGAACATCATTGTCCTTGGTCACCAGTTCGGACTGCAAGTGGTATTCGGCCACCCGCCATGCAGCGATCGGATCGCCCAGATCGGCGGCAAAGCGGTACCAACGCTCGGCCAGATCGTGGTCAACGCTTACAACCTCGCCGCTGGAAAATTCACGGGCGATCCGTGCAATGCGATCACAGATCAGTGGATCGACCTGCCCGACAAGTGACCCGAAGGCCATCGTTACCGCCAGTTCAGGGCTGATATCCCAGCCTGCGGGTGCTTTTCCCGCCACCACAAGCCGCGACAGCGCAAGAAGGGCATCAGCATTGCCACCGTAACCTGCGGCCACCAGTATTTCCTCGCCGCGTTTGGTATCGCGTTCGATGCCGATGCCTTCACTCAGAAAACCTGCCAGCGCGTTCAGCATGCGGGGCGAGTTTTCGTCGCCCCGGTCCAGCAGGCTTTGCACCAGCCCTTCAGCCCGCAATTCCTGCAATTGTCCAAGGGCGATAAGATGTTCGATCCGGGCCAGCGTCACGTGATCCTTGGTGAAACTGGGCGATACGGCGGGCAGCAACGCGATCGCACTCTGGATGGTGTCATCCCATGCCAGTGGATCAAGTTCCGCCAGACGGCGCAAGTCGCGGTTGATCAGCCCGACATCGAGTGCAGGCAGCGTGGTCTTGTCCCACGCGCCCCATTCGGCAACCAGATCACTGTCCGATGACCGGGGCACGCACACCGGCGTGGCCACCATATCCGGGGGTTCAAAGTCCAACGGCAGGGTTTGGGCTGCAACGCCCGAGGTCTGGACGAAAAGCACTGCAAGCGTGGCAAACAGGCTGGCCGCGGAACGTGTCATGGTCATGCGCATCGGGCAGCCCTTTACGGTGTCAGTTGGAATACAGGTTTTCGGTGCTGAAGGCGCTGTAGGCGCCGGCACTGCCGCTGAAAACCACGGTCACGCCAGCGCGCCGCCGCATTTCGATTGCGGGCAGACGGGCCAGAACGGTGTCACCATCGCGCACTTCGAAATCCAGCGTCAGGGGCGCCTTCAGTGTCACCTGCCGAGAGGTGTTCTGTGCGATGTCGGCAATGGCTGTGGTATCGACGGTAGGCACAAACAAGTCGACCATTGGCAGGTCTGACAGGTTGTAAAACACCAGATCGGCCTTGGCGGGGCTATTGGTGATGGCGTCCTGCAACAGGTGCAGCGTGCCATCTGTGCCTTTGACAAAGCTGTAGAATGTGGTCGGGGGAATGTTGCCATCGCTGACCAGATCACCCACGGCCACAGAAATTGGCCCGGCTGGCATTGTGATGTAAGGGGTCACGCCGCCAAGCACATTGTCAAAAGTTTTCTCGCCCACAACCGCCAGTGTTTCGCCGGGCGAGATGATGCGCACGAAGGATGCGTTGGGATCAGCGGGATCTTCATACAGTTGGTTGTCCTGTGCCATGGCGGGGGCCGCACACAGCGCAAGGATGCTGCAAAATATGGGAAAGAAACGGGTCATCAAAGCAAAGCCTTCCGGGTTGAGGGGCACAGTATCAGCGTCGAGGTGTCGTTGACCGGCCTGTCGAAGGTGACGGTGAGCGAGGTCAGATCAGCGTGCCAGATGTCGCCCAGTGGTTTGAAAAACCGGCCAGACGCCTGCATACGGTCGCTGCGTTGCACTTGCGCCGTGCGGGTGATGCCCGAGGCGGTTATCACGGTAAACAACGCGTCTCGTGGCCCGCTCGTTCCCAGATCGGCCAGAATAACGTCGTTGCGCCCGATGGTCAGACCAGTCAGATCTGCGGTCAGGCTGTTGGGGCCGGTTTGCGTAACGGTCAGGGGCCGCGCACAGCTTTGGCCGGCGGCGGCGACCAGTTCTTCCAGCGGGTCGGGGCCGAACTGGGCCAAGTTGCTGTAGATTGGATTTTCCCAAATCAGAAAGCGTGGCGGATTTTCAATGAAATCACGCGAAGTCAAATAAGACGTTATCGCCCCGAACTGATTGCCGCCGGTAACGGCATAATTGACGACATCAAGGCCCGAGTATTCGGACAGGTAGCCCGCGAAGTTTCCCAGAGGCGAGTCGGAAAATGAGGTTCCGACCAGCACGATCTGGGTCACCTCACTGCCACCGGCAAAAATGTCGGCCGCACCTTCGCTTGGGGCGGAGGTGATTTCAGTCAGGTGGCCGGTCGCCGTCACACGCGGCAATTCGTCCACACAAAAGGCCTGCAGCGTGCGGCGCATGGTGGAAAAGGCAGATGTCGGCGCAAGCTCGGTTGTCTTGTACACAGACGGGATCAGTTCGGCGTAAACCGGCTGGGCTTTGATCACGTCACTGATGGCCATGGCGGCCAAGCGCGCGCCGTCTGATGTCCAGTGAAAATCAGCCTGAAAGAACGGCGGCTGATCAGCGGGGGCTGCAGTCAGCGCGGCCAGAATATCGGGGGCAAGCACGCCATGGGCTGCCAGACGCGTGACAATATCCGAGTAGACCTGCGTCGCGGTTGCGCTGTCAAAGGCGTAGTCGGCGGCGATGGGGGGCAGGAATTGTGGCATCGCCTGACTTTTGGTCGGCACGGTGACGTAAATCAGCGTAGTGCCGCCTGCGGCAAGGGCTTGCGAAAGCGCGCTCATCTGCTCCATCACGGCGTCTTCCATCGGATGGCGCATCCGCAGATCGGCCAGCACGCGGTAAAAAACGCCATCCATCCCTTCGACTGACGGCAGCGCGGCGGCGGTGTCCAGCCCGCCACAGCCATATGCCGACGATTGCGCCATGGCGGCCTGTCCGCACAGCGCGGCAAGGATCAAGGCAGATGCGCCCATGCGGAGTGTCATTCTGTTACCTCGGGTTGGGGGGGTGGGGTTGGGTCAAGCTGCCGCATCAGGTTTTCGGCTGTAACGCGCACGGATAAATCATCACCCGAAGCCGCAAGCATCAGGGCCGCCCGCGCGCCGGTATGGCCCATGGCCGCATCGCTGGCATCCGTCATCAAGGCCACGCCCAGTTGCAGGGCCGCGCGCGGGCTGCCTTCGCCAGCGGTCATGCCCAGATAAAGCTGGGCCTGCGTCACATCGCGGCCAAAGGGCACGCCGTCGGCATACATTTGCCCCAGCAGCGTTGCCGCCACCGCATTGCCGCTGAGCGCCTGCACCGTCATGGCGTTCAAGGCGTGGGTCAGACGGCTGGCGCTGTAGGTTGCCCCTTCGTCTTTCAACAGGCGGGCCAAAGGCGCTACGGCAAAGGCCCGGCCGGTATAGGCGGCTATGGCATAGTAATGCGCGGCTGCCCCGGTTGGGTCTGGTGCGTCACCCGCCTGCAGTAATTTGGCATACCGGAAGGCTGCCAGCCCATCTCCCGCATCGGCGAGCGCACGCAGGTCGGACAGGCCCATGGCGGCCCCGCTGATCATCTTGCGGCGCGCCTTCTGCAAGGCGGCTGTGGGCAGATCGCGGGTCTTGCGCACGGCATTGTCAAACACGAATTCCACCGGAATGACCGCATACCGGTAGGACGGCTGCAGCGGCATGGCTTGCGCCAGCGCAGGGCCTGCAAGGCACAGCGTCAGGGCGGCAAATGCGCAGGTTTTAGCCATTGGGATCCTCCTTGGGCGCAAGGGCCCGTGCTGAAAGGTCAGGCAGCACTGCGGCGGGCCACAGTGCGGGGTCGGTCAGATAACGGATCGGAATTTCCCAGATAACCACCTTTGGCGGGGCATCGCGGTAATCTGGGCTGGCCAGATATTGCTGCATCGGTTGCAGCGGCCCCAGACCCTGCTGGGCCACACTGACCACATCACGCCCCAATGTGCGCATCAGGGCATCGGCGAAACCCCAGTCGGGATTGGCGCTGTAACTGGTGCCAACCAGCACAATATCCTGCCCTGTCGCGCCAAAGATATCGCTGTCCGCGCCCGCGACCACGGCAGTCTGTGGGTGAATGGCGACGCTTTCCTGCGGTAGGCCTATATAGGGGGCCAATTCGGTGGTTGAGACAAAGCTGACAAGATCGCCGGTCAGGGCCTTGGGCGCGGCCGTCGTCACCTTATAGATCAGGTTACCCGGGGATATGTTGCCCGATGCGGCCACCGCATCCGCCACGATCGCCGCTCCCTGCGGCGTCCAATGCGTATCGGTGGCAAAAAACACGGGCGCCGCCGCGTCAAGCAGTGCGCTGCGCGTGTCCACGACGCGGATGTCGAGGGTCGCAAGCTGGGCTATAAACTGCGAATACAAGGATTGTAATGCATTGCCAAAGACGGGATCGGGGCCATGCTTGCGATAGATGTCGATTTTGGCGGGCAGGGGTATTACGATCAGATCGACGCCGCGCAAGGCCAAGCGCGCGCGCACATCCGCCACCGTGCGCACGATGGCCGCCAATTGCCTGTCCGAAGGCTGCGCGCGCAGTTCTTCCGCGGTGAACAGCCAGCCATCTGTGCCCGCCACAGCACCAAGGCGCGTCTCTCCCAGCAGGGCATATCGGGCCGCACCGATCAGGCCAATGGACACGCGCATATGTGGCAGGTCTTTCTTGTAGATGCGGTCAAGGTCTTGCGTCAGCCCGCCTGACAGCAGCCCGTCATCAGGCAGAGCCACGGCGGGCAGTGGGCCGGTCAGCAACGACAGGTTGGCAAACACCCCGTAGCCAAAGAACATGGCTGGCAGGGCAAGGCGTGTTGCGTGAAGAAAGATCGACATCAGGGCCCCTAGAATTGAAAATACAGGAATGGTGAAAAGCTTTGCTCGGCCAGTTTCATCACGGTGAAAGCGCCCAGCGTCAGCATCAGAACCGTCGGAACCAATGCGTTCAGCACCGTCAGGCCGCCCGCATGCGCGCCCACCATGCCGGGTTGCAGCCGCGTTGCCGCAAGTCGATTCAAGCGCGGTTCAAAGGCGCAGACCGCAATGCCAAGCGTCAGAAACAGCAAGCCTTCGGCAGTGATGGCCAGCGCCATTTCAGGCGGCAACGCGGCGCCGTTCAGCCCCAGCATGCCGCGATAGACACCAATCGCCTGCGTCACGTCGGCCGCGCGGAACATAACCCAGCCCAGCAGCACAATCAGAAGGGTTGTGACCAGCGCGGTCAGGTCAGTTGCCTTGGCCCGTCCCGTCGCACGTTCCAGCGCAAGCCAGCTGCCATGCCACAACCCCCACAGCACAAAGGTCCAGTTGGCCCCGTGCCACAACCCGCCCAAAAGCATGACCAGCATCAGGTTTACATACGTCCGCGCCCCGCCTTTGCGGTTGCCGCCCAACGGAATGTAGAGGTAATCACGCAGCCAAACCGAAAGGCTGATGTGCCAGCGCCGCCAGAATTCGGTGATCGAGCGGCTGATATATGGCGTGTCAAAGTTGTGCATGAAGTGAAAGCCCAGCATCATCCCAAGGCCGATGGCCATATCGCTATAGCCCGAAAAATCGAAATACAGCTGAATCATGTAGGCAATCGCCCCCAGCCACGCCACGGCAAGGCTGGGATCGGAGGACTGGAATGTAAGATTGGCCAGCGGCGCAACTGTGTCGGCCAGCAGCACCTTTTTGGCCAGACCGATGGCAAAGATCGTGGTGCCGTTGACGAAAAGATCAAGCGAATGCTCCCTGTGGGCAAATTGACCGGCCAGATCCTTGAAGCGCAGGATAGGCCCGGCAATCAGCTGCGGGAACAGCGCGATAAAGGCTGCAAAGTCGAAAAAGCTTGCGGTGGCCTCGGCGTCCTTGCGGTAGACATCGACCAGATAACTGACCGCCTGAAACACATAGAATGACACGCCGATCGGCAGGATCAGGCGCCAGTGCACGCCCAGACCATTGGCATCTGTTCCCCACAGTGTGGCAAAACTGTCGATAAAGAAATTCAGGTATTTGAACACGCCCAGCACAGCCAGACAACCCACAAGGCCGACAATCAGAAAGGTCTTGGCAGACCGCGGACTTGTGGCTGCACCAATGGCGCGGCCAAAGATATAGGTCCACAGCGTCGTTGCAAACAGCAGGCCCAGAAAATCAATCCGCCACCAGCCATAAAAGGCATAGGACGCAACCAGAATGGTGACCGACCGGAACCGCGTCGGCGTCAGGTAATACAGCGCCAGAAACAGCGGCAGGAACAGAAACAGAAAGGTTTCGGATGAAAATACCATCAGTTTGCTCCGGACTTTGCGCAAGCGGTGGATGAGGGCGCGGCGGCCATCACAAAGGGCGTTGCATCACGGCGGCTGCGCAGCCACGGAACCGTCAAAGGGGCAAAGTCCCCGGCGAACACCCGTGGGGTCTGGCCGTCAAAGTTGTTGACGTGCAGGGACAGTTTGCCGGGTGTGGCCCCGCGCAGGCCATCACCGTTGCCGAAAAAGACATTGCCCGCCACCTGCACCACGGCAGCGGCCGTTTGATTGCGCAGCAGCAACCCCGAGCCGTGATTGAATAGCAAGGCATTGGCGCTGACGGTTGCGGCATCCGTGTCAGACAGGTTTACGCCGACGCCGCCATTTGTGGCGACAAGATTGCCCGTGATCGCAACGCAGGTGGCGTTGTTCGTGCCAATACCCGTGGTCAGGCTGCCCTGCACCACGTTGCCCGTCACCCGCACATAACGGCTGTCACGGTCAACCAATATGCCGGTGCGCGGCGAACCCGACACAAGGTTGCCGCTGATTTTGACACTTGATGCTGCCGCGGTTACCCGAATGGCCTGTGGCCCTGACAAGGCATCAAGCCGGTTTTCATGCACCACGCTGTCGATCACTTGCGAAAGCAGAATGGCGGTGCCATCTGATCCGGAAATATGGTTGCCAGACACAGTCGCGCCTGTGGTGCCCAGCAGGGCAAGGCTGCGCACGTTAACCAAAGTGCTGTCGGTGACAGACGAGGCATGATCCGGCGCAACAAGACCGGTATTCACAACTGCAATGCCACCAAAAACCGCGGCATCGCCAAACCCAAGCGCCCGGAATTTGGCCGCCCGTGCAGTGAAAATGCCCCGCCCTGCCGTCAGCACAAAGGGGCGGAAACCGGCCTCGCTGGTATTTGGGCCGCCGGCGCCAACGATGGCGCCACCGTGCAAGTCAAGCCAGCCCAGATTGATCACGAAGCTGCCCGAGGGGCGCACGAGGATCAACTTTTCCGCCTCGCCCAGTGTCAGGCCCGCATCTGCCCAGATGGCAAGCGGACGCGTCAGCACCAGCCCGGCATCGCTTTGCGTTACAAAGGCTTGTGCCGGGGTGCCCTGCACAAGGGCAAAAAGTTCATCAAGGGTGACACGCCCGCCGCGCAAAAGAATAACGCCGTGGTCACGCGGGCCCTGTGCGCGCACCAAGGCGATATGGTCACGCGCGCCGGACTGAATGGCGATCTGCGTCAGCAACAAACGGATGTCGACCAGTTCAACAACGGCGGAACCGTCTGGCACGAATGCCGGGGTCGGCGCCGGTGATGATGTCAAATCGTCCGCCCAGCCCGGTGCGGCAATGTCCGATGTCAGGCCAAGGCCGGCCATTACGGCCCGCGCCTGATCTGCAAGCGTGCCTTGCGCCGCAGGTTGGCTCATCTGGGCTACCGTCACCTCGAATTGCTGGCGCGTGGCATAGTCCATGGGTTGGGCTGCGGCCCCCCATGGCCAAACAGCCGCCGCCCAGATGAGCAAAGCCCCGATGCCGTCAGCCATTGGCCGCTACCCGTGCCGTCGGGACTGACCGCAGTGGCCTTGCGGTCGCCATATTCACCGGAGGGGTTGTTGACAGCAGGATGGCGTGCAGTTCAGAGGTGGCATTGTTGGTCAGGCTGATCTCGGTATCCTTGTCGATGGTCAGCATGGTGCCCAACTCAAGCGTCTGATCTTTGCCTTGCGCGTCCTCAAGATAGGTGCCTTGGCCTGCCACGACGGACAAAAAGCTGTCGCCCAGACCGTGGCCATTGATCTTCATTGTTGACCCCGGCAGCACAGTCAGCTTTTCCAGTCGGTAATCCGGATCTTCGGTCAGCAACGCCTCAATTCCGCCCCATGCACGGTTGCGATAGGTATGGCTGACAACTTCCCTGCGGCCGCCGGATTTCAGCTTTTCAACCACCGTCTTGACCTGCTGGGCATGTTCGCGGTCAGTCACCAGCAGCGCATCCTTGGTGTCCACCACGATGAGGTTGTCCATCCCGACCACCACCACCAGCCGTCCGTCACTGCGGATCAGCGAATTCGTGGTGTCCAGCGTCATCACGTCGCCATTGGTGACGTTGCCTGCATCCGATTTGGTATTCACGTCATAGACCGAGGCCCAAGCCCCCACATCATCCCATTGCACATCAATCGGTGCCAGCGCGATGGCGGGGCTGTTTTCAAAGATTGCGCGCTCGGTCGGCTCATCGCGCGCGTCGCGAAAAGCGGCTTCATGCAGCGTGATGCCGTGGTCGGTAGGCTGGGCTTCCTCTACCGCGCGGGTCACCGCTGCAAAGGTGCGCGGATCAAGCCTGCGGAATTCATTGCAGATCACGTCGGCGCGAAACAAACTGATGCCTGACGCCCAATAGGCCGTGCCTTCGTCGATCAGGCGCTGTGCAACCTCGGCTGCCGGCTTTTCGATGAACCGCGCCACCTTGTGCAGGCCTGCATACCCTTCAACCTTGCCACCGTCGATGATATAGCCATAGCCCGTTTCGGCATAGCCCGGGGTCACCCCGAAAGTGATGATCTGCCCACCTGCCGCCGCCGCCGCCATGCGGGCAACCGTGGCATTCAGATCACCGTTGATGATGTGATCAGACGGCAGCACCAACAGCATCGCCTCTGGATCATCTGACAAGATCGACAAAGCCGCCGCAAGCACAGCGGGGCCGGTGTTGCGTCCAACAGGTTCACCGATGATGTGGCCAGTGGCCTGAATTTCGATCAACTGCTGGTTGACCAGATCGGACTGTGCCGCGTTGGTTACCACGATCGGGTCGTGAAACAGGGACCCGCGATGGCGTTGCACCGTGGTCTGGAAATAGGTCAGGCTGCCCCTGCCGTTGATCTGCTGAAACTGCTTGGGCTGATCAATGCGCGACATTGGCCACAGGCGCGAGCCCATGCCACCACATAAGATAAGCGGATGAATGGTCTTCATAATTTCATACCCCTTCAAACATTGAAACGAAACGCGTGCGTATGGCATCGGCCCACTCTGCGACCCCACCTGTGCTGTGCAGGATGCGCACCTGCACCGGCTGTCCTATCCTCGAGGCATCAAGGCCTGCGTCGGGGCGCAACAACACCGCCTGCGCCTCTGCCGTGATCGGAGAGGCCGATTCCAGCGCCGCGTTCACCGACTGGCCGTCCGGGTAGGTCAGTTCGATCTGCCCTGATCCGGCCAGATCGAAAATCATTGCCGTAGGTAGGGTGGCTGCCACCAGATATTGGTCATCGGCTGCTGCAAGATTGATCACCGGCTCCCCCATCAGGATGGTAGATCCTTCGCGCAAGCCGTTTGTTGTGGCCGTGCAGTCGCATGGCATCATCAGGCTTTGCACATCACCGGATGGGGCCTGAATTGCGACGCCGATTTCGCCCTTGCCTGCTGTCAGATCAAGAAACACGATCTGGCCTGTTGTCGTGGCGCGCAGAACCTCGCCGGTGGTCACAACCGTGCCCAGCGTCGGCACCAGCGTCACGAACAGCTTTTGATAGGCAAGAGCGCCCGCAAGTGCCACCAGTGCCAGTGAAAACGCGCCAACGGCCGCTCCGCCCAACAGGCGGCGCAGCGAAAGCCGGCGTTCCGGTGCAGGCTCGGCTTTCAGCCCTTTGGGAGCTGCCGTTCCGGCCACGCCGATGGTCTGGCCAAGGCCAACAAGATCGCCCGCGATGAACGCATTCAGGATATGGCGCAGCTGTGCCAGATGCGGCCCGGTCGGGTTGACAAAGATCAGCTCTGCCTCGCCCGATCCGGCAGCGCCCTCGCGCACCGTGACATCCACCACCAGCGTCACGGCAAACCCGTCAAACTGAAACATCAGCCGCACGATGCGCGTGGCATTCAGCACCGCCGGGTCCATCAGCCCTGCAACATAAGCCGCCACCAGCGACAGCCCCCGGCCATGAAACTGCCGCCCGTCGATCACCGCGCTGAACGGCAAGGCAACGACGGGGTGATCATTGCCTGCAGGCAGATTGCCGGGCAAACGGGACGCTTTGGGTCGCACAAGATTTTCCATAAATTTTGCCTTTCCAGCAAACAGTCAAAGCAGGCCTGAGACAAACAACACACCCATCGTCAGCCAGCCGAGCGTCAGGATATGGACGTAAGACGAAAGGATATTTCCCAGCCGGGCCGCACCCGAGCGCGGAACAAAAGCCGAGGTTTGCCGCGTCCAGCGCTGTCGGTCCAAGCGGAACATGACAAAGCTTTTGGTGGCGGCCCCAACGATCTGGCTGAAATACAAAAGAAACGGATAGCTGATCGGA
The DNA here is from genome assembly GCA_031422555.1 of Cypionkella sp. Taxonomy (GTDB): domain Bacteria; phylum Pseudomonadota; class Alphaproteobacteria; order Rhodobacterales; family Rhodobacteraceae; genus JANNAT01. The sequence goes on along the minus strand of JANPLZ010000023.1, from coordinate 9,561 downwards.
AAGCCGCCACCCCGAAACAGCGACAGCACCGCACAAAAGACGTATCGCGTTGCCATCAGCCAGGCGATGTAGGCCGGCAGGATCATCGGGTTGACCAGTATGGCCGTCAGCAAAACACCCAGCGGCCCGGCCAGCGTTGTCCAGACCGATACCCGTTGGTCGAGAAGGGACCACCAGGTAAACAACCCGATCTTTGACGCAGGCAACGCCAGCGCCCGACCGTTGGTGCGCATCATGTTGCCAAACCAGCGCACCATCAGCGTCACGGCCGAGTCTACAAAACCGGGCAGCGGCTGACGTTCCATCGACACTGTCTGCACATCAGGCAGGTAAAGCATCTGGTAGCCATTCTTCAGCAACCAGAACCACGTCGATTTGTCATCGCCGGTCAGAAATGTCACCCGGCCCAAACGCCAGTGATCCAGAAAATCGCTTTGAACCTGCCGGATAAAGCCCGGATCGGTGGCCAGATCAGCACGAAACACTGACATCCGGCCCGTCAACGTCAGCACGCGACGGCTAAGGCCCATTGACGACATCATCATCTGCCGCTGGGTAAAGCGCAGCGCGAACCAATCGCGGAACAGCGGCGCGTCGTTGATCTCAACGGTTTCGTCTGTTGTCAGCCCGCCTACGGCCGGATCACAGAAGAACGGTGCAGACCGTGCCACCACATCAAGGGGCACACAGCTGTCGCCATCGACAAAAATCACAATGTCGCGCCACGACGGGGCCTGTGCCGTGATGATGCGCAATGCCTTCGCCAAGGCATCGCGCTTGCCGGTGCCCGGCACCTGATCAACGATCAGTCGCACGCTCGACATATCGGTGCGCATCAGCGCGAATACCGAACGCACCAGCCGCAGATCGGCCCCGTCTACCACTGATGCGACAACCGTTGCCCCGCCCGCCGACTGGGCCGCAGCCGCAAATATCGACTGGTATACCCGCGTAGTGACATCGGGTTCGATCTTGTAGCTGGTGACAAGAAAGAAGGCGTGGGCCGCCGTCGTCCGCTGCTGATAGGCGATCCCGGCCTTGGCACGCATGGCGGGATAGGCCACCCACAAATACCAGCCCGCCCGGCAAAAATTGATTGCCGCCCAGGAATAGCGCCAGATGCCAATCACACCCAGCACCACAATGGCCCCCTCGGCACCATCCAGTGCACCGAGGGAGAAGCTGAACAAAAGTATGCCCAGCACCAGCAAATAAAGGGCGTGGCCGACGATCTGCATCTTACCAGCAGATGCCCTGATAGGTGCCGCTTGAAACCAGACCCGGCTGCAAACGTGTCAGGTCAACCATGGGCTGATCGTTCAGCGCGCGGCGCAACGGCTCCACCGCTTCGGCATAGCTGTTGCCGACAAGAATCATGTCGGACGAGTTGATCAGCGCCTCAATCGTCGGCACCATGCGGTCGCGCAGGTCTGGCACCACATCATTGCCCCGGCCTGATCCCACCAGATCCTGAGCGTAGCCGGTGCTGACATTGGGGTCATAAACCTGCACATCATGGCCGTCTGCGATCAGGCGCGACGCCAGTTCGGCAAGCGGGCTTTCACGCAGATCATCGGTGCCGGGCTTGAAGCTGATGCCGACAAGGCCAACCATCTTCTTGCCGGTGTCTGCAACCATTTGCACCGCTCGGTCGATCTGGGCATCATTTGCCTGCAAGATCGCAGCCATAAGCGGGGCCTGAACATCACGGGCCTTTGCAAGTTGCCGTAAAGCACGCACGTCTTTCGGCAGGCAAGAGCCGCCGAACGCAAAGCCGGGACGCATAAAATGTGAACTGATGTTTACTTTGTCATCCGAACACAACAGCTTCATCACCAGCTGGCCGTCCAGACCACAGGCCTTGGCGATATTACCGATCTCGTTCGCGAAGGTAACCTTCACCGCCCGCCAAGTGTTCGAGGTGTATTTCACCATCTCGGCGGTGCGCACATCAACCTCGTGCGTGGCGCAAGGCATGTCCTTGTTCAACAGGTTCAATATTGCGAAGGTCGGCTGATCCAGCGCACCAAACACAATCAGGCCCGGATTGTCGTAATCTTCGATTGCGGTGCTTTCACGCAGAAATTCCGGGTAGTATCCCACCCCGAAATCAACCCCCGCCTTCAGGCCGGATGCCGCCTCCAAAGTCGGTATGCACACTGTTTCCATCGTGCCGGGCACAATGGTTGACCGGATGATGACCGAATGAAACGCCTGCTTTCTGGCGATGGCGCGACCGATGATCTCGCAGGCGCCGATCACATAGGACAGACCCACCGACCCGTCCGGGTTGCTTGGCGTGCCAACGCAGACAAAGCTGGCGTCCGTTTGCGCAATCGCACCTTCTGCATTCAGCGTGGCCGACAACAAACCGTCCGCGACCCCATCTACGATCAAGGCGTCCAACCCGTTTTCAACGATGGGCGAGCGCCCCGAATTGATGACATCGACACGGTTGGGTTCGATGTCGACGGCAATGACCCTGTGCCCATCGCGCGCCAGACAGGCGGCTGACACCACGCCAACGTACCCAATTCCAAAGACCGATATATTGGCCATAGTAATTTCTCTTTTCAAAACGAACCGAAGATGTCTGCGATTCGGAAACCAAGTTTCTGCGCTGCAGCTATAACAAATTAAATCTAATTAGTTTTGTCAGGAAAATAGGAATTCTTGTAGGGAAAATGTGAAGTGCATGATCAAATGCATTCGTTGGTCTTTCGTTCACTTAATTGTGAATTGCTCCATCCAGCCTGACTTTATTGCAAATCGCACAATATCTGCGCGGGTGCGATGATTAAGCTTAAGGTTTGCGCGCGTTCTGTAGGTATCAACTGTTTTAGTGCTGATATTCAGAACTGCGGCAATTTCCTTCATTGAGCTGCCCAAAGCCAAGTGGCGCAGCACCTCTTCTTCACGAGGCGTCAAATCCGCCAGACCTCCATTTGACGTCTGGCGCATCGTTACTGATGGAGTGGGATATTCCTCATATAAATCATGTATATAAGTGCCACCAAAAGCCACCGCGCAAACAGCTCTTACCAGCTCTTCCGGGCTGATGGTGTTGGGCATGACACCTCGAAAACCGGCCGCACTTATGGTGTGGGCATCTGCCGAAGTTATGTCTGTGCAGTAACAAATTAGTGAACTGATGCGTGAAAATGCCTTATAGCGATTTGCAGATTTACGCCAATTATCCGCTCCTTTCCATGCATCAATAATGACAATGTCCGGAGCCAGTCGCATTAACGCTTCTAGGTCGGTATTGGTTTCAACCTTGATGCTGAAATTTGAAAGATATTGATCAGATTGTAATATATGTTGCAATCCGTGAGCAAGAACGGGGTTTGCATTTGATATCAATATGGAACGCACTTTTGTAGGTGCAACCGATAGTTGTAATTCCGGATCATATAACATTTTCATAACCGAGGTATTCATTTGTCTGCTCCTGCGCTTTGGCCCCGGACTGCACTTGTGTGGCGTGTGCCGTTCCCCCTTGAAAACCTGATCGCAGCCTTCAAACCGCGCGTCTTCATGGCGCCGGTGCGATGGGGCAACACAGCGATACTGATGCCACACACCTGGGTGATCTTGCTTTTCACCCGATCATCGCCCCAACCGCTGGCCATGGCACCACGTGCCGTAAAGCGCGCGCAAAGCATCTTGGGGCCTGCGACCACCACTGAAGGCGTGGGTAAAGGTTTCATGTCCGCGGTCCGTTTCTTCTGTTCCAAAATCTGTTTGCGTTCAGCCCGTTCGAACAGTGGTGCCGCCGAACCCAGAACAACGCCATGGGCCTGTTGGCGGTTCCTGCGCGCGTTTTTGAAGGGGCACGTCGCATTGAGACGTGGCCGCTTTGATTGATGTCGCAGTTGTCTGCGGCGCGGGTCAAATCTGACGTCTGCATCAAGACGCACCTACGCCGTTCAAAGTATATTTGTGATCGGTTGGAACAACTTTGGTGCCCAGCCGTTGAGTTGATGGCACCGGGTAGCAGTGCCTTATGCAAAGGACATCACATGAACGGGATCATCTATTTAGTCGGACTGGTTGTCGTCGTCTTGGCCGTCTTATCCCTCATCGGCTTGCGCTGATCACGAATTAGGAATGAAAAAATGGAACGGACAGTAGAGAACACCCGCGCCGGCGCGCCTGATGTGCGGCTGGAAGGCTCTTACGTTGATTGGCCAGCGGTCTGGGGTGGCGCGGTTGTAGCGATCGCAGTGGGTTCAGTTTTCACCGGGTTCGGCGCGGCGCTGGGCCTGTCAATCATTTCAGCCGAGCCTGCCGAGGGCAACTTCAATGTCATGCTCATCGTAAGCGCGGTTTGGATCGCGCTGTCGATGGTCGCAAGCTATATGGCGGGCGGATACATTGCAGGCCGGATGCGTCGGCGTTTCGACGAGGCCGCACCAGACGAAGTGGCGGCGCGTGACGGAATGAACGGACTGGTGGTCTGGGGCGTGGGGGTCATCGTGTCGGTGCTTCTGGTTCAAGCGGCTGTGTCTGCGTCACTTTCTGCTGCTGGATCAGTCGCGTCCGCGGTCGGGTCGGTGGCGCAAACCGCCGCAACCGTCGCAGGTAATGTGGCAGGTGGTGCCGCCCAAGGTGCAGCGCAGGCTGCGGGCGAAGAACCAATTGGCGGTGCAGGTGCCAATCCTCTGGCTTACATAGCATCGGCACTTTTGCGGCCTGCCCAAGTAGCGGCGGCGCCAACACCGTCGACGGCCACTGCGGATTACAGTTCGGATGTCGGTTCTATTTTGACAAATATCACTGTGACCGGCGAGATCAGCGATGCCGAACGCAGCTATCTGGCCAGTGCTGTTGCGGCGCAAGCAGGCGTTCCTGCAGATCAAGCGGCGGCGCGCGTTGACGAAGCTGTGGCAGCATCGCAGAAAATGCGGGCAGATGCGGCCGCAGCAACCGAAGACGCAAAACAGACCGCGATCGACATCGCCGAAGCTGGCCGCGTAAGCGCTATTTTGGCCGCGTTTTTCGCTGCCGCAACAGCCCTGATTTCAGCCGTTGCAGCGCATATGGGTGCAGTCAAAGGCGGCGCGCACCGTGATGAAGGCCGGTTGTTTGGTGGATTTGCACATCACCGCCGGGCATAATCTGTCGCGTTGCCGGGGTTCCTGTGCGGACTTGCCAGATTTGAAAAGCAAGGATTTGCGGGGCCGCCTTCAAAGTGCAAGCTGGCTTAAATACTCAAGGTTATTTGCCTGATTGGGCGACCGCCTTGGCAACAATCCAGCTCGGTAAAGACAAGGCCTGCACCGATTGCGGAGCTATTGGCGGAACGATTGTCTGCGCCCGAACACAGGTTTGCCCAGCTTGTCAGTCCCGGGCGTGGGCAATGGCCAAGATTGATGACGAAGAAATCCAATGACGTCATCGCCTTCAAAGAACGAACACGGTTTCAAGGCAGACGCCGCGCGTGCAATTCTCAGACCCGTTTCGCACAAGGTATTCAAAACATGGACTTGACCCAAGATGATATCGACCGGGGGCGCGCTGCGAAAACCCCTTCCGACATCCCCGCCCGGGGGTGGAAGGACGTGTTCTGGCGGGTCTGGAAATCGCTGACGGAAGACCATGTCATGCTGATTGCGGGCGGAGTAACCTTTTACCTTCTTCTGGCACTTTTCCCGGCTCTGGTTGCCTTCATGTCGGTTTATGGCATCTTTCTCGATCCTGTCACCGCTGTAGAACAGGCGCAGTCGCTGCGCGGGTTTTTCCCACCTGCTGCTGTTGATATTTTTGCAGATCAGCTTGCCCGTCTCACGTCGAAACCCAGCGAGGCGCTGACGTTGGGGTTGGTTCTGTCTTTGGCTGTCGCTTTCTGGAGCGCCAACGGCGGTGTAAAGGCAATGATTGAGGGGCTTAATTTCGCCTACAATGAGCGGGAGAAACGCTCTTTCGTGCGTCTGAACGCGGTGGCATTTTCCTTCACGTTGGGGGCAATGGCCTTGATGATGGTTTTGTTCCTCGCCCTCGCGGTGATCCCCGCAACGCTGGCCATACTCAACCTCGGGTCAATTGGCACGTTGGCTATTAAACTGCTTCGCTGGCCCCTTCTTGTGGCGGCGCTGGGCCTTGCACTGGCTGTTCTTTATCGCCATGGACCCAGCCGCAGGTTGCCTGAATGGCGCTGGGTTACGTGGGGAAGTGCCTTTGCAACGATCAGTTGGCTTTTGATGTCGATCGGGTTTACCACGTATCTTGACCGTATCGCAGATTTCAACGCGACCTACGGCGCGTTGGCAGCACCGGTTGGATTTCTGTTCTGGGTCTGGCTGTCGATCATCGTGATCATTATCGGCGCCGAGATAAATGGCGAGATGGAACATCAGACAGCAGTGGATACCACTATCGGCCCTGATAGACCCATGGGAAAGCGTGGAGCAGTCATGGCAGATACGTTGGGGGTGACGTCAGACTGAATGGCATGCCTGAACAGCCCCGGGTTTATTCGATATTTGGGCGCAAACCACTGTCGTGCAGCGGGTGAAGTAAGCCTTATCGTTCAGAATCGGCTGGCGTTTGCGATCGGGGCGATGTGCCGGCCCCTGACCTGCCGGCCCCTGATCTGCCGGCCCCTGCTCTGCCGCGTCGGCAAGGCTGTTTCATTTTGCCACCCTGTCTGTTCTTCTTGGCTGAGACAACAGGGGATCATCGAATGAAGCACCTGCTTTCCAGCCGTGCGCTTGTGCTTTTTGCCCGACGGCAGCAACCGCAGCGACCAGGATCGGCGCGATTTTCGACCTGACAGGTGGCCTGAACATCTTTGGCATCCGGCAAAACAACGCGCTTCAGCTTGCCGTGGAAGATATCAACGCGGCAGGCGGCGTGCTGGGAGAGCCGATCACAGTGGTCAGCAGCTATGATGCCCAATCCGAGCTGACCAAATACACCCAATACGCGACGTCTGCGATCCTGAAGGACAATGTCGACGCGCTGTTCGCGGGTCTGACATCGTCGTCGCGCGAAGCGATCCGGCCGATCGTGCAGGCCAACAGCGTGCCATATTTCTATTCCTCGCTGTAAGAGGGTGGCGCTTGCGACAAGCAGACCTTTGTCACCGGCTCCTCGGCCTGGCGGCAGTTGAGCGTTCTGATTGATTGGGCGATCAAGAAGCATGGGCCAAAGATGTACATCATCGCCCCGGACTATAATTTTGGCACCATTTCGGCGCACTGGGTGCATGAATATTGTTGATTTGCACCTAGCAGTGACTTGGGTAGGGGCATAATTTTAAATGAGAAGTCACCCATGTGACACCTTCCCCTTAGCTGCTGACAGCGGGGGATATTGGAGTGATCGACATGGCATTTTTAAGCATTATTCGGCGTTGGACATTGCGGGAGCATCTGTCCATTCGGGAGATCGCGCGGCGGACGAAGTTGTCGCGCAATACCCTTTGTAAATATTTGCGATCGGGGGCTGCTGAGCCTTCGTTCAGCGTTCCTGAGCGGTCCGGCAAACTTGATCCTTTTGCGGCCAAGTTGTCGGGTTAGTTGAAGACTAAGGCCGGAAAGTCGCGCAAGCAGCGGCGGACCTCGAAGCAGTTGCATGATGACTTGGTAAAGCTGGGATATACCGGGTCCTTCGGCCGTGTTGCCGCCTTTGCTCGGGTGTGGCGGGCAAATCGGCAGACGGAACAGCCGACGACGGGGCGTGGAAGCTTTGTTCCTTTGGTCTTTCAACCGGGCGAGGCGTTCCAGTTTGACTGGAGCCAGGACTTTGCGGTGCTGGGCGGCGAGCGCACCAAGCTGCAGGTGGCGCATATCACGCTGCAGCACAGCCGGGCATTTCTGATGCGCGCCTAACCGGCCTGTCAGCCTGAGAGTCTATCCGGATCGGCTGGTCGTCGTGCCGGAAGCACGCCTTTGGCGTGACGCGGCTGAGGGCAACATCCTGTGCGAACATGTGCGCATGATCCAGCGCAGTCACAAGTTACCACCGCAGACGATTTATGATTGGCGGCACTATCTGGCTGTCGTTCAGCGCAAATCCGGGGCCGTGCGCAATGTGGCCCCTTTGCTCGAATTACCGGCAGCATTCAGGCAGTTACAAGATCATATGCTGCATAAACTTGGCGGCGATCGTGAGCCTAACGGCGATGCAAGCATCGCCCATCGGACAATGGATGGTCGACATTCTCGCCTTGGTGCCGCACCACGTTGAACAAGCCGTGCTCACCTCTGTCGAGCTTGCCGTGGCCGACGGCGTGCCGACCAGGACGCATGTCCTGAACTTGTTGCACCGACTGGTCGACGGCAAGGGTGTTGGCGGGCCGCCACTGGACACGCCGCAGGCGCTTATCCTGCGCCGGGAACCCAAGGCCAATGTCGAACGCTATGATGGCTCTATCCGCATTCCCGCCTCGGCCTGTGGGGTGTGTGGCTTCAAGCCCAGCTATGGCAGGGCATCCCGGCGTGGTGTTTTACCGCTGAGTTGGTCGCTTGATGCGCCCGGCCCTCTGGCCACAAGCCTTGCGGATATTGAAGTTCTTTTGCCCTAATTCTTCGGCGCCGATGACCAAGACGCCTCCACCAGATTTTCAAAACAATCCGGCGGCACGAGCGGTCTGCGCCGCGCGCCCAGACTGCTTAACTTGATCGGACTCGGGCTAGAGCGCGATGCCGATGTCGATGCCACGATCCGCGTGGCGCTCGAGGTGTCCGGAAACGACGTTTCGGATCGCACCCTTGACGGCGTGCGCGGTTATTTCGGCGCATAGGACGCCATCCTGCATTGTGAAGCATCGGCCTATCACCGCGCGCGGCTGGAAGCGAACGAGGCAGGTTTTTCGCCCGATACGCGCGCGCATCTCGAAGCAGGCTATCAGCTTGATGCACAGGATCTTTTGCAAGCCCGGCAGATCTGGGCAGACCTTGTCGCCCATTTGGCATCTGGGCTTGGTGATTGGGATGCTTTGGTTTTGCCCACTCTGCCGGTGCCCTTACCACTGATGAGGGATTACTGGCAGTCTTTCGGCGGGCGGCGGGCGGCGCGTGTCGACGCAAGACAGTATGAGGTGGTTTTGTTGGCTGGGAAATCTTGCGGGCCTGCCCGCCATTTCGATCCCGGTCGGATTTTCACCAAGCGGCATGCCCATTGGTGTGACGCTGATGGGCAAAGCCTCAAAAGACGAGGAACTTTTGGAAATTGCAAAGATCGTAGATGATGCGGTGAGAAGGAATAGGTGAATAAGGTGCAGTCCGAACCGCTGAACATCGGAGTTTTGTTTTCCCAGAAAGGCGGGATGGATGTATCCGAAAACGCCCATCCTCAGGAGATAATCCTTGCCTGTGCCGAGATCAATGCCGCTGGTGGCATCAATGGACGGCTGCTGACACCGGTTATCCTAGATCCCCAAGGGGACGATAAACGATACGCAGAACTTGCGGCCGATCTGCTTTTGAAGCATCGGGTAAATGCGATCGTCGGATGCTGCTTTTCCTCCAGCAGAAAGGTGGTTCTGCCAGTTATCGAACGTTTCAATGGGATGGTGTTTTTTCCATCTGTTTACGAAGGTTTCGAATATTCACC
>JANPLZ010000022.1:0-10419 GCA_031422555.1 Cypionkella sp. | reverse complement strand
GCGATACCGCCCAAGGCCTGCAGCAGTTCCGACTGACCGTTCCCGGCAACACCGGCGATGCCCAAAATCTCGCCGGCGCGGATGTCGAACGACACGCCCTTCAGCCGGGTCACGCCGTGTTCATCCTTGACCACCAGATTTTGCACCGACAGCACAACTGCACCCAGCGTGGCTGGGGCCTTTTCCACTTCCAACAACACTTTGCGGCCCACCATCAATTCGGCCAAAGCCTCGGGGCTGGTGTCAGCGGTTTTGAGCGTGCCCACCATCGACCCGCGCCGCATCACGCTGACATTGTCGGTGGTCTCCATGATTTCGCGCAGCTTGTGGGTGATCAGGATGATGGTTTTGCCCTGATCACGCAATCCGCGCAGGATACGAAACAAATGATCCGCCTCATCCGGCGTCAAAACGCCGGTTGGTTCATCAAGGATCAGGATATCGGCCTGCCGATACAGGGCTTTAAGGATTTCCACCCGTTGCTGGTGGCCCACCGACAGATCTTCGATCAGCGCGTCGGGGTTTACGTCCAGCTCATACTCGCGCGAAAGATCGGCCAACACCCGGCGAGCCTTGGCCAGCGAGGTGTTCAACAACGCGCCATCTTCGGCCCCAAGGATCACATTTTCCAACACCGTAAAGTTCTGCACCAGCTTGAAGTGTTGAAACACCATGCCAATTCCGGCGCGAATGGCGCTTTGGCTGTCAGGGATCGCGGTGACGACACCATTGATCATAACCTGACCGGCATCGGCTTTGTAAAAGCCATATAAAATTGACATCAGCGTGGATTTGCCCGCGCCATTTTCACCGATGATGCCATGAATGGTGCCGCGCGGCACCGCGACATTGATATCCTTGTTGGCCTGCACCGGGCCAAAGGCCTTGGAGATGCCAATCAATTCAATCGCATAGTCCGAGGAAAAAGGGGCGGCAGTTGCCTGCCGCCCCCCAATTGCGCCTTCAGCCATTAAAACGTGGCCGCGGGGCAGGTGTTGTCAGACATATAGTCATGCACCACCAATTCGCCGGACTTGATCTTGGCTGCGGCTGCATCAACCGCTGCCTGCATGTCTGCTGACACCAAAGCCGCGTTGTTTTCATCCATCGCATAGCCGACGCCATCAGACTTCAGATCCATCACATTGATGCCGTTCGACAGCGCTTCGCCTTCGGTAAAGGCCGCGTAAACCGCGTTATCGACGCGCTTCATCATCGAGGTCAGAACCTTGCCGGGGTGCATGCCGTTCTGGTTGCTGTCAACGCCGATCGACAGAATGCCTTCGTCAGCCGCCGCTTGCAGAACGCCCACACCCGTGCCGCCCGCCGCTGCATAGATCACGTCAGCGCCTTGCGACTTTTGCGATTTTGCCAACTCGGCACCCTTGACCGGATCGTTCCATGCGGCCGGTGTCGTGCCTGTCATGTTCAAGATCACTTTGGCCGCCGGATTGGCCGCCATCACGCCTTGGGCATAGCCGCAACCAAAACGGCGGATCAACGGAATGTCCATACCGCCGATAAAGCCGACGGTGCCGGTTTTCGATGCCAGCCCCGCCATCATGCCAACCAGATAGCTGCCTTCATGTTCGGTAAACACCACCGATTTCACGTTTGGCTGATCGACCACCATGTCGATGATGGCAAACTTGGTGTCTGGAAAGTCTGCGGCAACCAGGTTCAGCACATCGCCAAAGGCAAAGCCGGTCATCACGATGGGGTTGGACCCCGCTTCGGCCAGACGGCGCAGCGCTTGTTCGCGCTGGGCTTCGGATTGCATTTCCAGCTCTTTGTAAGTGCCGCCAGTTTCTTTGGCCCAACGCTCTGCCCCGTTGAACGCCGCTTCGTTGAAGGATTTGTCGAACTTGCCGCCAAGGTCGAAAATGATGGCCGGTTCTGCCATTACCACGCCTGAGGTCAGCGCCAAAGTGGCCGCCGCACCCAGCAGGTGTTTCATCATTGTCATCGTATTCTCCCGGTTTTCAATTTGATTTTCTTGCCTGTCCATAGCCGCGCAAACGGCCAGTCGCGGCAAGATCGTGCGCGATTTAGGCGCAAGGTTTGGCATACGGTCAACAGGAATCTGATGCCAAACCGGGGCTGTTTTGCCCGGCGATAGAAAATCGACCGTTTGATCAGGTTTTTCGCCTATAAAGCGGCAGCTACGGCGCGCACCAATAACAGCGCGTCCAGCCTTTTGCCGTCCGGCGTGTGGTAATAGCCGACGCGGCGGCCCTTTTGCACAAAGCCTTTGCGGGCATAAAGGCTTTGCGCGGGCAGGTTTGCCGCCGAAACTTCAAGATGTGCTGATTCGGCGCCGCGCGCCTGCACGGCCATCAGGAACGCATCAACCAGCCGCCCGCCGGTGCCGCGCTGGCGGGCCTTTGGGTCAACCGCCAGCGTCAGCAACTCTGCCTCGTCGGCGACAACGCGGCCGATCAAAAACCCCGCCGGTTCGGTCAACACAAAGCACAGCGGGCTGGCCAGCAAACTGATGATCTCGGCCGCCGACCATGGCCGGGGCGTCGCAAAACAGGCGGCATGCAAAGTGGCCATCGCATCGGGCGTCATCGTCTGCGTGGTCATGGCAAAATCACCGGCGGCGGGTCTGATGGCGGGGTGGCATCCGCGCCGCACAGATAAAACGGGGCCGGGCGGGGGAAATCAGCGGTGCCCGCAAACTGCGCGGCGGCGATGCGCAGAATGGCTTCGCACAGCGGCATCGCGGCGGGGATGGCCCTATCGCCTGCGGCTGATCCGGTGCGGGTGGCATAGGTTTGGCCGATGGCATCTGCGGGGGCCAGACGGGGGGCTTCGGCGATGTCGGCAAAACTTTGCACATAGACCGCACCGCGCCGCGCATCTTCGATCACCGTGATCGGGCGGGGCAGGTCATGCGCCAAGGCCTGCAGCCGCGTCACCCCGATTGCCGGAATGCCCAGACCCAAGGCCAGCCCACGCGCCGCAGCCACGGCAATGCGCACCCCGGTAAAATTGCCCGGGCCGGTGCCGACCGCCAGCGCATCTAGATCGCGCCAGCCCAGGCCAGCCCCCGCCAGAACCTGTTCCAGCATCGGGATCAGCCGTTCGGCCTGACCTTTTTGCATGTCTTCGTGCTGTTGGTAAATATGGCCCTTGCACAGCAAAGCGGCGGCACAATGCGCCGCCGATGTATCAAAAGCCAAAATCGTTCGTTGCGGGTTCACCAAAACCACCTGTGCCAAATGCCGCGCAAAAGCGTGTTGCGCTCATACCAATTCACTTATCATCCCGACAGCGTTTGCAAGAGCATTCGCTGCGTCGGGACAGTGAGTGAATGTTTGTATCCGATTGAAGGCAACACGCGTCAGGTGGCGACGGGGCGCACTTCCAGCACTTCGGGGATGTAATGGCGCAACAGGTTTTCAATGCCCATTTTCAGCGTCAGAGTCGACGATGGGCAGCCCGCACAAGCGCCCTTCATGTGCAGATAAACAATGCCCCGGTCAAAGCCATGGAACGTGATATCGCCACCATCCTGCGCCACCGCCGGGCGCACCCGGCTGTCCAGCAATTCCTTGATCTGGCGCACGACATCGCCGTCAGGGCCATCATGCGTGGCATGCGCGGATTGCGCCTCGCCGTCCATCACGGCGGCACCGGATTGATAATGCTCCATGATCGCGCCCAAAATCGCGGGTTTGATATGCTGCCAATCGGCGTCATCAGCCTTGGTCACGGTCACAAAATCGGTGCCAAAGAACACGCCGGTCACTTGACCCGTTGCAAAGATGCGCTTGGCCAAGGGCGATTTATCCGCCGACTCCAAGGAGGGGAAATCGGCAGTGCCCATATCCAGCACGGATTGTCCGGGCAGGAATTTCAAGGTGGCGGGGTTTGGCGTGGATTCGGTCTGGATGAACATGTGCAAATCTCCGACTATTCCAGTCGGATATGCGCCTTGGGGCCGGGGAAGTCAAGATTGGAATGGTTCTAAGAAGGGGGCACGCCCAGGACCTGATCCGGGGCCTATCGTTGGCGCGGGCGAAAGGCCCCGGATCACGCCCGGGGCGTGCCAACACTTGCCTTACGTTATACTTTCCAACCGTTCCTTGCTCATATCGCCGGGCACGATAGTGATCGGAATGGGCAGCGACCCTGACGCGCGGGTCATTTTTGTCACCAGCGGCCCCGGCCCCGATTTATCGGTGCCCGCCCCAAGCACCAGAATGCCCACAGTGGGGTCTTCTTTCACCTGCGCCAGAATCTCGGTTACCGGATCGCCTTCACGGATGATCAGTTCGGGGTTGATGCCCTGTTTGTCGCGCATCCATTTGGCAAACACTTCGAAATGCGCTTCAATCCGTTCGCGGGCTTCGGCGCGCATGAGGTCGGCCACGCCCATCCAGTGCTGATATTCTTCTGGCGGGATGATCGACAATATCTGCACCCCGCCGTTGGTATGCGCCGCCCGCAACGCCGCAAACCGCATGGCGTTGAGGCATTCACGGCTATCGTCCAGCACCACAAGAAACTTGCGCATATCTCGACTCCCCTTGTCGCATATCTACCGGGTCTGCCGCATAAGGCAAGCGGTGCAGCGCGGGTAACGACGGCCGCAATCAGGCGCGCTGGGTCGCCGCCCAATCCCAATACAGCCGCCGCGCCCGTGCCGTGACCGGGCGGGATTTGTATTCGGTGGCATCGAACGCCTTGACAGCGGTGACTTTGGCGAAATTGCCTGACAGAAAAATCTCATCGGCTGCGTGGGCGTCATCAAACGTCAGCACCGTTTCGCGCACGTCAAACCCATCGGCGCGCAGGTTGGAGATATGCCGCGCCCGGGTGATGCCCGCCAGAAATGTGCCATTGGGGATCGGTGTGAACACCACCCCGTCTTTGACCAAAAACACATTCGCGGTGGCACTTTCTGCCAGATTGCCCATCACATCCGCAACCAAGGCATTGCCAAAGCCCTTGGCCTGCGCTTCGGCCAGCATGCGGGCGTTGTTGGGGTAAAGACAGCCCGCCTTGGCGTTGCAGACGTTATCCTCCAGCACCGGGCGGCGAAAGCGGGTGCGGGTGACGGTGGTGGCAAATTCGGGGTCCGGCATGGCCACTTCCTCCAGACAAATCGCAAAGCCTGTGGCCCCCGGTTGCGGCACAATCCCCAAATCCGACCCATGCAGCGCCCAATACATCGGGCGCACATAGACCGCCTGACCTGGCCCATAAGACAGCAATCCCTCCCGGATGATTGCCGCCATGTCTTCGGGCGCACAGGTGGGCGTAATCATCAATGCGGTGGCGGAATGGTTGATGCGTTGGCAATGCAGGTCAAGGTCGGGGCACATGCCGTCGAAATAGCGCGCGCCGTCAAACACCGATGACCCCTGCCAGATGCCATGATCGGCGGCCTTCATCACCGCCAGATCACCCTCATGCCAGCGCCCTTCCCAAAAGGTGCGGATCGTTTTGCCAAAAGCCATGCTGTTCCCCTATCCCTGTGCCGCGACTTAAACATTCCGCACAGCCGGGGGAAAGGGCCAGTTGTCAGGTGGGCGGAAAGAGGCGGCGGCGGTGCCGTAGCAAGTCTTGCACCGAAAGACTGAACCGCAACCTGCGGACAAGAAACACAGTTTTTCCGCCGCTTGCGGGTATGACTGCGCCGGATTGCAGGGCCAAGGGCCATGGCCAGCGGGCAAAACTTTGCCAGGTGGCGCGGTTATCTGCGCAAAGTTCCGCCGGTGTGCCTAGTCCGCATCTGCCAATAATGCCGCCAGATCAAGCCTTGCGTTGGTCATCGCCAGACCGCCATCGGCGTTGCGCGGCCAGTCAGCCTCGGGCCGGTCACGATACAGCTCAACGCCATTGCCGTCAGGATCGCTCAGGTAGATCGCCTCAGAGACGCCGTGATCGGCCGACCCTTGCAGCGGATACCCCGCATCAACCAGCCGTTTGAACACCTGTGCCAGCGCCCTGCGGTCGGGGAACAAAAACGCGGTGTGATAAAGCCCGGTATGGCCGGGGGGTGGCGGGGTGCCGCCCGCACTTTCCCACGTGTTCAACCCGATATGGTGGTGATAGCCGCCCGCTGACAAAAACGCCGCTTGCCCGCCACGCCGCTGGGTGACGTCAAAGCCAAGCAAGCCGGAATAAAACGCGATGGCGCGGTCAAGATCGGCCACTTTCAGATGCACATGGCCGACACGGGTTGCAGGGTGCAAAACAGACATGGGAAATCTCCAAAGGCCCGAAGGACGGGCGTGGCAAACAGATATGGGATGTGATGTTGGCTAACCATAGCCCGGAATGCACAAGGATTGCGCAAAAAAGCCCTCGGACCGGGGATGATCCGAGGGCGCGGCCCAAATGTAGCGGGCCTTCAAGCGGGGGACAGATGGGGCAGCCATGCCCCTTTCACGGTATCGCAGATCAGTGAATCGATTCTGTGACAGATCAGGCCTGTGCGGCGCGTTGCCCCCACCGCAAAAGCCGGGTCTGCAGCAGGCTTGCCACCATCATTGCCGCCGACAGCAGCACCCCAACCATCCCCGAAACCAGCGCCCAACCGGTTTTTGATGCCCGCAGCGTGGCGCGCATCAACCTTGCCTTGCCCAGCACCTCGGCACGTCCAACCAGTTTTGGGCCCATGGCCTCGGCTGTGCGCGCCAGGCGGCCTGCGTCAGCGGCATCATCGACAAGGGGCAACAAGTGCAGCGCGGTTGCGGTGTCGGTGGCCGCACGCAGGCGGTCCAGATCGGCCAGCGTGCTGGTCAGCGGACCGAAAGCATCTATGCGGATCGCCGCTTTCAAGTCGTCAATGGACCGCACCGCTGGCAATGCCGCCCAGTTTACACCTTTTCGCACCGCCTCTGCCGCCATTTCCACCAGCCGGGGCGACAGCCGCCCCATCCGGCGTGCCAGTTTGGCCAATCCGGCCCCGGCCTTGACCACAACCGACGACCCCCCTGTTGCCACCACCGCAGCCGTCGCCCCCAATCCCACGACCGATAGCGCAAGGTCGATCTGATCCACCGGCGCGCCGGTTGCATAGGCCACCCCGGCACGGGTGATTCCGGTAAGGTCGCCAATCGGCGAAAGGGCAATCGGGACCTGACAAATCATCACTTCCGACAGGTTGCACCCGGCAGGATCATAGGCGCAGGCGGCACAAGAGGCGAGCGTTGCGTAATAGCCGTGATCATCCTCCCGCGCGATCCGAACCGCAGCCGTCAGGTTTTGCGGCAACGCGATCGCACGCTCGTCTGCCAAAGCCACCAAAGCATCCAGCGCCAGCCAATTGCGCGGGCGCTCGGTCAGGCGGTTGGCGATATGGGCCTGCATGGTTTCTGACGTGGCGGCCCTTGCCAATATGACGTCGATGCTTGCGGCGATCTGGTCTTGGGTGGCATCGGTGAACGGTGCAATCAACGGATCCGACGCAATCCGCGCCGCCGTCAAAGTGGTGCCAGCCAGCGATCCTGCCAGTATCAGGCGCAAAACCCAACGGGCAAGCGCCCGCACCATCAAATCTGCCGCGACCGGATCATGCCGACAATATCATAAACCTGATCAACAATCGGGCGGGCGATGGCGTCGGCGCGCGCCGCACCGATCCCCAATATCCGGTCAATCTCGGCGGGGTCTTTCATCAGGCGCGTCATTTCAGTGGTGATCGGGGCCAGCTTTTCCACCGCCAGATCGGCCAACGCGGGCTTGAACGTGCCAAACTGCGCGCCTGCGTATTGTGTCACGACCTGCGCCGGGGTCAGCCCCGCCAAAGCAGCATAGATGTTGACCAGATTGCGCGCTTCGGGGCGGTCGCGCAGGCCGTCCAGACTGTCTGGCAACGGGTCAGAATCGGACTTGGCCTTGCGGATTTTCTTCGAAATCGTGTCGGCATCATCGGTCAGGTTGATCCGGCTTTGATCCGACGGATCAGATTTGGACATTTTTGCCGTGCCGTCGCGCAGGCTCATCACCCGGGTGGCGGCGCCTTCGATGACAGGTTCGGTGATCGGAAAGAAATTCACCTTGAAATCATTGTTGAATTTAGCGGCAATGTCGCGGGTCAATTCGATATGCTGTTTTTGATCTTCGCCCACCGGCACATGGGTGGCGCGGTAGGCCAGAATATCCGCCGCCATCAAGGCCGGATAGGCATACAAACCAAGGCTGGCGTTTTCGGCGTTCTTGCCGGCCTTGTCCTTGAACTGCGTCATCCGGTTCATCCAGCCCAACCGCGCCACACAGTTGAAAATCCATGCCAATTCGGTGTGGGCGCTCACTTGGGATTGGTTGAACAAAATCGAGCGTGCCGGATCAATACCTGCCGCGATAAAGCCCGCAGCCGCCTCACGGGTGGCATGACGCAGGCGGACGGGGTCTTGCCAGACCGTGATGGCATGCATATCGACCAGGCAATAAACCGTCTCGATGCCTTCGTCCTGCTTTTCGACAAAACGCTTCAGCGCGCCCAGATAATTGCCCAAAGTCAGCCCGCCCGACGGCTGAATCCCCGAAAATATGCGGGTCGGAAACGTCAAAGACGGTTGCACCGGCGCGGACATATCGAACTCCATCTGGAAAAAGCTTTACGTCTCGCTTATCGCTGTGGGGCGGGGGCGTCAATCTGACTTGCCCCGCCGCCCGCAGGATAGAGCATATGCAAGACCCGAACGCACCGCCGCTGAACCCCTTGCCGCCAGTGGTCTGGCTGTTGGCCCTGCCGATGATCGTGCTGGAGCTGATGTTCAGCTTGGGCGATGCGGGGGTGATTGGCGGGCCTGCGGCGGTAGGCTGGCGCACAGCCGCGATCGAGCAATACGGTTTGTGGCCGGATTTCTGGCGTCAGCAACTGGCCATCGGCAATTTCGACGCGGACGTGCTGTTGCGCTTTGTGACCTATCCGTTTTTGAATTTCACCGTAAGTCAGGCGCTGTTTGGCGTGGTGATGGTGTTGGCGTTGGGCAAGTTCGTCGGCGAAGTGTTTCGCTGGTGGGCGCTGTTGGTGGTGTTCTTTGGGGCTGCGATTATCGGCGGGCTGGTCTATGTCTCGATCCCCGATATCCGCCAACCACTTTTTGGGGCTTTTCCGGCGGTTTACGGGCTGATTGGCGCGTTTACCTTTCTGATCTGGGTTCGGCTGGCGGGCACCGGAGTGAACCAATACCGCGCCTTTTCGATGATCGGGTTTTTGCTGGCGGCGCAATTGCTGTTTGGCGTGTTGTTTGGCGGCGGCTGGGAATGGGTCGCCGATTTGCCCGGCTTTGCTGCCGGATTTTTGATATCCTTTGTGGTCAGCCCCGGCGGGTTTGGCCGGGTGCGCGACCGCATCCGTCAGCGCTGACGCCGCAGCCCTTTGAAATCCGCCATCCGAAACGCGCCGATGGCGGTGCCCGCGATGAAATAGCTGGCGATACCCGCCGCGATCAGCGCAGCCAATGCCACATAACGCCAGAACGGTTCGGCCAATAGGGGGCCAAGCACGATCTGGCCACCAAACAGCACGGCCCCCATGGCGACAGCCGCCAAAATCTGCCGCGGGATCCGCGACTTCGATCTTGTATCAAACCGCGCCTCATCGCCCATCCGCCTTATGCCAAACCACAGTTGCGCCACCATGATCCACCCTGCCAGCGTGGTCGCAAGCGCGGCAGCGGCAAAGCCGATATAGGGCATCAGACCCACAGCGATGGCTGCGTTCAACACCATCGACACCACCGCATAGCGAAACGGGCGGCGGGTGTCTTCGCGGGCATAATACAACGGCTGCAACACTTTGTGCAAAACGAAGGCAGGCAGACCGGCGCCATAAATCGCCAGTGCCAGCGCGGTAGAGGCCGTATCATCCGGGCCAAACGCGCCGCGTTCATACAGCACTTGCGTCAGCGGCAGTGCGATCATCACCAGCGCCACCGCGGCAGGCACCGTCAGCGCCAGCGCGAATTCGCAGCCCCGGTTAAAACTTTCGCGCCCGCCCGCCGCATCGCCTGCGCGCAGGCGGCGCGACAGATCCGGCAGCAATACGGTGCCAATGGCAATACCCACAACGCCCAGCGGCAGTTGATATAGGCGGTCGGCGTAGACCAGCCACGAGACAGCACCTTCGGTGTAACTGGCCACCTGACGGCCCACCAACAGGTTGATCTGCACCACCCCGCCCGCCAGAACGGCGGGGGCGGCGATGATGGCCAGACGCGTCAGGTCGGGCGTCCATTTCGGCCACCTTGGCGTGAATACGAACCCCAGCTTGGCCGCTGCCCGCCAGGTAAACGCCAGTTGTGCGACACCGGTGAACGGCACGGTCCAGGCCAATGTCAGCCCCATATCCCAACCCGCCCAAAGCGCCGCCAACATGGCCGCAATGAACATCAGGTTCATCAGCACCGGCACAAACCCCGCTTCGGTGAAATGGCCATGCGCGTTCAAAACCCC
>JANPLZ010000021.1:0-4561 GCA_031422555.1 Cypionkella sp. | reverse complement strand
GGCCCGATCATGTCAAACCGCCACAATCCGCCCTGGCGCAGGTCAATCTCTTTGGTCTGGCAGCTGTAGCCTTGTGGCCCAAACCAGCGCGGCAAGATCGCAGGGTCGGTCCAGCATTGCCAAACTTTGGCGGCCGGTGCGGCGATAAACCGGGTGATCACGATCTGGCGGTCTTGCATCATAGCGTTCCTGCATAGGCTTCAAGTTGGGTGGCAACGACGCCCCAGCCGTGGCTAAAGCCCATCGCCTCGTGCTTTTGGCTGTCCTCGGGGGTGCGGTGGCGGGCGGTGACATGATAAAGCGTGCCGCCGTCGTGATCTGACAAATCTATCGTGGCGGTAAAGCCCAAACCGGGGCTGGCAACGGGCTGAAAATCGGCCGTCATCAGATCGGTAAAGGCAAAACGGCGGTCCGGAATTGCATCCAGCACGCAGCCAAGGCTGGGAAACGCCGCGCCGTCGACGTGCATGGTGCTGTCAAACCGCCCGCCGGGACGCAGATCAATCGTGATATTGTCGATGAAATGCGGCTTGGGCATGAACCAGTGGACCATATGTTCCGGGGTGGTCCAGCAGGCGTAAATCGCGGCGCGCGGGGCCTTCAGCACCCGGCTTAGGATCAGTTCAGTGGTCATGGGGGTCATCCTGCATCATGGTTTCTACATAGGCTTGCAGCCGGTCGGTTTGCGCTTCCCAGATTGCGCGCTGCGTGGCCATCCAGCCTGCGGTGGCATTAAGGGTTTCCGGGCGCAGGCGGCACATCCGGCTGCGACCGATCTTTTCCGTGTCAATCAGCGCCGCTGCCTCCAGCACCGCGATATGGCGCAGCACCGTTGGCAGCGCCCAACCCGTCGGGCGGGCCAGTTCGGTGGCACCCACCGGACCCATGGCCAATTGCGCCAGCATCGCCCGCCGGGTTGGATCGGACAGCGCCTGAAAGATTGCGGAAAGCTGCGGTTCATACTTAGTCATATGGCTTAGTATCAGGCAGGACGCGCGATTGCGCAATGGCTTTGATTGCAGCGCCGCGTAATTATGGCTAACCCTTGGGCAATTGGGAACAAGGGCTGAACAAAATGACCCGGACAGATCGCTGTGGCTTGCAGGTTGATACGGCGCTTGCCGGGTTTATCGAAACCCACGCCCTGCCCGGCACCGGGATTGCGGTTGACGCGTTTTGGGCGGGCTTTGCCGCGATCATCGCTGATCTGACGCCCATTAACCGCGCCCTGCTGGCCACCCGCGCGCAGATGCAAACGCAGATTGATGCCTGGCACATCGCCCATCGCACAGCCCCGCATGACCATTATGCCTACCGCGAATTCTTGCAAACTATCGGCTATCTGTTGCCCGAAGGCCCCGATTTTCAGATAGACACCACCGGGGTTGATCCCGAAGTCGCCCAAGTGGCTGGCCCGCAACTGGTGGTGCCGATCACCAACGCGCGCTATGCGCTGAACGCGGCCAATGCGCGCTGGGGCAGCCTATATGACGGGCTTTATGGCACCGATGCGATGGGGTCCGCCCCGCCACCGGGCGGCTATGACAAAGGCCGCGGCGCGCGGGTGGTGGCGCGCGCCCGGGTGTTTCTGGACGAGGCTTTTGCCATCGCAGGCACCAGCCATGCCGACGCGCGGCGCTATCACATCAAGGACGGCGCGCTGCTGGTCGATGATCTGCCCTTGATGCAGCCGGAAAAATTTGCAGGCTTTCGCGGCAATCCCCGCGCGCCCGAGGCGGTTTTGCTGCGCAACAACGGTTTGCTGGCCGAATTGGTGTTTGACCGCGCCCATTTCATCGGCGCGCGCGATCAGGCGGGCTTGGCCGATGTGCGGCTGGAATCCGCATTGTCAGCGATTGTCGATCTGGAAGACTCGGTGGCTTGCGTTGACGGCGCCGACAAGGTTGCCGCCTATGCCAATTGGCTGGGGTTGATGCGCGGCGATCTCACCGCGGATATGGTCAAGGATGGCGTGGCGGTGACCCGTCATCTGGCCCCCGATCGCGCCTATACCGCCGCCACCGGCGGGGCATTGACGGTGAAAGGCCGCGCACTGTTGTGGATCAGGAATGTGGGCCACCTGATGACCACACCGGCCATTCTGGATGCATCCGGGGCCGAGGTGTTCGAGGGGCTGATGGACGCGGTGATTACCACGCTGATCGGGCTGCACGATCTGCGCAAAACCGCTGGGCCGCGCAATTCAGACCGTGGTGCGATCTATGTCGTAAAGCCAAAAATGCACGGCCCCGCCGAAGTGGCGTTTGCCGATCAAACCTTTGCCCGCGTCGAACAGTTGCTGGGGCTGCCCGCCCACACGGTGAAACTGGGGGTGATGGACGAAGAACGCCGCACGTCGGTCAATCTGAAAGAATGTATCCGCGCCGCCCGCCACCGAATTGCCTTTATCAACACCGGCTTTCTGGACCGCACCGGCGATGAAATTCACACTTCGATGCAGGCAGGCCCGTTCAGCCGCAAGGATTTCATCAAACGCAAAGGCTGGATCACGGCTTACGAAAACCAGAACGTCGATATCGGGCTGGAATGCGGGCTGTCGGGGCGGGCACAAATCGGCAAGGGCATGTGGGCGATGCCCGATCTGATGGCGGCGATGCTGGATCAAAAGATCGACCATCCGCGCAGTGGTGCCAGTTGTGCCTGGGTGCCATCGCCCACCGCGGCCACGCTGCATGCGCTGCATTATCACCGGGTGGATGTGGCCACCGTGCAAAAGCGGTTGGCTGCGGGCGGGCGGCGTGCCTATGTCGATGCGGTGCTGGACATTCCGCTGGCAACCTACCGGCAATGGAGCGAGGCACAAATTCTGCGCGAGGTTGAAAACAACGCCCAAGGCATTCTGGGCTATGTGGTGCGCTGGGTCGATCAGGGCGTGGGGTGTTCAAAAGTGCCCGATATCAATGACGTGGCCCTGATGGAAGACCGCGCGACTTGTCGGATATCATCACAGGCGCTGGCGAACTGGTTGTTGCATGGCATTGTTTCGGCGGACCAGATCACCACCGCGATGCAGAAAATGGCGGCGGTGGTGGACCGCCAGAATGCCGCTGATCCGGCCTATCTACCGATGGCCCCGGGGTTTGATGGCGTGGCCTACCGCGCCGCCTGCGATCTGGTGTTCAAGGGCATCGAGCAGCCGGCAGGCTATACCGAACCGATTTTGCACGCGGCCCGGGCGCGCCTAAAAGCCGGCGGTTGACACCGGGCGCAGAAGAATTTTTGCCGAAAAATTTTCGCCCCGA
Source organism: Cypionkella sp. (assembly GCA_031422555.1). Lineage (GTDB taxonomy): Bacteria > Pseudomonadota > Alphaproteobacteria > Rhodobacterales > Rhodobacteraceae > JANNAT01. The sequence continues at coordinate 1,298 of JANPLZ010000021.1, read as the reverse complement.
ACCGCCGCTAACCCAAATCCAACGCAATCGCATGGACCCGTGTGTTCAGATCCCCCAAGGCGGCATGCACCGCGCGGTGGCGGGCCACCCGCGTCATCGCGGCCAGGGCGGGGGCGCGGATCACCAGCCGGAAATGCGACTCGCCCGACCCGTCATCGCCGCCATGGCCCGCATGTTGATGGCTTTCATTGATAATTTCCAGCCGTTCGGGGCGAAAAGCCGCCTCCAGCCGCGACTTCATGTCCTGTGCTGCACTCATTTGTCTGATACCCCTTCAATCCGCCGCGCAATGCCGTAAGCTCTCGCCTCCGAGTCGGAAAGGCCAGCCTTCATGTCAACGCGCCCACCCTTTGAATTTGATATCCGCGTGTCGTCGGATAAAGCCAAGCGCAAAACAACGCGGCGCGGCATGTCGGGGGCGTTCGAGACGTCAAACAAGGGCTGTGATTTTCCGGGCTGCAAGGAAAAAGGTGCGTATCGCGCGCCCAAATCACCCGATCATCTGGACGAATACTTCTGGTTTTGCCGCGACCACGTGCGCGAATACAATCTGAAATGGAATTTCTTTGGCGCAGCGTCGGATGAGGAATTTCAAAAGCTGCTGGAAAAAGACCGCCTGTGGGAGCGTGAGACCAAACCGTTTTCACGCAAGGATGACGGCAATGCGTGGCACCGTCTGGGCGTTGATGATCCGATGTCTTTGCTGGGCGACAATGCCACCCGCAACCCCGGCAAGCCGACGTCTAACGTCACCCGCAAACTGCCCGCCACCGAACGCAAGGCGGTCGAGATTCTGGACGTGCGCGACAGTTGGACCAAAACCGAGATTCGCAAACAATATAAAGGTCTGGTCAAGGATCTTCACCCCGATATGAACGGCGGCGACCGCAGCGATGAAGACCGGCTGCAAGAGGTGGTCTGGGCTTGGGATCAGATCAAGGACAGCCGCTATTTCAAGGAATAGAGGGGCTTCCCTTTGCACAGTCTGGCGGGGTGAACCCCGGCCCTACACCCGCTTTACAAAGTCGTATTTCAACAGCCAGATCAAAATACGCTGCACGCCTTGGGTTTTCAGCCCGGTCATTGCTTCAATTTCGGGCAGGCCCGCCCCCGCCGCCACCGTCACCGCCGCCAACACCGCCGCGATGTGATCGGGAGCCGCGAACATCCGTTTCAAGCCCTGATAATTGCGCACCGCCAGAACCTCGGCCAGACCCGCCCGCCCGGTCAGATCGGTGGCTGCAAAACGCGCGCCCACAAAATCGGTTTGCAGGCTGGGATAGCCGCCAAACAACGCG
>JANPLZ010000020.1:0-37595 GCA_031422555.1 Cypionkella sp. | reverse complement strand
CACCTGATCGCCCAAAGTCACCTGCAGATCGTGCAACGGCTGCGCCCCTGCCCCTGCGGGCCACCACAGATCGGGCGCATCTATCACCAATTCCGCCCAAGCCATGCCGCGCCGCACGGTGGCGCGGGCCTGCGCGCCGCACAGCGACAAGGTTATGTCGCGGCCTTCAGCCTCGCCTTCCACCGTCACATCCACCGCCACCACTGCCCTGCCGGGGCTGTGGGTCTGCGCGATCACCATCGACGCAATCCGCGCAGACGCCAGCGGTTCCAGATAGAAATCGCCATATAGCCCAAAGGTGGCCAGCGCGATATTCCAGTCCCAGCCGAAATCGCAACTTGGTTTGCGCAGCATATTGCCGTTGTGGATAGGGGTGTTGTTGGCAGAAAACGGCACGAAATAGGGCTGGGCCGCTTGGCGCGCGGCAGCTTCGCGCGCGGGGGATTTGAACCGGATGGCGATGTCATTCTCGCCCAGCCGCAACACGCCGGACAGATCAACCCGGTAGCTGCGAAACATGCTGTCCGACCGCAGCACCAGAACACCGTTTACCGTCACTTCGGCCACGGTATCCAGCATCGACACCACCAGCACCTGATCGGTGCGCACAACGTCAAAACGCCGCACCGCCACCCAATCGCGGGCGCAAATCCAGCGCAGCCCGTATTCATTGCGGCCCCAGTAGGGATCGGGGATTGCCCCCGCCGCATGCAGCGCCGAGATGCCATCGCCGGGCAACGTCAAGGCAACAGCATGCCCGCCGCTTTCATCGCAAAGCGCCCATTCCCCGCAAAGATCAAGCATGATCAGACCCGTTGTTCCGTTCCGACGTCGAAAATCGACGCTTTGGGAATATCCACTTTCAGATGCACTTCGGTGCCCGCCGCCATACGCCGTTCCACTGGCACCCGCACCGACATTTGTGTGCCTTGGGCCATCAGCCAGACCAGACTGTCTGCGCCCATCGGCTCGTCTATTTCGACCACCGCCGGGATGGTCAGGCCGGGTTCGGCAGTGGTCTGGATGTGCAGATGTTCCGGGCGCAGGCCCAAAATCGCCTTGGGCCGGTCCAGCACCGCGCTGCCATCATAGCCCGCCAGATTGATCTTGATATCGCCAAACTGAAAGGCGCTGCCACCATCAACGGTAGCTCCGTGCAGAAAATTCATCGACGGGCTGCCGATAAAACCGGCCACAAACAGGTTTGTCGGGCGGTTATAGATGGTTTGCGGCGCGTCCAGTTGTTGGATAATGCCACCGCGCATCACGGCAATGCGGTCAGCCAGCGTCAGCGCCTCGATCTGGTCATGCGTCACGTAAACCATGGTGTTTTTCAACCGGTTGTGCAGACGTTTCAATTCGACCCGCAATTCGCTGCGCAGTTTGGCATCAAGGTTCGACAGTGGCTCGTCGAACAGGAACACATCGACATCGCGCACCAACGCGCGCCCGATCGCCACGCGTTGACGTTGCCCTCCCGACAACGCGCCGGGCTTGCGATCCAGCAACGGGCCGATCTGCAAAATCTCGGACGCGCGCTGCACCCGCTTTTCGATCTCATCCTTCGGCAACCCGGCGATTTTCAACCCGAACGACAAATTGCCCCGCACCGTCATTTGCGGATAAAGCGCATAGGACTGGAACACCATGCCGATGCCGCGCTCTGACGGTTCGGCCCAGGTGACGTTTTTGCCTTTGATATGAATCTGGCCCTCGGACAGTTCCAACAGCCCGGCCAAGCAATTCAGCAAGGTGGATTTGCCACAGCCCGAAGGCCCCAGCAGCACGATGAATTCACCTTCCTCGACATCAAGGTTCAGGTTTTTCAGAACTTCAGCAGCGCCGAATTTCAAGGTCAGATTTTGGACAGAGACTGAGTGCATAGGATCAACCCTTGACGGCGCCGGCTGCAATGCCGCGCACGAAATATTTGCCAGAAACGAAGTAGATGGTCAGCGGCACCAGACCCGTCAGGATCGTCGCCGCCATATCGACGTTGTAGGCTTTGCCGCCCATCGCCGAGTTGACGATATTGTTCAACTGAACCGTCATCGGATAGTTGGTCGGCCCCGCATAGATCACCCCGAACAAGAAGTCGTTCCAGATGCCGGTGACTTGCAAAATCACCGCCACGGTAAAGATCGGCACGGACATCGGCACAAAGATCTGGATGAAAATCTGCCAATATCCCGCGCCGTCCACCCGCGCCGCCTTGAACAATTCCGCCGGTAGCGAGGCGAAATAATTGCGAAACAGCAAGGTCAGGATCGGCAGGCCAAAGATGGTATGCACCAGCACCACCGCGGGCAGCGTTGAAAAGATACCCAGCCACTTGGTGATCAGAACCAGGGGATACAGCATCACGATGTAGGGGATGAACGATGACAGCAGCAGGATCGAGAAGAACAGTTCCGAATATTTGAACGGCCAGTTCGCCAACGTGTAGCCGGTCAGCGACGCCACCACGATTGACACGATGGTCGATGGCACGGTGATCTTGATCGAATTCCAGAACCCCACCTTGATGCCTTCGCAATAAAGCCCGGTGCAGGCGGAATCCCATGCTTTGGCCCAAGCGTCAAAACTGGGTTTCATGGTTGGCACAAAGATGTTGCCGCTGCGAATTTCTTCGATGTCCTTCAGCGACGTGATGATCATGATATAAAGCGGGAACAGAAAGAAAATCGCGCAGATGGTCAGCACCGAATAGACCAAAAAGCGCTGCCAGGTGATAAACGGCTTTGGCTTGGCACCAGAGGGGCCGTTGGAAAAGGTTGTGTTTGCCATCTGATCAATGCCCCTGCGCTTTTTTGCCAAATTCCAACCTGATCCATGGGATCAGGACCAAGGCCATCGTCACCAGCATCACCGTTGACGCCGAAAGCGACTGGCCAAGGTTGGCCGAAAAGTTAGTGTAAACATAGCGCGTCGGCACATCGGACGCGATGCCCGGACCGCCATCCGTCATGGCCACGACGATATCGTAAACCCGCACCGCCCCCGATGCCACGATCACGAAAGTGGTCACTAGAACAGCCTTCATCATCGGCAAAACGATCTGCAGATAGGTGCGCCACGCAGGGATTCCGTCAACGCGGGCGGCTTTCCAGATATCTTCATCAATGCCGCGCAACCCCGCCAGCATCAAGGCCATCACAAAGCCAGCGCCTTGCCAGATGCCTGCAATTACAATGGCATACATCACCATTTCGCGGTCTGCGATCCAACCAAAACTGAAACTTTCCCAGCCCAGTTTCCGCACCGCCGCCTGCATGCCGTATTCAGGCGACATGATCCACGCCCAGACGTGGCCGGTAACGATGAATGACAGCGCGAAGGGATAAAGGTAGATGGTGCGGAACACGCCCTCCAGCCGGATTTTCTGATCCATCATCACAGCCATCAAAAATCCCAACGACATCGAAATGATGATCGCCAGCACCGCATAGGTCACCATGTTGGGCATCGCACCCGTGCATGAAAACTTCCACGCCGCAGTGCCGATTTTGGTGATTGCGGGGCAATTCATCCAGCGATCGGTGTTGAACAGCCGCTCGTAATTGGCAAAGCCGACAAATCCGTTCACCCATTCACTTGGGGTAAAGATCGGCAAAATTTTGATATTGGTGAACGAAAACAAGATCGTCCAAAGCGTTCCGCCCACAAACACGCACATTACGATCAAGATCATCGGCAGCGCGGCAAATTTTGCGGAAAGATTGCGGAATAGGGGGTTTGGCCGATCCATGCGTCCTACCTGTTGGCAAAGGGTTCAAAGAACAGGCCCGGCCACCAAGGGGGGCAACCGGGCCTGTTTTCAGTCAATCAGCCAAGGCTCAGAGAGGCGGAGCAGCGGCGATGATTGAGACGAACTTTGCCTGCGCATCCGCAGCCGTCACGTCTGGGTTCGCCATGAACTCTGTGAACAAGTCGTTGATCTGGTTGATCGAATCGCGATCAATCATCTGGACGTCGTTCGGGAACACGGCGGTCGATCCGTCAAGGATCTCAAGGCCTTTCTTCATGCAGTCGTTCGCAGCACCCAGATCAACGTCGGCGCGCATCGGCAGCGAGCCTTTTTTCAAGTTGAACGCAACCTGAACTTCCTTGGTTACCAGCGTCGATGCCATCACCATCTGCGCCGCCGTTACAGCAGGATCAGCGGATTTGGGGAAGTAGAACACATCGCCGCCCGTGTTCAGAACCGGGGTCACACCCAGACCGGGCAGGCAGTCAAAGTCGGTGCCTGCAACCATGTTCGCCACTGCGAATTCGCCGCCAGCCCAGTCACCCATGATGTTGGCAGCGGCTTTGCCCTGGATCACCAGACCCACAGCTTCGTTCCACTGCGGAACCATTTTGTCGGCAGGAGTGTATTGACGCACCGATGCCAGCGTCTCGAAGATCTTGGTGAATTCAGCACCGCCGGCAATCGCCACGTCACGGTCTTTGTAAACCTTGACGAAGTTATCGACGCCCGCCTGAGCCACCAGAATGTCGTTGACCATCAGACCAACCGGCCAGCCTTGGGCCAGCGACAGCGGCTGAATGCCAGCTTCTTGCAACTTGGGCGCCAAAGCGATCAGTTCGTTGATGTCTTTTGGTGGTTCCATGCCAAGGTCGGTGAACACTTTGCGGTTGGTCCACATCCACTGGGCCGAGTGCAGGTTGACCGGCACGCAGTAAACCTTGCCGTCAACGGTGCAGGATGCCAACTGCGAAGCCGGGCGCAGAATGGTTGCCCAATCTTCAGCGGTCGCAAGCTCGGTCAGATCCTGCATCAGACCGGCGGTGATCAATTCATCCGCATCGGTGCCGGGGTTCAACTGCGTGGCGCCCATTGGGTTGCCGCCCAGAATACGGCTGATGATGATCGGGCGTGCGGTGTCGCCAGAGCCTGCGATCGCGCCATCGACCCACTTGTTGCCGGTGGCATCAAATGCCTTGGCAAATTCGGCGACCGCAGCAGCTTCGCCGCCCGATGTCCACCAATGGGTTACTTCCAGTTCGGTTGCCAAAGCCTGCGTCGGCAGCGCCGCCGACAGCAGCAAAGCCGCCGCCAATTTCCAATTCTTCATGTAGTCCTCCCAAGTTTTTAGTCGTTATGGCAGAAATCTATAACGTTATAGTTTTTTCAATCAAGACATCTTTTCGCTTGTCCAAAGTATTTTGTTGTCGCTTGAATAGACCACCGCCTTGGTGTTGCAGCCGGGGTCACTGATATCGACAGCCGCAACGGGTTGCGCATTAAATTGTTTACTTACAATAGCTTGAAAAATGCGTTATCCGCTGACCCTGCGCCCGCAGTTTTTGTTCCGCGCGCAAACGGCTGCGAATCGTTGACCCTGATTGCGCAAAACAAAGCAAATGCGGCCTTGGCCGATGGATTGGACTTGATGACAAACGCTCTTCCCCCGCTGACCGAGCAGGGCCGCCCCACCCTAAAGACCATTGCCGCCGAATCAGGGCTGGCGGTGGCCACGGTCAGCCGGGCGTTGAAAGATGCGTCCGACATCGGCGAAGAAACCAAACGCCGGGTGCGCGAGATTGCGAACCGCCTTGGTTACCGTCCCAACCGGGCCGCCTTGCGGCTGCGCACCGGCAAAACCAACGTCATAGCCTTGGTGTTTTCGACCGAGGCCGATGTGATGAACCACGCCTCCAGCCTGATTTATTCCGCCGCCGAAGCGTTGCGCGGCACCGCTTATCACGTCGTCATCATGCCGTTTTTCGCCGATCAGGACGCGATGGCCCCGATCCGCTATCTGGTGGAAACCGAAAGTGCCGATGGCGTGATCCTGAACCAGACCATGCCCGACGATCCGCGCGTGCGCTATCTGTCCGAGCGTAACTTTCCCTTTGCCACCCATGGCCGCACCGAAACCGGCATCAACCATCCCTATTTCGATTATGATAACCATGCGTTTGCCGCCATCACGGTGCAAGAACTGGCCCGGCGCGGGCGCAAGCATCTGCTATTGGTGGCGCCGCCTGCCAGCCAGTCATATGCCGCCCATATGACAACAGGCTTTTTTCAAGGCTGCAAAGACCACGGCTTGCAAGCTGAGGTGTTGGCCACGGCGCATTCGGATTCGGGGGCGGTGCGCATTCATGCCGCCGTGGCCGAACGCATGGCAGCAGCCAACCGGCCCGATGGCATGGTGGTGGGATCAACCACCGCGGCCATGTCGGCGGTGACCGGCGCAGAAAGTCTGGGGCTGGTCATCGGACGCGATTTTGATCTGGCTGCCAAAGAGGCGCTGAACTTTTTATTCCGTTTTCGCCGTGAAATTATTGTGTTGCACGAAGATGTCGGCAAAGCTGGCGACTTCCTTGCCCGCGCGCTGATGGCCGCTATCGAAGACAGCACCACCGCCCCGCGGCAATTTCTTGACCGCCCCACCATTGCAGACCTTGTCTGACCGGAGAATGCTATGAAAACCATCAAAGGCCCGGCGCTGTTTTTGGCGCAATTCGCAGGCGATGCCGCGCCGTTCAACTCGTTTGGCGCCATCACCAGATGGGCCGCTGATTGCGGCTATCTGGGGGTGCAGGTTCCCAGTTGGGATGCCCGGCTGATTGATCTTGATCTGGCCGCCACGTCAAAATCCTACTGCGATGATCTGCGCGGGGTTGCGGCCGAGGCGGGGATAGAGATCACCGAACTGTCCACGCATTTGCAAGGGCAGTTGGTTGCCGTGCATCCGGCCTATGACGCGGCGTTTGACGGCTTTGCAGCGCCTTCGGTGCGCGGCAATCCTGTGGCGCGGCAGGCATGGGCCGTGGATCAGGTCAAAAAGGCGTTGACCGCCAGCCGTAACCTTGGCCTGACCGCGCATGCGACGTTTTCGGGGGCGCTGGCATGGCCTTATGTGTATCCATGGCCACAGCGCCCCGCCGGTTTGGTGGAAGAGGCGTTTGATGAACTGGCCCGGCGCTGGGTGCCAATTCTGGACCATGCCGATGCGATGGGTGTCGATGTCTGCTATGAAATTCACCCCGGCGAAGATCTGCATGATGGCATTTCATTCGAGATGTTTTTAGACCGTGTGAACAACCACGCCCGCGCCAACATGCTGTATGATCCCAGCCATTATGTGCTGCAACATCTTGATTATCTTGATCATATCGACATTTACCACGACCGGATCAGGATGTTCCACGTCAAGGATGCCGAATTGAACCCCACGGGTCGCCAAGGGGTTTATGGCGGTTTCCAGTCGTGGGTCAACCGTGCCGGGCGGTTCCGCAGTCTGGGCGATGGTCAGGTTGATTTTGGCGGGATATTCTCGAAACTGACGCAACACGGCTTTGACGGCTGGGCGGTGGTGGAATGGGAATGCTGCATCAAACACCCCGAAGACGGGGCGCGCGAAGGGGCGGATTTTGTCAACGCCCATATCATCCGGGTGACAGAACGCGCCTTTGACGATTTCGCCGATGCGGGCACCGACCGCGCCGCCAACCGCCGTATGCTAGGATTGGAATAATCATGGCCATCACCGCCGCACATGTCGCGCGCAGCCCCCGCATTCGCCTTGGCATGGTCGGCGGTGGGCGCGGCGCGTTTATTGGCGCCGTTCACCGCATTGCCGCCCGTATTGATGACCAATATGAGTTGGTCGCAGGGTGTTTTTCCGCCGATCCGGATAAATCCGCGGCCTCGGCGGCCGATCTGGGGGTGGCGCGCAGCTATGGCAGTTACGCCGAGATGGCCGCCAAGGAATCGCGCCGCAAAGACGGTATTCAGGCCGTCGCCATCGTGACCCCCAACCACATGCACGCGCCGGTGGCGCTGGAATTCCTGAAACGCGGCATCCATGTGATTTGTGACAAACCGCTGACCGCCACCCTGCCCGAAGCCAAAAAACTGGCCAAGACCGCCGCCGCATCGGGCGTGGTGTTTGCGCTGACGCATAATTACACCGGCTATCCGATGATCCGGCAGGCGCAGGCGATGGTGCAGGCCGGTGATCTGGGCGATATCCGTTTGGTCAATGTGGAATACGCGCAGGATTGGCTGGCAGAGCCGCTGGAATCCACAGGCCAGAAACAGGCCGACTGGCGCACCGATCCGGCTCGGTCAGGGGCTGGCGGGTCAACCGGCGATATCGGCACCCATGCGTTTAACCTTGCGAATTTCGTCTCCGGCTTGACGCTGTCCGAACTGTCCGCCGATCTGCAAGCCTTTGTGCCGGGCCGCCGGGTGGATGACAACGGCCATGTCCTGCTGCGCTATACCTCGGGCGCGCGCGGCATGCTGTGGTGTTCCCAAGTGGCGGCGGGCTGTGAAAACGCGCTGCGCTTGCGGGTCTATGGCACCAAAGCGGGCATCGAATGGGAACAGGAAAACCCCAACTATCTTTGGGTAACGCCCCTTGGCGCGCCGCGCTATCGGTTAACACGGGGCGGTGCGGGGTCGGGTGCGGCCGCAGCCCGGGTCAGCCGCATTCCGGCGGGCCATCCCGAAGGCTATCTCGAAGGCTTTGCCAATATCTATGCCGAAGCCGCCCGCGCGATTATCGCGCGCCGCGATGGCACGCCTCTGGACGCTGCTGTCACGTTTCCGGGGCTGAAAGAAGGCTTGGAAGGGGTGGCTTTTGTCGATGCCTGCGTGCGGTCCTCGGGCAAAAACGCGGCGTGGACGAAACTGGCGTTGTAAGGACAAGAAAAGATAAGAGTTTTCAGAAAACTCTTATCAAAACTCTTCTAAAGAGTTTTGGCGGGGCGTCACGCCTCGCGCAAGCTGTCCCGCCGGGCGGCCAGCCAATAGGCCGTCAGGATCAGGGGCGCATTGGCCACTTCGCCCGTGGCCACCAGCGCCATCAGATCGTCAAAAGACACCAGATGGCCGCGTATATCCTCGGCCTCGCCTGCCACACCAAACACCCCGGCGGCGTCATCGGGCAAATCGGTGATGGCCAGATAGGAATAAAGATATTCCGCGCAAATTCCGGGACTTGGATAATATTGCGCCACATCCAGCAGCCTGTCCAGCCGCAGGCCCGCCTCTTCGACCGCCTCGCGCCGCGCGGCATCCGGCGGCGTCTCGCCCGGATCAATCCGGCCCGCAATCGCCTCCAGCTGCCAGGCTTGCCGGTCGCCCCGTGCGAACGGGCCCGCACGAAACTGTTCGATCAGCAACACCCGGTCGCGGATGGGATCATAGGGCAGCACCGTCACCGCATCACCGGAAATAAATGCGGCCCGGGTGATCTGCGCGCTGACACTGCCGTCATGGCGGCGGTGGGTCAGATCGTATTCCTCAACCGCAAAAAACCGCGCATAAGGCGCGCGGCGCGCAAAGACCTGCACATCGCCCGCCCGTGGATTATGGCGCAGCATTGTCGGACCACCCGCCGCGGCGCGCACCCGCCCGGCCCCGCGCACCGCCATGGCACCCGCCCGCGCCCGCACATCGCCTGCCGGTTTCACCCCATAAAGCGCCATGATGTCGCCCGCCGTTGCCAGCAATTCGGCAAAATCGCCCGGTGACAGGGGGGCAAGTTCAGCGCCGTATACCACGCCCAAAGCTGATCCTGTTGCCGCCGCTTCCATTGGCATTCCGGCGGCCGTGGCGTAAAACGACAGCCGTTCGGACGCGTCAGTCGACAGGCCGTCCAACCGCCGCCCCGGCGCCATCGGCCCGGCGACACCGGACTGCACCGCGCGCCCCAACACAACCCGCAACAACGCATCTTGCGCCAACGCGCCGCGAACCCAAACCGTTACACCCGTCACCGCCAGCGTTTCCCCACCCATTCCACCACCACACCGCCCACCGCGCCGCCGATCAACAACCATGCCAAAATATCAACCGCCCAGAAGCCCCGGCTGTAGTCCAGCATCAGTGCGAACACCCCGATCACCGCCTCCATCGGGCCGTCATACATCATCTTGTAAGACCGCTTGATCATCAGCTGAATCGCAAAAAACAACAGCGCGACAATCGCCAGCATGACCGACGCCCGCACGCCTGTGCCGATCGCGTCGCTATACCCGCGCCCCGCCAGTTGCCCGGTCACCCGCCAGCCGATGACCACGCCCAAAGCGGCGGCATATTCGCGCAACATACCCGGCGGCAAATCAATTGGCAGATGCGGCAGATACAGCATCACGGCGACATAACCGATCAGACCAAAAAATACGGCACCAGCAAGTTTTGCAGCGGTCGGCATCGGCGTTCTCCGGTCACTCGCCCCGCGTGCCGCAAAGGTTTACGGGCGGGTGATGGTAATCTGCGTCACGTCGCAGTTTCCACCCTCAAACGCGCCAGCACAAGAGGTTAGGTAAAGGTTCCACATCCGGCGAAAGCGTTCATCAAAGCCCTGCTTTGACACTTCGCCCCAAGTGGCGTTGAAAACCTGATGCCAGTGGCGCAGGGTTTGGCTGTAACTTTTGCCAAATTCGATCGACCCATGCACCCGCAGGCCCGCGCGTTCCACTTCGCGCCGCAACACCGAAGGCGATGGCAGCATCCCGCCGGGAAAGATGTATTTCTGAATGAAATCAACGGTTTTTCGGTAGGTTTCAAACCGGTGATCTTCCACGGTGATGATCTGCAACGTCGCCGATCTGCCCGGTTTCAACCGGTCCCGCACGGCGTTGAAATAGACGGGCCAGTATTTCTCGCCCACCGCTTCGAACATCTCGATACTGGCAATGCCGTCGTAGCTGCCTTTCTCGTCGCGGTAATCTTGCATCTTTATCTCGACCATATCCGACAGGCCCGCACGGGCGATGCGGTCAACCGCATAGTCGTGCTGGGCTTGGCTGATGGTCAGACCGGTCACTTTCAAGCCGCGTTCCTTGGCGGCGTATTCGGCAAAACCGCCCCAGCCACAGCCAATTTCCAACACATGATCGCCGGGCTGCACCCCCATCTGATCCACCATGCTGGCGTACTTTTGCTCTTGGGCCTTTTCCAGACTTTCCTGCCCCGACCGAAACAGCGCCGACGAATAGGTCATTGAGCCGTCCAGCCACAGGCCGTAAAATTCATTCCCCAGATCATAATGATAGGCAATGTTCTTGCGGGCTTGGGTTTTGGAGTTTGACTGCAGCCAGAACCGGAACCGTTCAAACGCGCGGATCAGCGACTGGCCGGGATAACCATCATAGACGGCCGCGTTGCCGATGTGGACCAGATCCATAAACGCCTGCAAATCGGGGGTAGACCACGCACCTTCAAGATAGGCGTCACAAAAGCCAAGATCACCCTCGCGGATCAGCCGGGCGAAAATATCGACATCATGCACGTCAAATTCCGCAACCGGCCCCGGATTTTGCCCCTGAATGCGAAAGCGGCGCCCGTCAGGTAGCACAAAATCCAGCCGCCCCCGGTTCAGTTTTTTGGCAACCTCGAAAGCCGAGGCGAAATAGCGTGGCAGGCCGGTCTGGCCCTTTGTTGTCGTCAGAAATTCCATTTCCCACCCTTGGGTCTGCGTTTTATCGGTTTGTCCCGGCGCGCCACAACGCCGCACATTCAGTTATTTAGCACGATCGGCATAGGCGGCCAGTGCGCGCAAGCGGCCTGCCGCAAGGTCAATCACCGGCGCGGGGTAGCGCCGTTTTGGGTCCAACCCCCAGGCGCGCGGTGCGGCATCATAGTAGGCGCGGGCCAGCGTCCCCGGATGCTGGGTCATCTCGGCCAGAAAGCGGCGACGATAGGTTTGATCGGCATCAAATTTGTCGGCTTGGCCCGACGGGTTGAACACCCGGAAATAGGGCGCTGCATCGGGGCCACAGCCCGCCACCCATTGCCAGCCCATCGCATTGGCCGCCGGATCCCAATCGGTCAGGCACTGGGCAAACCAGTCAAGGCCGACGCGCCAATCGGTCATCAGATGTTTGGTCAGATAGCTGCCGACGATCATCCGTGCGCGGTTGTGCATCCGGCCTGTGACATACATCTCGCGCATGGCGGCATCGACGAACGGCTCTCCGGTCATGCCGCGTCGCCACGCTTCGGCGTCGGGGTTGTCGCCGCGCCATGGGAAAGTCTCCCAACCATCGCGCCAGCTGCGCGTCAGGATATGGGGCGAGTGGTGCATCAGATGATAGGCAAATTCGCGCCAGACCAGTTCTTTCAGGAAATGTTCGGCCCCCGGCGCACCCATCAGCCGCGCGCGCTGACCGGCATGCCAAATCTGGCGCGGGCCGATTTCGCCATATGTCAGATTTTCCGACAACCCCGACGTAGCCCCGATCAGGCCCGGAAGGTCGCGGGCGTCTTTGTAAGCGCCCACCGCGTCGTCCAGAAACTGATCCAGTCGCGCAAGGGCCGCAGCCTCACCCACCCGTTGGTAGGGCGCCAGCACCGCAGCGCCGCGGTTCATCGCATGCCCCATGCGCCAGTCGTCCAGCCGGTCGGAGGCGGGCCAGACCAGCGGCGCGCGCAGCGCCTTTGGGGCCAGCGCCGCTGCGGGCACATCGCGCCCGGCAACGGCGCGCCAGAACGGGGTATAAACCTTGTAATAGCCACCCTGCCCGGTCTGCACCGTCCAGGGTTCAAACAGCAGATGCCCCGCCACACTGTCTGCCGCCAGCCCGCTTGCGCGCAACGCGGCTTTCACTGCGGTATCGCGCGCCACCACTGCGGGATCATAAAGCCGCTGCCACAACACCCCCGAAGCCCCGGTCTGCGCCACCAAATCTTGCAGCACCGCCAAGGCGGGCCCGCGCCGCAAGATCAGTTGGCTGCCCAGACCCTGCAAGGCCTTAGCAAACGCCGCAATTCCCAAGCCCAGCCGCCACAAGGGGGCCGCGCCAAGGGCTTTGGTTTCGGCGTCCAGAATAAACACCGGCACCAACGGACGCCCCGTCGCCACCGCCGCCGTCAGCATAGGGTGATCCGACAGCCGCAAATCGCGCCGAAACCACAAGATCAACGGTTGATCAGTCATCAAGCCTCACATTTTGGTAAGATTACGCACAGCGCCCGCCAAAGGATCACTCTGGCTTTCATCTGTTCAAAAAAATCCTCGGGGGGGCCGATTGCGGTGGCAATCGGTTTGGGGGGCAGACAGCCCCCCCCTTTGCAACCCGCCGTTACAACGCCCGGTCCAGCGCCGCGATCAGCTGTGCCACTTCGTCCGCCGAGGTGTAATGCACCAAAGACATCCGCAGCACGCCGCGCTCCAGATCAACCCCCATCGCCGTCAAGGGCCGCACCGCATAGAAATCGCCCGCCCCACAGCCAATGCCGTCTTGCGCCAACGCCTTTGCCACCGGGTCAGCCGCGCGGTCCAGCGCCACGGCCACCGTTGGCGCGCGCCGGTTGGCATCGCGCGGGCCGATCAGGCGCAGATCGTTGCGCGCCGCCAGATAGTCCAGCAAGGGCGCAACAACCGCCACTTCTTGCGCCCGCATCAGATCATGCACTGCGCGGTTGCGCGCCGCCGGGTCCGACTCGGGGCCAAAATGATGGGCGTGCAGCGCGTCGACATAGTCGGCCATGCCCGCGCATGCGGCAATCTGGGCATGATCGGGTCCGGACGGGGTCAGCCGCTTATAAAGACTGCCTGCGTTGAAATAATGCCCCTGCGCGGGCAACTCTGCGCCGAATTCGGTGCCAATCACCATGATACCCTGATGCGGCCCGTAGGTCTTATACGCCGAAAACAGATAGACATCGCAGCCAAGGGCGGGGAAATCCGGAAAGCCATGCGGCGCATAGGACACGCCATCGACCACGGTGCGCGCGCCTGCCGCCCGCGCAATCGCACTAATGGCGGCCACATCATTGATTTCTGCCACCACGTTGGAACAATGCGGATAGGCCACCAGCCGCACCCGCCCGTCCGCCAGCAGTTTGACCAGATCGGCAGGGTTCAACGCGCCCGTATCAGGATCAACGCCCCATTCGCGCACCTCAACGCCGTCGTCCGCCAAGCGCCGCCATGCGCCCGAATTTGCCTCATGGTCTTGATTGGTCACCACAATCGCCGCATTCGCACCCCGCAGCCACATCCGTGTGGCGTTGGCCAGGACATAAGTATTGGTCGAGGTTGACGGCCCGAACGACACTTGCGGCGGCGCAACCCCCATCATTGCAGCCAGCCGCGCGCGGGCCTCGTCCATCTCTTCGCCACCCAGTTTTGATCCTGGATAAGCCGAATAGGGCTGCACTTTGCGATCGGTGTAAAACCGGTGCAACCGGTCAATCACGGCGCGGCACGGATACGAGCCGCCCGCGTTTTCAAAAAACGCGTGGCTGCCAAGAACCGGGCTGTCAAAGGCCGGAAACTGGCCACGCACAAAATTCAGATCAAGTTTGGTCATCGTCCATCCTTTTGCGCGCGCAGCGTCGGCGGGCCGCGCGCCGATTGCGCTTTTGGTTTCACATCTGCGTAACGTTTGGGCCACCAGCCTTGAAACGCCACTTCCTTGCGTCAATCTGCATTAAATGCTTGAGCCTGCGCCAGTGCTATTCTAGTCTTTTGATCATATCCACACCGACCTTGGGTGGAAGCCGCCGCTGCGCCCGCAATCAAAGGAAGTCCGATGAAACTTACCCACACCCTGCTGTCCAGTGCAGCGCTTGTGCTGGCGCTTGCCGCCACCGCACAGGCCAGCGACCCCGACCTGACCGTGTTCGACTGGGCCGGTTTTGAAAATCAGTCCCTGATAGAGGCTTACGTCGCCAAGCATGGCGCGATGCCGACCTATGCCTTCTTTGGCGATGATGATGAGGCGTTCACCAAAGTGTCGTCGGGCTTTAAGGCCGATGTCGCGCATCCGTGCGCGCAAATGGTGCAAAAGTATCGCGACGCCGGGTTGATCGAACCATGGGATACCAGCCGCATTCCGCTGTTTGGGGAAGTCGCACCGCGGTTCCTCGAATCAAAAGTGGTCAAGGATGACGGCGGCGTGTGGTATATTCCAACCGACTACGCTTTTACCGCGATCGCCTACAACACCGCCGAGGTAAAGCCGGAACAAGTCGCCTCGTTGAACGTGTTTATTGATCCGGCCTTTGCGGGTCGTATTTCGCTGCCTGACAACACCGATGATACGTGGTCGCTGGCGCTGCTGGCCACCGGGGTTTCGGATTGGACAGCGGTGACCGAAGAGCAATTCGCTGCCGCCGCCGCATGGTTGCGACTGGCTCATGCCAATGTGCGCACCTATTGGGCCGACCCGTCGGAACTGGCGCAACTGATGAAAACCGGCGAAGTGATCGTATCGTGGTCATGGAATGACGGCGTGGCCAACATGCGGCGCGAAAACGTGCCCGTGGCGTTCAACCGCACGCCGACCGAAGGGGTGACCAGCTGGTATTGCGGCTATGTCAACTTCAAGGACGCGCCGGGATCGGAAGACAAGGCCTATGACTTTATCAACGCCTGGCTGGATCACGGATCGGCCAAGGGGTTGTTGGCGAATTTCGGCTACGCCCATGCCAATGACGAAGCGATGAAGGCTATTTCGCTGGACGAGTTGAAAGCGGGCGATGTTGATCCGGTGACCGGCACGCTGCTGGCCCAAGTGCCGTTTGATCCTGCAATGCGCGACCGCATGACGCAAGAGTTTGAGCTGATCAAGTCGGGTTTCTAAGCCGGCCTTGCAAACATCACGCGGCCCGGCAACCGATTTGCCGGGCCGTTTTGTTTCGCGCATCACCGCTTTGCCCGGTATCCGATGCTGCGCGCAGTTTGGGTGCTGTGTTTTGCGCAGATGACGCAGCGGCTGGCATCCCTGTGCCGCCATCGACGGTTTTTGACCTGTTGCTCGTTTTGGCCCCCCGATCAGGAAGACGCGCTGCTGCACGCGGCAGGTTTTGGCACTGTAAAGCTTGTTAAGCGGCCTTCACCTTGCGTGGTTTGATCGCCTATGCGTCGGGATGCGGCAGAGATCCCTTGCACCCTGCACCCGTGGCGCCTATATCTGAGATGTCCAAGGCAACGCGGACTATGGCGATAAACGCACCCATAATAAACGGCTCGGACCCGGGGGCGGTACCCGGCGACTCCACCAATTCTCCCTGTCATTTGGGGCGTGTGGGGTCGAAATAGGATCGACGAACGTCTAAAGGGGCCAGCTTTTGCTCGGTGAGGCACTACCGTTATCGGTCCAATTGTACAGTTGCAAATGACAACCGTGCTCCGGCAATGGCATTGGCTGCGTAAGCAGTTCGTGTCGCCGAAACTAAGTCCTTGCGCTTAGCAGCGTAAGGCGGGGTTCGCAGGCACCTGGCAACAGAAGCCTGCACTTTATCCCCCCAGCGCCCCGCTTATCCGCCCCGCACCGTTTACCCGGCGCGACCCTTAAAAATCCTTTGAAGGATTTTGCAAATTTTTTCGAAAAAAATTTGAAGCCCGGCAGCCCCTCTTGACCAACCCCACCGAATTTTCTATCCAAACATCAGGGGGTAACGCGCCCACCCCGTGAGGCTTTGGCCTAAGTGTCGCATCCCCCCGATTGAGGATGCCCCCATGCCCGGTCCTAACCAGATCACCCCAGCCCAGCTTGCCCGTCTGATCGGCACCCCCGATGCCCCGGTGATGATCGACGTGCGTATCCCTGAAAACGTGACCGAATCGCCCGTGCTGATCCCCGGATCGCAGCTTTGCCCCCATACTGATCTGCCGCACCTGCCGACCGGCACCCGCGCCGTGGTGATCTGCAAGCGCGGCCGCAAACTGTCCGAAGGGGCTGCCGCCATGCTGCGCATCCAAGGCGTCCTCGCCGAAGTGCTGGAAGGCGGCACCCTGGCATGGACCCTTGCGGGTCAGCCAGTGTTGCCCCTGCGATTGATGGCGCAAACCGATCTGTGGGTCACCCGGCACCGCCCCAAAATCGACCGCATCGCCTGCCCATGGCTGATCCGCCGCTTTATCAACCCCAAGGCCCGGTTCTTGTTTGTTGCCCCTGCAGATGTGCCCGATGTGGCGGAAAACTTTGCCGCGACTCCGTTTGATATCGACGGCGTGTTCTGGTCGCACCGCGGCGATGCCTGCACCTTTGACACGCTGATTGCCGAATTTGGTCTGGCCACCCCGGCGCTTGATCGGTTGGCGCTGGTGGTGCGGGCCGCGGATACCGACCGCCATGATCTGTCGCCGCAGGCGGCGGGGCTGTTGGCCATGTCGGTGGGGCTGTCGCGGCTGCACCGCGATGATCTGGCGCAACTGGAAGCGGGCATGGCGCTGTATGATGCCCTTTATCTATGGGCGCGCGACGGGTTTGCCGAAGGCCATGACTGGCCTGCGGGGCGCGGCGCATGACCAGCCTTGCCGACCTGACGCGGGTATTTTTGCGCATTGGCCTGTTGTCCTTTGGTGGCCCCGCCGCCCAAATCGCCCTGATGCACCGCGAAATTGTTGATGATCGCAAATGGGTGACCGAAGCAGACTATTTGCAGGCCTTGTCGTTTTGCATGCTGCTACCCGGCCCCGAGGCGATGCAACTGGCGACATGGATCGGCTGGCGCAAACATGGCACGCTGGGCGGTCTGATTGCGGGCGGTTTGTTCGTGCTGCCCGGGGCAATCGTGGTGCTGGCCCTGACGATGATCTACGTGGAATGGGGTCAACTGCCTGTGGTCGCAGCCCTATTTACCGGCGTGCAGGCGGCGGTTCTGGCCGTGGTGATCGAGGCGCTGCTGCGGGTATCAAAACGGGCGTTGAAAGCCCGCAAGCATTGGATCATCGCCATCTCGGCGTTTTGCGGGCTGTTTTTCCTCGCGGTGCCATTTCCGGTGATCATTCTGGCGGCGGGCCTTTGGGGCTTTGCCACCACGCAGGCAACCGGTGCGATTGCAGCATCGGGCCCGCCCCCCTGGCGGCAAAGCCTGCGGGCAGCCTTGATCTGGGGCGCGATCTGGCTGGCGCCGCTGGCCTATTTGCAAGCGTTTCAGCCCGGCATTCTGGCCGAAATCGCGCTGTTCTTTTCCAAACTTGCGGTGCTGACCTTTGGCGGTGCTTATGCGGTGCTGACGTGGATGGCGCAGGACGTGGTGCAGCAAAAGGGCTGGTTGACGCTGCCGCAGATGATCGACGGTCTGGGTCTGGCCGAAACCACGCCGGGGCCGCTGATTTTGGTGACCCAGTTTGTAGGCTATCTGGCGGCTTTCAAACAAGGCGGGGTCTGGATGGGCATCGCGGGGGCGCTGATCACGCTGTGGATGACGTTTACGCCCTGTTTTTTATGGATTTTCGCAGGTGCGCCGTGGATTTCGCGCCTGACCGCCGCCCCCCGGCTGGCGGGTGCGCTGCAAGCCATAACCGCGGCGGTTGTCGGTGTGATTGCCAATCTGTCGCTGTGGTTTGGCCTGCATGTGCTGTTTGGCAAGATCACAACGGTGGCGACGTGGCCGTTGCAAGTGCTGGTGCCTGACCCCGGATCGCTGCATCTGCTGGCGGCGGCACTGGCGCTGGTGGCGGGATATTTGCTGCTGTGGCGGCATTGGTCTTTGCCGCTGGTGCTGGGGCTGTGCGCGCTGACCTCTGCTGCAGTTGCAGCAATTTAGGCGCGGGCCCTTCCCTTCAAGGCGAATTCCCTTATGGTGACGGTATTCAAAGGGGATGCACATGGCCAAGTCGATTGATTACGGCAACCTGATGCACCGCGCCATGCGCGGGCTGATCCAGACCGTTCTCAAAGATGTGGCGGCCAATGGTTTGCCGGGCGGGCATCACTTTTTCATCACCTTTGACACCACCACCGAAGGCGTTGAAATGGCATCGTGGCTGCGGTCGCGCTATCCGGCCGAAATGACTTTGGTAATTCAGCATTGGTTTGAAGACCTGATCGTCACCGATGCCGGATTTTCGATCACGCTGAACTTTGGCAATCAACCCGAACCTTTGGTGATTCCCTTTGATGCCGTGCGCACCTTTGTCGATCCATCGGTCGAATTTGGTCTGCGATTTGAAACCCACGCCGACGACGAGGCCGACGAAGACGAAGACCCCGAAGACGATCCGCCGCCCGCGCAGGGCGAGGCACAGATCGTGCGGTTGGATAAATTTCGCAAACAGTAATTCACCGGCGTCACGCCGTTCCTGTTTCATTACCTATGCAAGGGGCTGCCATGGCCAACGAAGCCTTTTTGTTCTTGCGACAACTGCTGACCAAGCCCGGACAGGTGTCGGCCATCGCGCCCTCATCGCGCTGGCTGGCGCGCGCCATGGCTCGCAAGCTGGGGCCGCAGACCGGACGGGTGGTAGAATTCGGCCCCGGCACCGGGCAGTTGACCCGCGGTATTCTTGCGGCGGGAGTGGCGGCAAAAGACCTTGTCTTGTTTGAAATGAATCCCGATTTTGCCAGCCATCTGCGGGCGGAATTTCCCGGCGTCACGGTGCATCTGGGCGCGGCGCAGATTGCCAGCAGCCATGTGGCCCCCGGTGTCGGTGCCGTTATTTCCGGCCTGCCCCTGCTGTCGATGCCACCGCACATCTGCCGGGCCATTTTACAAGCTGCGCATGATATTCTGGCACCCGGTGGGGTGTATGTGCAGTTCACCTACGGTCCGCGCCCGCCGGTTTCGCTTGACCTGTTGGACAGTGTTGGCTTTACCGCCAGCGCCGGGCCAAAGGTTTGGGCCAATCTGCCGCCAGCCCGGGTGTATTACTTTCACAAAAAACCCTGATCCCACGCACAATCCGGCGCGGCCAGATTGAGGTTTTAACCCTTTTCGCCTATGCGCTGAACTGCCCCCTTTCGAAAGGTCATCCGATGTCTGCCATCCGCGTAGAAACTGACAGTTTTGGCCCGCTGGACGTGCCCGCCGATAAATATTGGGGGGCGCAAACCCAACGTTCGATCCAGAATTTCCCCATCGGCTGGGAACGGCAGCCGATTGCTATCGTGCGCGCCTTGGGTGTGATCAAAAAGGCCTGCGCGTTGGTCAATATAGATCAGGGCGATATTGATCCGGTGTTGGGCACTGCGATTGCCAATGCTGCGACCGAAGTGATCGACGGGCGCTTTGACGATCATTTTCCGCTGGTGGTCTGGCAAACCGGGTCTGGCACCCAAAGCAATATGAACGCCAATGAGGTGATCTCGAACCGCGCCATCGAAGTGCTGGGCGGGGTGATGGGCAGCAAAAAGCCGGTGCATCCCAATGATCATGTGAATATGGGCCAGTCGTCAAATGACACGTTTCCAACGGCAATGCATGTGGCCATTGGCATGATGGCGCGCGATGTGTTGTTGCCGGGGCTGGAAAAGCTGCACGCGGCACTGCTGGTCAAGGTCGAGGAATTCAAGGATATCATCAAGATAGGCCGCACCCACACGCAGGATGCCACGCCGCTGACCTTGGGACAGGAATTTTCCGGCTATGCCCATCAGGTCAGCCAAGGCATTATGCGGGTGCGCAAGATCCTGCCCGAAATTTATGAATTGGCCCAAGGTGGCACGGCTGTGGGCACCGGTATGAACACCCGCGTCGGTTGGGATGCGCGGGTTGCGGCCAAGATTGCCCAGATCACCGATCTGCCCTTTGTCACCGCCCCCAACAAGTTTGAGGCTTTGGCCGCGCATGACGCCATGGTGATGTTTTCGGGTGCGCTGAAAACCGTCGCCGTCAGCCTGTTCAAGATCGCCAACGATCTGCGGTTTCTGGGGTCAGGCCCGCGGTCGGGTCTGGGAGAGCTGAGCCTGCCCGAAAATGAACCCGGCAGTTCCATCATGCCGGGCAAAGTGAACCCGACCCAAGCCGAAGCGCTGACCATGGTGTGCGCCCAAGTGATGGGCAACGACGCGGCCGTAGGCTTTGCCGGCAGTCAGGGCCATTTCGAGCTGAACGTCTTCAACCCGGTCATGTCGTATAACGTGTTGCAATCCATGCAGCTTTTGGGTGATGCGGCAGGCAGTTTCACCGATAACATGGTGGTGGGCACCACCGCCAATATCGCCCGGATCGAAAAGCTGATGCAGGAATCGCTGATGCTGGTCACCGCTTTGGCCCCGACCATCGGATACGATGCCGCCACCAAAGTTGCCAAAACTGCACATAAAAACGGCACCACCCTGCGGGTCGAAGCGATTGCCTTGGGCTATGTTGACGGGGAAACGTTTGACCGCGTGGTGCGGCCCGAAGATATGATCGGGCCAAAAGGCTGATATGGGCGACTTGGCAAATCTTCGGATGGCGCGCAAAGCTCTGGCCCGCAAAGATGCCAAGCAAAAAGCGGCCGAAAACGCCGTGAAATTCGGCCGCAGCAAAGCGGCAAAGGTGTTGGACAAGGCCAAGGCCGACAAAGCCCGGCGCGATCTTGATGGCAAGCAGTTGCAATGAGCGGCCGCCCCGTCAAACATTCGCTAACCCTGCGCGGGCATCGCACATCTGTGTCATTGGAACAGGCGTTCTGGGACGGCTTTCGCGACATCGCCGCCGCACGCGGCCAAACGATGAACGCCTTGGCGGTTGAGATTGATGCAACGCGCGGCGATATCGGGCTGGCGTCGGCAATCCGGGTTTTTGTGCTGCAGGCGTTGCGGCGTTAGGGTTGGGTTAACCGGTTTGCGCGAACATGGGCAAAAGGAGGGTCAGATATGACCACAACACTTGCCCTTATTCCGCCAGACATCTGGATGCTGCAGATGTTCAGTGCAAAAACCGCCCGTGAAGGCGGCATTGTGCGGCGTCAGATTCGGGATGTCGAACGCATTGTCGGGCGCGCGAATTTTGAACGTGAACTTCGCCGTCGTGGGTTTCATGCTGTTGAAAACGCCGGACAATATGTTATTTTTTGCAACAACGAAGCGGTGAGGATGCTGTGCTGATGCCAAATTCCTTTAAAAGGAATTTGCTAAAACTCTTTTGAAGAGTTTTGCTTTTCTTATGCTGCCGAAAGTCAGCGCCGCGTCACCCGCAGCCATATGCCATCCTTTGCCCGCACCGTCAGATGCGCCACTGGCACAGGCTCGCGTCCTGCCACCGCCTCAAACCGGAACGCCCGCGCCAACATCGCCAACAGCAACACCCCTTCGACCATCGCAAACCCTGCACCGCTGCACACGCGTGGCCCGGCGGAAAACGGGATAAACCCGTCGCGCGCGCAGGCCTTTCCCTCTTCGGTTTGCCATCGGTCGGGGTCAAATTCATCCGGGCGCGGCCAAACCCGTTCATGGCGGTGCAAATGCCAAGGGCTTAGCACAATCTGCGCACCCGGGGCGACAGCCCGCTCGCGCAGCACCTCTGGACAGGTATTTTCACGCACCATCATCGGCACCGGCGGGTAAAGCCGCAACACTTCGCGAAACACATCACGGGTAAAGCGCAGCTTTGCCATGACCGCAAAATCGGGCACGCTAAAATCGGGGGCATCGCCCAGCACCGCCGCTTCTGCCGCCACCCGCGCCTGAACGTCAGGCGCCATCGCCAGCATCAACAACGCCCAACCCAGCGCCGACGCACTGGTTTCATGCCCGGCCAGAAAGAAAATTGCCACCTGATCCACCATCTCAGTGGTATCAAACCCCTCGCCGCTGACCGGATCGAGCGTCACCATGATCTTGGTCGCCAGATCATCGGGGGCGCTGCCCGCGGCAATTTCCGCCGCCCGTGCCATGGTCAACCGGGTGATCAGATCGCGAATTTTCAGCGCGGCGCGTTTGGTGGCCGGGCGGTGAAACCGTGGCAGCCATGCCGGCAACGGCAAAAATGCCGCGAAATTCAGCAGCGGTTGGCTGCGCTGATAGCTGCGAAATTCGGCGAACACTTGCGCTGCGGTTTCATGTTCAATCGGAATCGAAAACAGCGTGCGAAATATCACATCCGCGGCGGCATGGCTCATTTCTTCTTCAACTTCGACAATACCTTGCGGCATCCGCGCCACTGCCGCCTGACCCGCCGCCCACATCGCGGGGAACGTGTCGCGCAGCCGCCCGCCTTCAAACGCCGGGTCAATGATACGGCGCTGGCGTTGCCACACGGCCCCGTTGGTCACAAAAACCGAATTGCCCAGCAAGGGCGTCAGACCTTCGCGGATCCGCCCGGATTTCGGAAAATCAGCCGGGCGCTGTTTTAGTACCAGATCAATCAGCCGAGGGTCGTTGCACAAATAGCTGCGAAAAAACGGGGTGCGAAATTCCGCCATCCACGCCCGGTACAGCCGCACCGGCTGGGCCGACAAGATATCAGCGCGAAACAGTCTGACATAGCGCCACAGCGACACGCGGTCGGCGCGCGGTTGCGGCTTGGGCGGGATCATCGCCCCGTATCCCGGTAGCCCGAGGTTGCGGTTTCGATGCGGCTGGCCGAGGGTTTGCGCCCGCCATACCGCGCGCCAAGCGTTTGCGCGCCCGCAGTGATGCGGAAATAATCATAGTCGCCGGGCCGGTCAAAGGCGCAAAGATATTGAAAATGCAGCCGAAAAAACCGCCAGCGCAGCGTGCGCCAACGGTCCGGCGACAAGGTTTGGCTAAAGGCCGCCGAGATCACCAGCGGCCAGCGTTTGTCCGGCGGGGCCACGCCGGTGACTGAAACCGGATCGCACAGCGCAAAGGCGCAGCCATCGCCGGGGGCGGTGACGTCGATCCATGTCAGCTCGGGTCGGGCGGCAAGATAGTGCAAGTCGGCGCGCAACCGCTGGGCACGCGGTAAAAACGACACCATCGGCACCACTTGCCCAAGGCTTAGAAACCCCAGAGCGGGCCGCTGATCGGGCAGGCCCGCACGGATCAGGTCGGCCAAAATAGTGACCGCCAGATGCGCACCGGATGAATGGCCCACCACCAACACCTCATCGTAGCTGGCGGTCAATGCCTGCCCGATTGTGGCGCGAAACTGATCCATCCGCACGGCAAGAGCGGCTGGAACGGCCCCGCGGTGTTGCGCCGAATAGGCGTAATCATGCATCAGGTAATAGGCGAAAATCTTGTGATCAAAGGCCTTGCACAGCCGCAACAGCCCGTATCCCGCCGCCGCCCCGGCCAAAGCGCCCAGCGCCCCCCGGCCATACAGCGGCAGATCGGCCCCGGGCATCTGCCCGGTTGCCGCCACCACGCCCCAAAATACCCCCACCGCCAGCACGATCGCCAGCCCCAATTGCACCAGCAAAAACACAATCGGATACAGCGCTGCAATCATCGGCCCTTTGCGCAGCCGCATCAGCCGGAACAATGCCCCCGACCCGATATAGACCGCCGCCGTGCGCACAAGTTGCAGATAGGTGGCAAAAATCCCCTGATCCATCGAGGATTTGACGATATCCGACCACACCAGCACGTCAAAATCGCTGCGACACGCCCGACCGTCGATCAGCGCATCGACACGCCAGCCATAGGGGCCTTTTTCAGACTTTGGTTTTAGATCAATCTGATAGCCGGAAATTTTCGCCTGTGTGCGGCCTTCACTGCGGTATAGTTCGCGGTAGCGGCGGGGATGGAACGGATCATAACCCGGAATATAGACCACCCTGCGGCGAAAGCCGGGGGGCGCTGTATCGGGTTCCATCGCATTCAACGTCATGCCTGCCAATCTTGTTCGACGCGCAAAGCTTAGGGGGAAATTCCGACAATTCTAAGAGGAAATCCTAACCCAAAACCGCCAAAAACGGCAGGTTTTCCAACAACCAATAGGAAAATGACGAAAAGCCCCCGGTCAACATCAGCAAGCCAATGGTCCACAGCAACAACCCCATCACCCGCTCGATCCGGTCGGCGTGCCGCTTGAGATAGGAGACCAGCGGCGCAAGCCGGGAAAAAAACGCCGCGACCAGTAAGAACGGCACGCCCAAGCCAATCGCATAGACCCCAAGCAGGGTCATGCCGCGCGCCACATTGGCCTCTTGCGCCGCCAGCGACAGGATCGCGCCCAGTTGCGGCCCGATGCACGGCGTCCAGCCAAAGGCAAAGGCCAGCCCCAGCACATAGGCCCCAAACGCCGTGCCGCCCTGATCGCCCGCCTCAAGCCGCAGGTCGCGGTCCAGAAAGCCGATCCGGAAGATGCCCAGAAAATGCGCGCCAAAGATCATCACCACGATGCCCGCAAGGGTGGAAAAGGTCTGCGCATTGCCCAGATAAAACGCGCCGAACGCCGATGCGGCTAGCCCAAGCAGCATGAAAACCGTAGACAAGCCCAGCACAAAAAACAGCGCGGGCACGATGGGCGCGCGGCCGCCTTTCATATCGGTGACGGAAATGCCGCTCATATAGGCCAGATAGGGCGGCACGATGGGCAACACGCACGGCGACAGGAACGACAAAACCCCCGCGATCAGCGCCACCAGCATTGCCGGCAGCAGGCTTGCATCTATAATATCAATACCGAACATGGCGCCCCCGAGTTTGCCCCGGTCTAGCGGGATCGCGCGCGAAGGTCACGTA
The DNA here is from genome assembly GCA_031422555.1 of Cypionkella sp. Taxonomy (GTDB): domain Bacteria; phylum Pseudomonadota; class Alphaproteobacteria; order Rhodobacterales; family Rhodobacteraceae; genus JANNAT01. The sequence goes on along the minus strand of JANPLZ010000020.1, from coordinate 12,311 downwards.
AATGCTTGTCACATCCGCGTGCGGCGGCACCGGAAAATACACGGGCTTATGGCAGAGGTAGTCGGGCCAGGATGAAAGCGTTGACCATGGTAGAATTTGACGTCGATCTGGATTGCATCGGTCTTTTGTGTCCGCTGCCGGTGCTGCGGGCGCGCAAGCGATTGATGACGATGCAACCGGGTCAGGTGTTGCGGGTGCAGGCGACGGATGCGATGGCGGCGGTGGATTTGCCACATTTTTGCGATCAGGCCGGGCATCAGTTTTTGGGATCGCAACCGACACAGGCTGCAGCGCCGGTTTCGGCTGCGACTTATTTTATCCGGCGCGGGACGCGGTAAGCTGAAAAGGCGGCAGGTTTCCCCGCCGCCTGTTGGTAGATGGTCAAGTATCAGCGGCCCAAAGACCACCATCCCTTTTTGCGCGGCTTTGGCGGGCCATCATCAACCGGGGTTTCTGCGGCCATTTGCGGTGGTGCCACCTTTATTGGCGATGCGGGCGCAACGGGGGCTTCCGCAACCGGTTCTGGGGCAGGCGCGTCTGCTACGGCTTGTGGGGCGGCGGCACCAGTGTCGGCCGGTTTTGCCTTGGCGCGGCTGGCGCGCGGGGCTGGTTTTGGCTTGGCCACAGGGTCAGCCACAGCATCTGTAACCTGTTCTGCCACAAGTTCTGCCACGCCTTCTGCCACGCCTTCTGCCACAGCCGTTTCAACGGGCTTTGCGGCCTTGCTACGGCTGCGCGGGCCTCGTTTTTTTACCTCTGGCGCGGGGGCGTCACCACCTGCGGCATCGGCAACGACGGCTTCGACCTGCACCGCATCGACAACCGGCGCGGCATCCACCGCGTCAGGCGCAGAGGCGTCAACGACAACGGCTGCACCCCGCGGTTTGCCACCCCGCGGCGCGCGGGTGCGGCTGCGTTTGGCGGGCGCTGCAACAGCAACGGCGGCCGCGGCGGGCTCATCTTCGCCGTCGTCGTCGTCACCGTCTTCGCCTGCCAGCGCGTCACCGGGCTGATCCGGCGATCCGGGCTTTTTGCGACGGCGACGGCGGCGGCGTTTCTTGCCGGTGCCATTGGCAGCGTCGCCATTTGTAGCCACGGCAGGGGCGGCATCGGCCACCACTTCGGCCTCTTCGACATCATCCACGTCGTCGATGATATCGTCATCCTCTTCCTCGGCCACAGGCGCGCCCATCAGGCTGGCATTGCCCGAGATCACCGAAGAAATTTCAGACACCACCCGTGTGGCGGTCTTGAACTTTTCAATCGAGAAATCCGGGCTGATCAGGTTCGGATCGCATTCAATGCGCACTGCCATTCCATAGCGTGCCTCGATCAACGCAATGTGTTCGCGTTTTTGATTGATCAGGAAATTCACGATGCCAATCGGCGCGCGCAGCAGCACTTCTTTGCTGCGTTTGCGGGTGCCTTCTTCTTCCAGCGCGCGGATCACCTGCAGACCCAGACTGTCATCCGAGCGGATCAGTCCGGTGCCATGGCAATGCGGGCAAGGCTGCGTCGTTGATTCCAACATGCCGGGGCGCAGGCGTTGACGCGACATTTCCAGCAAACCAAAGCCCGAGATCCGGCCAACCTGAATGCGGGCGCGGTCGGTTTTCAGCTTGTCCTTGATGCGCTTTTCAACCGCCAGATTGTTGCGCCGTTCTTCCATGTCGATAAAGTCGATCACGATCAACCCGGCCAGATCGCGCAGACGCAACTGGCGGGCCACTTCTTCGGCGGCCTCAAGGTTGGTTTTCAGCGCGGTATCCTCAATCGAGCCTTCTTTGGTTGCCCGGCCCGAATTGACGTCGATCGCCACCAGCGCTTCGGTGATACCGATCACGATATAGCCGCCCGATTTCAACTGCACCGTCGGGTTGAACATGCCACCCAGATAACTTTCGACCTGATATTTGGCGAAGAGCGGGGTTTGATCATCATAGCGCACCACCGATTTGGCGTGGCTTGGCATGATCATCCGCATGAAATCCTTGGCGGTGCGGTAACCTGCCTCGCCCTCGACCAGAATCTCGTCAATCTCGCGGCTATAAAGATCGCGGATCGTGCGTTTGATCAGGTTGCCTTCTTCGTAGATCGCGGCGGGGGCGATGGATTTCAGCGTCAGCTCGCGGATTTGTTCCCACAGCCGCATCAGATATTCATAGTCGCGCTTGATCTCGGGCTTGGTGCGTTTTGCCCCCGCGGTGCGGATGATCAGGCCAGCGCCTTCGGGCACTTCGATCTCGGTCGCAATTTCTTTCAGCTTTTTGCGGTCCGCCGCCATGGTAATCTTGCGCGAAATACCACCGCCGCGCGCGGTGTTCGGCATCAAAACGCAGTAGCGCCCGGCCAGCGACAAGTAGGTGGTCAGGGCAGCGCCCTTGTTGCCGCGTTCTTCCTTGACCACCTGCACCAGCATGATCTGGCGCATTTTGACGACTTCCTGGATCTTGTACCGCCGCGCGCGGGGCTTGCGCGATTGGCTGATTTCCTCGGAGACGTCTTCTTCGGCGATGGATTCAATTTCATCATCGGTATCGGATGCGTGATCAATTGATCGATACGGCGCATCGGCGTCTGCGTCATCATGGCCATGCACATGATCGTGGCTGTGGTCATGCGACACAATCGGCGCATCGCTGGTGCTGCGGGGCTGTTCCATCAGCGCGTCGGCACCGGTTTCCTCGCCCAGATCGACCACATCCATGCCGCCGATCTCACCCGATTGCACGGCGTCGCCCGCATCCGCGGATTCCGCCACGGCGCGTGGTTTTTGCGCAGGCCGGGCCGGACGCGGGCGCGAGCGGCGGTTTTCTTCTTCTTCCTGCTGTTTGTTATAAGCGCGTTCTTCGTCGATCAGGGCTTTGCGGTCGGCCACCGGGATTTGATAGTAATCGGGGTGAATTTCGGCAAAGGCCAGAAATCCGTGCCGGTTGCCGCCATAATCGACAAAGGCTGCCTGCAACGACGGTTCAACCCGCGTTACTTTGGCAAGATAAATATTTCCGGCAAGCTGCCGTTTGTTTACGGTTTCAAAATCGAATTCTTCAACTTTGTTTCCATCAACCACAACAACCCGGGTTTCCTCGGCATGGGTGGCGTCGATAAGCATTTTCTTTGACATTTGGGTCCATTGCGCCGGGACCATACAGCCTCGTCCGGCGGACCGGAGGGTTGGATATATGGGATAAGGCGGCTTGTTCGGGCGAGGTTGCGCGCAGCAATGGGTCGGGTCCTGCCCAGTGGGCATCCCTCAACCGAAATTACCGATGTCGCGCATATCATCGCGGTTCACGTCTGAAGGGCTTGCACCCTTCACCTAAGTAGGCCTGCAAGTTTTCTGATGTATCAGTCACTCACAGACAATTATCCGGCCTTACGGCCGATCCTGTCGCCTTATGTTTCGGCACTTGCATGGCGCCAGATCAATAAGGCAGAGAATTCCGTGGCAAAAATTTTGCCGTCGTCAATTCTAGCGGGAAAGCGGTTGCAATGACAATGGTTGATTTAGCGCAAATTCTGTGGGTGAGGTCTCGCCTGCACTGATCGCCACGCTTTACAGCACAACTTCAACCGCTCGCGCCAGCCTCGCCACGGTGGCGGGCACATCGGCCAGCTTGTCCAACCCGAACAAACCCAGCCGGAAGGTGCGGAATTCGGCCCCCTCGCCCACTTGCAGCGGCACGCCTGCGGCGATCTGCAACCCTTGCGCGCGAAACTTTGCGCCGTTCTGAATATCACTGTCACTGGTATAGCTGACCACCACGCCGGGCGCGCCAAACCCATCTGCCGCCACCGACATCACACCCTTGGCCGCCAGCATATTGCGCACGGCGCTGCCCAGCGCCCATTGCGCGGCTTTTGCCTGCGCGAACCCCATGTGTCTGGTTTCAAGCATCGCATCGCGAAAACCGACGATGGCATCGGTGGGCATGGTGGCGTGATAGGCATGGCCGCCGTTATCATAGGCCGCCATGATCGCCCGCCATTTTTTCAGATCCACGGCAAAACTGTTGGAGGTGGTGTCGGCCAGCCGCGCCTCGGCCATCGGGCTGAACATCACGACCCCCGCCGATGGTGACGCAGACCAGCCCTTTTGCGGCGCTGATATCAGAACATCGACGCCCGTGGCCGCCATATCCACCCAAGCGCAGCCCGATGCGATACAGTCCAACACGAAAATCGCGCCCACCTCATGTGCGGCAGCGGCCACTTGGGTGATATAATCATCGGGCAAAATGATTCCGGCGCTGGTTTCGACATGCGGTGCGAACACCGCATCGGGGCGCGTTTCGCGGATTTTTGCGCATACCTCATCCACTGGCGACGGCGCGAATGGCGCTTGCGCCCCGTTGCCGGTTTGCCGCGCCATCACCACCGTGGCGTCATCGGTAAAACCGCCCGCGTCAAAAATCTGGCTCCAGCGATAGGAAAACCAGCCATTGCGGATGATCAACACCCGGCCTTGCCCGAATTGCCGCGCCACGGCCTCCATCGCATAGGTGCCGCCCCCCGGCACCAGCGCCACCGCCGAGCCGTGGTAAACTTCTTTCAACAGCCCCGACACATCGCGCATCACCCCTTGAAACCGGGCTGACATGTGGTTCAAAGACCGGTCGGTGAACACCACCGAAAATTCTTCCAGACCACCTTCGTCAACCTGGGCATGGGGCAGTGTCATCATCGGTCTCCAAATCAGATGGCGCGATTCTTCGGGCGCAAGCCATAACATTACCCGGTTTCACTTTGGTCTAAATACTCAAAACCGACAGCGCGGCCAAAAGCCACGTTTCATGTCCTACCCAATCGGGCCGGGCCTGCGTTCTTCGGTCAACAGCACATTCGCCTCGACCTGCCCCAGCCCCGGCAATGTCATGATGCGGCGGCGCAGCACGCGTTCAAAGTCGGAAATATCGCGCGCCACCACCCGCAGGCGGTAATCAAACAGCCCCAGCACATGCTGCACCACTTGCACTTCGGGAATGGCCACCACCGCGCGTTCGAAATCTTCCAGACTGACGCGCCCCTTTGTGGCCAGCTTCACCCCCAAAAACACCGTCACGCCAAAGCCAAGCGCGGCGCGGTCCACCTCGATGCGCCGCCCCGCCAGCACGCCCGCCTGTTCCAGCCGTTTTATCCGGCGCCATGCGGCGGGTTGGCTGACCCCAACCTGACGCCCCAAAGTGGCCGCACTGACGGTGGCATCTTCTGAAAGGACGCGCAAAATGGCGCGGTCAATGTCATCCAGATCTATCACAGCGGCAATCCGCCATCGTCTTTGATGGTGGATATCAGCATCAGCGCCTGAATATCGGTGATGTGCGGCAGGGTTAAAATGCGGGCGCGGTAAATCTCGGCATAGTGCTGCATGTCGCGCGCGATCACGTTCAGGCGCACATCGACGCTGCCCAGAAAAGTTTCGATCCCGATCACTTCGGGCACCGCGCGGGCGTTTTCCAGAAATTCGTCAAAGGCGCGCGGATCGGTTTTGTCCAGCGTAAAGCGCAGCGAAACTTCTACCTCATAGCCCAGCTTGCGCCAATCAATCGCCATGCGGTCGGCGGTGATGACAAAAGACTGCGCCAGCCGCTCCAACCGCCGCCAAAGCGTCGCCGGTGTGACGCCAGACCGATCCGCAAGCTGGGTGCGCCCCAAACCCGGATCAGACAGGGCGTGCCGCAGAATGCGCCGGTCCGTATCATCCAATTGCATGATTATTCCAAAAATTCTAAATTGGCGCATGATTATTTGCAAAAACGTGCAAATTTGTCAATCAATGAACGCCCTCGCGCAGTAAATTCCCTATGCTGCGATGATAAATCAGCAAAGGACCGCCCCATGCGCGTGTATTACGACCGTGACTGCGATGTGAACATCATCAAAGACAAGAAAGTGGCCATCCTTGGCTATGGCAGCCAAGGCCATGCCCATGCGCTGAACCTGCGCGATTCCGGGGCCAAGAATTTGGTTGTGGCGCTGCGGCCCGGATCGGCATCGGCGAAAAAAGCCGAAGGCGAGGGCCTTAAAGTGATGGGTATTGCCGAGGCCGCCGCCTGGGCCGATCTGATCATGTTCACAATGCCGGATGAATTGCAGGCCGACACCTACCGCAAATACGTGCATGACAACATCCGCGAAGGGGCAGCGATTGCCTTTGCCCATGGGTTGAACATCCATTTCGGCCTGATCGAGCCGAAAAAGGGCGTCGATGTCATCATGATGGCCCCCAAAGGCCCCGGCCACACCGTGCGCGGCGAATACACCAAAGGCGGCGGCGTGCCGTGTCTGGTTGCCGTGCACCACGACGCGACCGGCAAAGCGATGGAAATCGGCCTGTCCTATTGCTCCGGCATCGGCGGCGGGCGTTCCGGCATTATTGAGACGAACTTCCGTCAGGAATGCGAAACTGATCTGTTTGGTGAACAGGCGGTTCTGTGTGGCGGTCTGGTTGAACTGATCCGCATGGGATTCGAGACGCTGGTTGAAGCGGGATATGAGCCTGAGATGGCCTATTTCGAATGCCTGCACGAAGTGAAACTGATCGTCGATCTGATCTATGAAGGCGGCATCGCCAACATGGATTATTCGATCTCCAACACCGCCGAGTATGGCCAATATGTTTCCGGCCCGCGCATTTTGCCGTATGACGAGACCAAAGCCCGCATGAAAGCCGTGCTGTCCGACATTCAGTCCGGAAAATTCGTGCGCGATTTCATGCTGGAAAACGCCGTTGGCCAGCCCACCATCAAAGCCTCGCGCCGTTCCAATGACGAGCATCAGATCGAGTTGGTCGGCAAAAAACTGCGCGACATGATGCCGTGGATTTCCAAGGGCAAGATGGTGGATAAATCGCGCAACTAAGGGTCTGGCGGGATTTTAACTCCCGCCCCACACCAAACACGCCATGCAAGGCGGGGATCCCCGCCTTGCATGGCAATCAACGTTCCAGCGCACCTTTTCCCGCTATGATCTTGTCGCGGAATTTGCCAATCCGCGCCACCCGCGTGGCGGTCGTTTTGGCCGAAGCCAACGCGATGACATAGCTTTTCTGCCGTCCCGGCGTCAGGGCCTGAAAAGCCGATGCCAATGCGGCATCGCTGTTGAAGGCATTTGCCAATTCCTCGGGCAGCGCAAAGGCAATCGGCGGTTTCACCGGTTTCGTCCCGGCTGTGGCATAGCTGATCGCTTCGGTCAAATAGCTTGCAATCACCGCCGTCATCCGGCCGACCTGATTTGCGTCTTCAAACCGGATCATATCGGCGTGCTGCGTGTTTGGCCCCTGCTTTTGCAAAACGCCTGCGGGGTCTTGCATCAAGGCTGCATTGAAAAACGACAGGCGAAAATCGCGGCGCATCGCCCCGATGATCGCAATGTTACGACCCTGTGACGTGTAACAGGGATGGCCCCATTTTACCGTCTCGTGCAGCCCCGCATCGCGGCAAATCCGGCGCAGGTCAGCCATCCCTTTTGCCCAGATGCGGGCCGAACAATCATCCGTGGCGAACCGCGTGCAGCGCCCGCAGCCATCGGCAAAGAAATCTTCGATCTCTGTGATCATGGCCCGCTTTTTGCACCCCTTGGCAGACAGGTGGGTGCTTTCAGGCGCACCATGCCCCTAAACCGCTGCCTCTACCGCGCCGACAATCTGATCCACCACATCCCGCAGCAGTGCCTCATCCTCGCATTCCGCCATTACCCGGATCAGCGGTTCGGTGCCGGATTTGCGGATCAGGATGCGGCCTTTGCCCTGAATGCGCGCGGTATTGGCCGCAATCACCGCCTGCACGGTGCCCGAGTGTAACGGCTCTAGCCCAAGCGCATACCGCACGTTTTTCAACAGTTGCGGCACGGTTTCAAACTGGCGCACCAACATGCTGGCCGCGTTCGCGGTGCGCACCATTTCCGACAAGAACTGCAAACCCGCGATCAGCCCGTCGCCGGTGGTGGCATAATCGGTCATCACGATATGGCCCGATTGCTCGCCCCCCAGATTGAAGCCGCCACGCCGCATCGCCTCAACAACATAGCGGTCCCCGACGGCGGTGCGTTCCAGATGCAGGCCAAGGCCGCCCAAGTGCCGCTCCAGCCCCAGATTTGACATCACCGTGGCCACCAAAGTGTTGCCCTGCAACCGGCCCTCGATGGCCCAGCGCCCGGCCAGCAGCGCCATGATCTGATCACCGTCCGCGACCCGGCCGGCCTCGTCCAGGATCATCACCCTGTCGGCATCGCCGTCCAGACAGATGCCAACATGCGCGCCATGCGCCACCACCGCCTCGGCCGCGGTTTGGGTATAGGTTGACCCGCAGCGGTCATTGATGTTCTTGCCGTTCGGGGTCACCCCCACCGGAATAACCTCGGCCCCCAATTCCCACAGCACTTGCGGTGCGGCTTTGTAGGCAGCCCCATTGGCGCAATCTATCACCACTTTCAGCCCATCCAGCCGTAGCCCCGCCGGAAAGGTGGTTTTGGCGTATTCCTCATACCGGCCAAGAGCGTCGTCGATCCGCTTGGCGCGGCCAATGTTTTCGGGCTTGGCCGGTTGAACTTCGGCCTCAACCATTGCCTCTATCTCGGCCTCATCCGCATCTGACAGTTTGAACCCATCGGGGCCAAAGAATTTGATACCGTTGTCGTGGTGTGGGTTGTGGCTGGCGGAAATCATCACCCCAATGTCGGCGCGCATCGACCGCGTCAGAAACCCCACCGCAGGTGTTGGCACCGGGCCCAGCAACAAGACGTTCATGCCTGTGCTGGTCAACCCGGCGGTCAAAGCGTTTTCCAGCATATAGCCCGACAGCCGGGTGTCTTTGCCAATGACCACCCGGTGCGCCGTGCTGCCATCGCGGCGAAAGTAGCGCCCCGCCGCCGCCCCAAGTTTCAACGCCATCTCGGCGGTCATCGGATAGGTGTTGGCGCGGCCACGCACCCCGTCGGTGCCAAACAGCTTGCGGCTCATGCGGCCTCTCCTTTTGTTGCGGCGCGCCATAATGACAGCGCCTGCCGCGTTTCCGCCACGTCGTGAACCCGGATCATCTGCATGCCTTGCGCCACACCGGCCAATGCCACCGCCAGACTGCCGGGCAGGCGTTTGGCAGCGTCGGCTTCGGCCCCCAAAGTGCCGATAAACCGCTTGCGGCTGGCCCCCAACAACACCGGCACGCCCAGCGCGTGAAACAGCGACAGCCGCGCCAGTAAGGCAAGGTTATGGTCAAGGGTCTTGCCAAACCCGATGCCCGGGTCAATCGCCAACTGGTGGCGCGGAATGCCTGCGGCCGTGGCCAGGTCGATCCGGGCGGCCAGCGCGTCGTAGACGTCCAGCAAAACGTTGTCATACTGCGGGTCGTCTTGCATGGTTTGCGGATTGGCGATGGAATGCATCAAGATCACCGGGGCCTGCAGTGCCGCCGCCACGCCCGCCATCGCCGGATCAAAGCGCAGGGCGGTGACATCGTTCAAAATCGTCGCCCCCGCACCAAAGGCCGCTTGCGCCACCGCCGCCTTGCGGGTGTCGATGGACACCGGCAGATCCAGCCCCCCTGCGCGCAGGGCCGCAATCACCGGGGCGGTGCGGGCAATCTCGGACGCCACATCGACTTCGACCGCACCGGGACGGGTGCTTTCGCCGCCGATGTCCAGAATATCGGCCCCGTCCGCCATCCGGCGGGCCTGCATCAGCGCGGCTTCGGGGCGCAAAAACTGTCCGCCATCGGAAAAGCTGTCGGGAGTGACGTTCAAGATGCCCATGATCCGCGGCACAGCCATCGAAAGGCCGCCAAAATCGGGCCGCGGCGCGCAGAGCCGGGCCAAGGTCGCAGCCTCCAGATCGCGCGCGTCAATCACCTGCGCCGGGGCGTGGCGTGACAGCACTTCGACATGCGAAAACCAGCACCAACCACCTGCCAAAGGCATGGCACCCGGCGGGCGGGCGGGGTCGGTCAACGGTATGGGGCGAAAATAGGTCATAGACCTGTCGTAAAGCGCAATGACCGGCGGCGGCAAGGGGGAAGGTTCAGGCCTTTTGCACCGCAACGCGGCTTCCTGCCGGAAGTGCAACATCGCCGTGAACAACCAACCGGTCGGCGGCCATCAATTCGGCCAGCCAAAGCGCCAACGCCAGTGCTTCGCGGCTGTGCGGGCCGTCGACTGCATCCAGCACCAGTTTCGACGGGGCCCACACCGTCATTTGGCCGCGTTTCATCGCCCAGTCCAATTCAGTGCGGGTCGCCACCACCACGCAGCGCGGATCGCGCGCGGCCAGCGTCCAGGCGTTTTGCTCGATCGCCAGCAGATCGACCCGGCGCTGTGTGGGCGTATGCCCGGTTTGCGGGCGCGCCATATCCGGCAGCCCGACGGTTAGAATCACCGGCAGACCCTCGCTTTGCAATCCGTCCAGCAGTGCAGGCAAATCAGCCGACGCGATCGAGGCATTGTCCAAAAACGCCACCAAAGGCTGCACCGCGGCCTGCTGCCCATCGTGACCAACCGTCTGCACCGCCGCTTCGGCCCGGCTGCGCACGATTTCAACACCCAGCTTGTAGGGGCCGACATCCAGCTTTTCGATCCGCACAAACACCCGCATCGCCGCAGGTTCGGCCAAAATGCGTTCCGCCACCCGTTCGGCCAGCGTTTCCAACAGGTTCAGCCGTTCGGCGGCCAATTCGGTGGCAATCGCCCAGGTCAGCCGATCATAGGACAAGATCAGATCGACGTCATCATTCAGCGGTTGTTGGGCCGGGCGCACTTCGACGACCACGTTGAACATCACCCGCTGGGTGTGGCCGCGCTCTTGTTGAAAGGCCCCGATGTCAACGGCGACGATATGATCGCGCAAGGATATGCGGTCGCGCGGATCGGCCGCCGACGAGGCAAGCGCGCGCTCTTCGGGATGGGCAAAAGCAAGGTTGATATCGCTGGTCATAGGCGGCTCATGCGCGGGGACATCCCAAGGGCAGGCTAAGTCCTGCCCGCGCCCATGCCATGCCCGAACGCGACCCCGCGCGCAAGATAGGCGACGTTCGGGGTCTCAGGCTGTCAAGGCTGGCGGTAAAACAGATGCGCCCCGATAGAGGCGGTGCGGGGAAACTTATTGGCCCAGGACGGACGCACCGCGCGGGAATGGAAATAGGTGGCCCCACTGGTCAAGCCGCGCGGTGCGCCGTCCAGCATCACCCGCGCAATGCGACCCGCCAGATCGGCGGCGCCGCGTTCATGCATCGCCTCGCCCTGCCCGTCACAGGCGTAGGAAAACTGGCACGATCCCCGGCCGCCCTGACCAACCACGCCGCACACACTGTTGGGGTAAGCCGCGCTGTCGACGCGGTTCAGAATAACTTCGGCCACGGCGAACTGGCCCTTCAGGCTTTCGCCGCGGGCCTCGAAATACAGCGCGGTTTTCAAGCATTCCCATTGCGCATCGCCGGTCGGCGCGGCTTGGGCATACAGCCATTCGGCGCTGTATTCGATCAAAACGGCTTTTACCGGATCGGCGCTGCCGGCGGGCGTGGCCGCGGTATCTGCCGGGGTGGGTTTGACCTTGACGGCGGCAACCACAGGCTTTGCCACCACTTTTGGCCCCACGGCCATCGCCGTGCGTTTGGCATTTGATATGCCGATGACGGTCTTGTGTTCGGCCCCAAGCAGCGAGGCAAACTGCGTGCCAAGCAAAAGCGTCGGATCGGTGGCACGGCTGACCGACACCTCCGCAAATGCCGGTCCGACAACAGTGAACAGCGCCGCTATAGCGGAGATCCAAACGGTATGTATGCGCATTTTCTGCTCGCCCCGGTGTGGTGTCAGTCGCAATCTGGCAGCACCGCAAGGGCAGACCTTACGGCGAGCATTTGGCGTAACGGCTGAATCCGGCGCTGGCCACCCAAGTGGCAAAAATACCACGCAATTTTCGAACATATGGGCGGAATTCCGCCCGATTGTTTAACAATTCACATGCAATACACCTTGCAAAATCATGATTTTGCGATGTTTTCGGGATTATCCACACGATCTGCCAAAGCCAGATGTGCCGCCGCAAGCCGCGCCAAAGGCACCCGATAAGGCGAACATGATACATAATCGAACCCGGCTTTGCGGCAAAAGTCGATTGATTCGGGGTTACCGCCGTGTTCACCACATATCGACAAGGTCAGATCGGCGCGGGTGGCGCGGCCACGTTCTGCACCGATGTGCAACAACTCTCCGACGCCATCGACGTCAAGAATATGGAACGGATCTTCGGGGAAGACGCCTTGCTGCACATAGGTGTTCATGAACCGCCCGGCATCATCGCGTGACAACCCATAGGTCATCTGCGT
>JANPLZ010000019.1:0-5128 GCA_031422555.1 Cypionkella sp. | reverse complement strand
GCTGCCGTTTCGCGATGACTGGCTGCCGATAGAGCGGTTGACCCAAGAACATCAGGCAGTCGGGTTTTATCTGTCGGGCCATCCGCTGGATGATTACATGGGGCCGCTGAAACGGCGTGATGTGAAAACCCTGACCGAAGTGACCGCTTTGGCGGCGCGCGGCCCGTTGATTGCCAAACTGGCGGGGGCGGTGGCGTCAAAGCAGGAACGCAAATCTGCCAAAGGCAACCGCTTTGCCTTTGTGCAACTGTCTGATCCAACCGGCCTTTATGAGGTGACGGTGTTTTCCGACACGCTGGAGGCCGCGCGCGATCTGCTGGAGCCGGGCATGCGCGTGGTGCTGACTGTCAAGGCGGAACTGGAAGGCGATACGCTGAAACTGCTGGCAAATGCGGTGCAACCGATTGATGCGGTGGCCGATCAGGCGGGGGCGTCGGATCTGCGCATACATCTGAATGCGGCGGCCGCCGTGCCGTCGATTGCCGCGTTGCTGGACCGGGTCACCGGGCGCACAACGGCGCAGATCACCCTGTGTGTCGCCGATGAACAGGGCCGCGAGATTGATCTGACGCTGCCCAAATCCTATCCGGTCACCGCCCAGATTAAGGGCGCGATCAAAGCCATCCAAGGCGTTGTTCTGGTGGAAGAGGTCTGACGGTTGGGCAGCAAAATTTTTATCTAAAAATTTTCGCCCCATCCTACCAATGCGGCGGCTTTTGATCGGCAAGGGGTATGCCCGCACCGTCCGCCTCACGCCCGGCTTCGCGTTCGGCCAGCAGTTGCGTCAGCCGCAAAATCCGGTCCAATTCGCGCCCTTGCCTTGCTGCCACATCCGACAAATCCTCGACCGTGCGGGTCAGATGGGCGATTTGTTCTTCCAGCGCGTCGATCCGGTCCATACTACCCCCTGTTGTGCAGGCGCGCTTGCCGCCCCGCCGCCCATCCGTTACAGGGGCCTTTGGTATACCGACTGCGACCAAAAGCGAAGGGTCCCCCGTGATGGCATCAGATAAATCCCCCCGCCGCCCGCGCGCCGAAACCCCCAAAGGCTTTCGCGATTACATGGGCGCAGAGGTTGTCGCGCGCCGCGAGATGCTGGATAAAATTGCGGAAGTGTATCACCGCTATGGCTTTGATCCGTTGGAAACCTCGGCAGTGGAAACCGTTGAATCGCTGGGCAAATTCCTGCCGGATGTGGACCGCCCGAACGAAGGTGTGTTCGCGTGGAAGGAAGATGCCGATTGGCTGGCGCTGCGATACGATCTGACGGCCCCGTTGGCGCGTGTGGCCGCCCAATACCGCGATATCTTGCCATCGCCTTATCGGCGCTATGCTATGGGTCCGGTCTGGCGTAACGAAAAGCCGGGTCCGGGGCGGTTCCGGCAGTTTTATCAATGCGATGCGGATACGGTGGGGTCGGCATCGGTGGCGGCAGATGCCGAGATTTGCATGATGCTGGCCGATGCTTTGGAAGCCGTGGGGATCAAGCGCGGCGAGTATGTGATCAAGGTGAATAACCGTAAGGTTTTGACCGGCGTTTTAATTTCAATTGGATTAATTGAATTTTCCCGCCCTGCAGGGGACATTTTGATAGTTAATACTGAAGCCGCGCAATTCGACAAGAAAGCCGGTGATGTGCTTCGGACAATAGATAAGTTCGACAAGGTTGGCGCATCAGGGGTTCGTGATCTACTCACGAAAGGCAGATTGGATGCCTCTGGAGCGTTCATTGACGGCATAGGGCTCGACAACAATCAGGCCGATACAGTCATCGCCTTTTTGACAGCTAAGGCAGGGGATGCTGCTGCAACACTGAAAAATCTGCGCGATGCAGTGGGGACGTCATCCATCGGCCTTGAAGGCGTGGCGGAACTGGAATCCATCGCAGCACTTTGCGCCACCCAAGGCTACGGCCCCGACCGCATTGTCATCGACCCTTCCGTCGTGCGTGGCCTTGGCTACTACACCGGCCCGGTCTATGAGGCCGAACTGACCTTCGAGATCCTCGACGAAAAGGGCCGCAAGCGCCAATTTGGCTCCGTCGCTGGCGGTGGCCGCTATGACGATCTGGTCAAACGCTTTACCGGGCAATCGGTGCCTGCCACTGGGGTTTCCATCGGCGTGGACCGCTTGCTTGCAGCCCTTGCCGCCAAAGGTTTGGGGGCTGCCGAAGCCGCGGGCCCGGTGGTTGTCACCGTAATGGACCGCAACCGCATGGCCGATTACATGGGCATGGTGGCCGATTTGCGCCGCGCTGGCATCCGCGCCGAGGTTTATCTTGGCAATCCGAAGAGCTTTGGCAACCAGATGAAATACGCCGATAAACGCAACGCACCCATCGCGATCATCCAAGGTGGCGTTGAACTTGCCAATCATACGGTCATCCTGAAAGACCTGATCCTTGGCGCGCAAATCGCGCAAAACGCGACGCTGGAAGAATGGAAAGACCGCCCGGCTCAGGTTGAAATTCCCCGCGCCGATCTGGTGGCGGGCGTGCGCAAAATGCTGGGCCAATGACCCCCAAAGCCGCCATAAGGGCCGAAGCCGAAGCGCTGTTTGCAGCCTTCCAAACTGCGGGTGCCATCCCGGTGGACGCAGACCTTTTGTTGCCCGCCGAAACCTTGCTGGACCTTTACGGCGAAGACATTCGCGCGCGCGCCTACACCACCACTGACCCGTTGCGCGGCGAAATGATGCTGCGCCCCGATTTCACTGTGCCCGTAGTGCAGGCGCATATGCAAAACGGTGCCGACCCCGCAAGGTATTGCTATCTGGGCGAGGTGTTTCGCAAACAAGACCATCTGAACACCCGTGCGTCCGAATATCTGCAGGTGGGGTTCGAACTGTTTGACCGCGAAGCCCCGCAATCCGCCGATGCCGAGGTGTTTGCGCTGTTTGCAACCCTGCTGGCCCCGCTGAATTTGCGGGCCACCACCGGCGATATCGGCATTCTGATGGCGGCTGTGCAGGGGTTGAACACCACGCCGCACCGCCGTGCTGCGCTCTTGCGCCACATCTGGCGGCCAAAGCGGTTTCGCGCCCTGCTGGACCGCTTTGCCGGTCGTGCGGCGGTGCCCGTGGCCCGCGCGCAACTGTTGGAAAAACTCGCCACCGGCGCGCCTGCCGATCTGATCGAACAAGCGGGCACGTTCATCGGTTTGCGCAGCGCGGACGACATTGCCGCGCGCGCCAATGCCTTGCTGATGGATGCCAAAGCCGCACCCATTGCGGCCCCCGAGGCGGCGCTGCTCTATGATCTGCTGACCCTGCAAGCCCCGGCGCAGGCAGCCCTTGCGCATTTGCGCGGCATCACACCGATGTTGCCCGCCATTGAACCCGCGGTTGACCGCTTTGCCGCCCGGCTGGACGCGCTGCAGGCCCGCGGTATCCCCGTGCAAACCCTGCCGTTTGAGGCCAGCCATGGCCGCAGCCAGATGGAATATTATGACGGCTTTGTCTTTAGCTTTCACGCCAGCGCCGATATGCCTGCCGTCGCCTCTGGTGGTCGGTATGATGCCTTGACAGCCGTGCTGGGGCAGGGGCGCTCGATCCCGGCTGTCGGCGGTATCATCCGGCCCAATCTGGTGGCCCAGTTAAAGGCCGCAAGCCCATGTTGAAAATCGGAGTGCCGTCCAAAGGCCGCCTGATGGAGCAAACCTTTGACTGGTTTGGCCGTCGCGGCATCACCATGCGCCAATCCGGGGCCGACCGCGAATACGCAGGTGCAGTGGATGGCATCGCCGGGGTCGAACTGGTGCTGCTGGCGGCAGGCGAAGTGCCGCGCGAACTGGCGGCGGGGCGGATACATCTGGGCGTCACCGGATCGGATTTGCTGCGTGACAAACTGGCGGATTGGCAAACACAAGTGGCCGATCTGGCGACCTTGGGGTTTGGCCACGCCGATCTGATCATCGCCGTGCCCGCCGTATGGATCGACGTCGATACGCTGGATGATCTGGATGCCACGGCCTCGGCGTTTCGTGCCAGCCACGGCTACCGTTTGCGCATCGCCACCAAATATCACCGGCTGGTGCGCGACTATCTGACCGCCAATGGCGTGGCCGATTACCAATTGGTTGACAGTCAGGGCGCCACCGAAGGCACGGTGAAAAACCTGACCGCCGAAGCCATCGCCGATATCACCAGCACGGGCGAGACGCTGCGCGCCAATCACCTGAAAATCTTGTCAGATCCGCCGATTCACCAAAGTCAGGCCACACTTTATGCCGCCCGCAGCGCCGATTGGTCCGCCGCGCAAACGCCGCTAAAAGCCCTTTTGGCGGCTCTGAACATCGCAATGCCAGGTGGGCTTTACCCTACTTGACGAAGCTGGGTGGACAGATATTTTGATCCCACCGGATACAAGGGGATAAAAATGCGCCACCTGACCCTGCTTTTCGCCTTGCTTGCCCAGTCGCTGCTGGCGCAACCCATGCAGGCGCAAGACCTTGCCGACGGCGCTGCGATCAAAGCGGCGATTTCCGGCAATACCGTGCAGGGCAGTATGCAAGCCTCTGGCGCGTATACGGAATTTTACGCAGCTGATGGCACGATCAAAGGCGCAGATTATGCCGGGCGCTGGTCGGTTTCGGGCGATCAGATGTGTTTTGCCTATGGCGAAGATCCAGCGCAATGCTGGGGCGTGCGGATTGCGGGGGCGCAGGTCACTTGGGTTGGCCCCGGCGGTGAGGAAGGCACAGGCCAACTGATTGCCGGCAATCCGCAGGGATTCTAAAATGCCGGCGAAGGCCCAAAAACCTGCCGTCCCGGAACAGAGATTGCGGTAAATACCACAACAAATTTACTTAAAATTGCCTTTCATCTGTTGCCAAATATCCCACGGGGGTGCGGGGGTGTGAAACCCCCGACAGACGTGGGAAAAACACAAGTGCAGGTTTCCCATCGCCGTCTAATACAACCCGATTTCCGCCAAAGCCTGCGCCAGTGCGGGCGGCAGGGAATCGTCCATCTTGCGGCCCTTGGGCAGATCGCGCGGGGCCTCATCGCCTGTCAGGTAACGCCAGCCCTGAAACGGGCGGCGCGCGGCGGCTTCGACCCGGATCACGGCGGCGTCCAGCACCAACGCACAGCGCGCAATGCCATCCGAACCGCGCCGGTCTTGCAAATC
>JANPLZ010000018.1:0-34886 GCA_031422555.1 Cypionkella sp. | reverse complement strand
GTCCGCTGCCCTGTCAGACCGCGGCATTCCATCGTTCATGGCCGCCAAATTCCGCCCGTGGTATTTGTCGATGATGCTTAGCATCCCGCCTTGCGACATCGAACAAGCCGCCACCGCCAAAGGCCTTGACGGGTTGTTGATTGACGCCGCCACCGCCCAGGGCCTGACCGTGCAGGCGTTGGAACCTTATGACACCATATTTGGCATTTTTGACGGAATGTCGCAGGCGGACCAGTTGGCGATGATCACCTCAACGTTGGCGCTGGAAGATAAATCCACCGATCTGTCGATCACATTGGCGGATGTGTATTTTGCCGAGGAAGGCCGGCTGATCTGGGAATTCACCCGCGATCTGACGTTGAAGCTGCCGGGATATTCACCGGAAAAGGTTGATCAGGACTTTGCGACGATGGAAGAATCCTTGATGAAAGCCCGCAATCGGTCGTGGATCCCGGTGATAGAATCCGCCGCCACCAAAGGCCCGGTTCTGGTGGCCTTTGGCGCGCTGCATTTGTCAGGGGGTGAAGGTGTGCTGAACTTGTTGGCCAACCGCGGCTATAAAATTGAACGGCTGCCACTGGAATGACCTTGTCTGCCCATACCGTCACCCGGCTTTACATCCTTGATTTTGGCACGTTCGACGTGGGCCCCGGCAAACGCAGGATCGGCATTCCCGGCTATCTTCTTGAAACCGATCACGGCGCGCGCATTCTGGTCGATACCGGCTTTGATCCGGCCTATGCCAGCGACTACACCGCCACTGACGCGCGCGATGGCCTGTCGGGCTTTGGCCGCCTGACCGGCTATAGCGCCCGCCAGACCGCGGCGGGTCAGTTGGCGCTGCTGGGCCTTGTGCCTGCCGATATCACCCATCTGATTCTGACCCATGGCCATATCGACCATGTCGGGTCCCTGCCGCTGTTTCGTTGCCCCATCATCCTGACCGAAGCCGAACGCAGCTTGACCCGCCCGGTGTATTGGGGCGATGTGCGGCCCATCGACTGGCCCGATGCGCCCTATGTTTTGATCACCACCCAAACCGATCTGTGCAACGGGTTGCGCGTCCTTCCCACGCCGGGCCATACGCCGGGCCATTTATCCTTGCTGGTCACCTTGCCCGGCGGGGCGGTGATGATCGCCGCCGATGCCATCAACCGCCAATCCGAACCCGCCGAAGGCTTTCCCGACGCCGACGATCCCGCCACCGCCGCACGCTCTGCCGCCCGGCTGTTTGCGTTGCAAGCCGAACACAGCGCGCAGCTGATCTATGGCCATGACCCCGTGCAATGGCCTACCCTGCCCAAAGCCCCCGCGCCCTATTCATAATCTGTTGCTGCAACGCAGCATGTATCCCCCGACCGCAGCGCATGGCGTGACAATCCTCCGCCCCCGCCCTATACACCGCGCCAAACACCCCTTGCACAGGCGCATCCCATGACCATCCTTGTTTTTGGCCACAAATCCCCCGACACCGACGCCACTTTGTCGGCGATTATCTGGGCTTGGTATCTGACAGACATCCGCGGCACCCCCGCCGCCGCCCGCCTGCTGGGAGAGCCGAACACCGAAGCCGCGTTTTTGTTGAAGCATTGGGGCTTTGCCAAACCACCAATCATCGCCGATGTGACCGCCGCCGATACCGTGGTCATCGTCGACACCAACAACCCGGCCGAACTGCCGCCGTCAATCAACGATGCCAATGTGGTGGCAATCATTGATCACCACATGCTGGTGGGTGGTTTGAAAACCAAGACCCCGATTGACGTGGTGATCCGCCCTTTGGCCTGCACCGCCACGGTGATGCACGATATCATCGGTGCCGATCTGGCCCGCGCGCCATTGGCCATTCAGGGCGCAATGCTGTCGTGCATTTTGTCGGACACTCTGGAATTTCGCAGCCCGACCACCACGCCGCATGACCGCGCGGTTGCCGAGTCGCTGGCCGCAAGCCTTGGCGTGTCGATCCCCGCCTTTGCCGCCGAGATGTTTGCCGCCAAATCCGATGTGGCCGCTTTTTCGGACGCCGAGTTGTTGCGGATGGACAGCAAGGAATACACCGTTGCGGGCAAAGAGTTGCGCGTCTCGGTGCTGGAAACCACCGCACCGCGTGTGCTTTTGGACCGCAAAGACGCGCTGATGGCCGCGATGCCCGGCGTCGCCGCCGCCGATGGGGCCGATCAGGTTTTGTTGTTCATCGTTGATATTCTGCGCGAAGAAGCCACCTTGCTGGTGCCCAATGATCTGGTCGCCCGGATGGCCGAAGCGTCGTTCGGCGTCAAAGTCTTGGGCGATACCGTCGTGCTGCCCGGCGTGATGAGCCGCAAAAAGCAGATTATCCCGGCGTTGAAGCTGTAATCAAATGCCACATGGAAGGGGGAACCCCCCTTCCGGGGCCGCTTTTCGCATCGCGGCCCACAAGATAAATGTGTAGACGGATAAAAGACGGTTTGTAGCAGGTTTGTCGCACCCCGTTTTGCACGGAATGGGGCCAGATATGACTGAAATCATCACCAGTTTTGCCGAAATCTCGGGCCGCTATGACGCAGTGCTGTGCGATTTATGGGGCTGTTTGCACAATGGCAAAACCCCTTATCCCGCCGCCGTCGCCGCCTTGCAATCTTTTCGCGCGCGCGGCGGCACGGTGGTTTTGCTGACCAATGCTCCGCGCCCGAACGCCAGTGTTATCAGACAGTTGGATGCCATGTCCGTGCCGCGTGATGCTTGGGATTTGGTGGTGACGTCGGGCGATGCGGCCCAGTATGCCATGTTGTCAGGTGCGGTTGGCACAGCGGTGCATCACATCGGCGCGCCCAAGGATGAGGGGTTTTTCACCGAATTCTCCGACGATCTGCAGGCCTTTGCCGCTACCCAGCCCAAAATCGAACGGGTGGCGCTAAAAGACGCCAGCGGCATCGTTTGCACCGGGCTGTTTGATGATCTGACCGAAACCCTGGACGACTATCATACCCGCCTGATGTTGGGAAAAAATCTGGATTTGCCAATGCTTTGCGCCAATCCTGACGTGATCGTCGATATGGGCCATCAGCGGCTGTATTGCGCGGGGGCCTTGGCGCAGGCGTATGAAAAACTGGGTGGCACGGCGCTGTATTTCGGCAAGCCGCATCCGCCGATCTATGATCTTGCTCGCCGCCGTCTGGCCGCAATGGGCCGCGATGATCTGCAGATGTTGGCAATTGGCGATGGCATCAACACTGATGTGCAAGGCGCAATGTCCGAAGGCATCGACGCGCTGTTTGTCACCGGTGGGATTGCCGCGACCGAATTTGGCGACGATTCCAACAATCCGATCAAAGGCTTGCTGGAAAACTGGCTTGACGCCCAACGGCTGTCACCCAGTTTTGCGATAGGCCACTTGCGATAGGCATCGCAATATAGTTGCGCAAAAGTGCATACACCCGCACAATTCATGCGCACCCATGTTGCGCTGCATTGCGGCATCCATTAGCGTGACCTCAGAAAATCAGGGAATCGCGCCGTGACCGACAACCAACCTCGCGGCACCATTTGCATCGAAGATCTTGAAATCGGCATGACGCGCACCTTGCAAAAAGTGGTAAGCGACCGGGATATCTCACTTTTTGCCGAAGTTTCCACCGACCACAACCCGGTGCATCTGGACGAATCCTATGCGCAGGACACCATCTTTCAGGGCCGGATCGCGCATGGCATGCTGACCGCCAGCCTTATTTCGGCGGTCATCGGCGAACAATTGCCCGGGCATGGCACGGTTTATCTGGGCCAGTCGCTGAAATTCATGGCCCCCGTGCGCCCCGGGGATCTGGTCCACGCCCATGTGACCGTCACCGCGATTGACCATTCTCGTCGGCGGGTAACCCTTGAAACCCATTGCGCCGTCGGCGATACCGTGGTGTTGAAAGGCGAAGCGTTGGTTCTGGCGCCAAGCCGCAAGTTTGACTAGGGGCGATGCACGCCCCGCACCGGGGTAGCATGCAGATTTTCCAGCATTGGCAAGGGGTTGATCAAAGCGCGCGCGGTGCGTCTGTGGCGATGGGCAACTTTGATGGCCTGCATATCGGCCACCAAGCGGTGATCAATCTGGCCCGCGGTTTCGGCGCGGAGCACCCCGCACCGCTGGGAATCGTGACGTTCGAGCCGCATCCACGTGAATTTTTCGCCCCCGCCAGCGCGCCGTTTCGCCTGATGAACGCGCGTGCCCGCGCCAACCGGCTGGCAAAACTGGGGGTGCAGCATCTGTTTGAACTGCCGTTTGATGCCACCCTTGCCGCCCTGTCGCCGGAACAATTTGTGCACACCGTTCTGCACGATGGCCTGAGTGTGGCGCATGTGGTGGTCGGTGCCGATTTTTGTTTTGGCAAGGCGCGGGCGGGGCGCGCAGGGGATCTGAAACGATTGGGCGAAAGCCGCGGCATCGCTGTGACCATCGCCGATCTGATCAAGTCGGACGATGTCGAAATTTCGTCCACCGCCATTCGCGCGGCCCTGACCAACGGCCACCCCCGCACCGCCGCCGCGATGCTGGGCCATTGGCACCGCATCGAGGGTGAGGTTATTCACGGCGAAAAACGCGGCCGCGAATTGGGCTATCCGACCGCGAACATGTCGGTCGCCGGATTGCATTTGCCAAAATTTGGCGTCTATGCGGTGAAAGTGGATGTGTTGACCGGCCCGCAAACCGGGTCTTATCTGGGTGCCGCCAGCCTGGGGGTGCGCCCGATGTTTGGTGTGAACACCCCCAATCTGGAAACCTATCTGCTTGATTTCAAAGCTGATCTATACGGACAGCAGGTGTCTGTTGCCCTGATCGACTATCTGCGCCCCGAGCTGAAATTTGACGGTTTGCCAGCCCTTCTGGATCAAATGGCCGCCGACGTCGCCCGCAGCCGCAACATTCTGGCGGCGCTATGACCGCGCTGCGGGATAAATTCTGGGAAACCGTGCCCTTGCGCAAAATGACCGCGCCGGAATGGGAAGCCTTGTGCGATGGCTGCGGCAAATGCTGTTTGAACAAGATCGAATACGAAGACACCGGCGAGGTGGAATACACCCGCGTCGCCTGCAGGCTTTTGAACGGCGATAGCTGCCAATGCAGCAACTATGCCAACCGCCACCAATACGTGCCAGAATGCGTACGCCTATCGCCCAAGACATTGGCCAAGGTTGCCTATTGGTTGCCCGGCACTTGCGCTTATCGTTTGTTATATCAGGGAAAAACCTTGCCGGACTGGCATCCGTTGCGCACAGGTGATCCCGACAGCACCCACACATCCGGCCATTCTGTGCGCGGCTGGACGGTGTCGGAACTGTCGGTTGACGAAGACGATTGGGATGATTTTGTGATCGAGGAGACGCCGTAAGTGTTTTTCACCTCTGACAACGCCTCGGGGGCCGCGCCCGAAATTATGGCTGCCATTGCATCGGCGAATGACGGGTTTACCCGCAGTTATGGCAGCGATGATCTGATGACAGCGGTGCAAGCGCAGGTCCGCCATATTTTTCAGGCCCCCGAAGCGGCTGTGTATCTGGTGGCCACCGGAACGGCGGCGAATGCGCTGGCGTTGTCGCTGTATTGCCCGCCTTGGGGCGCGGTTTTTGCCCATCAGGACGCCCATATCGCGGTGGATGAATGCGGCGCACCAGAGTTTTACGCAGGCGGCGCAAAGATCATCGCCGTGGCGGGCGCACATGGCAAGATGACGCCCGTTACTTTGACCCAAGCCATTGATCGCGTTGGACAAGGCGGCGTCCACGGCGTGCAGCGCAGCATTGTGTCGATCACCAATGTTACCGAAGCTGGCACGGTTTATACCCCGTCCGAAGTGGCCGCCCTGACCGCTGTTGCCAGATCTTACGGTCTGCCCTGCCATCTGGATGGCGCGCGGTTCACCAACGCGCTGTGCGCCACCAATGCCAGCGCCGCCGATATGACTTGGGCGGCGGGCATTGATGTTGTGTCGTTTGGCGGCACAAAAAACGGCTGTCTTGGCGTGGAAGCGGTGGTTATCTTCGATCCCGCCAAAGCGTGGGAGTTTGAGTTGCGACGCAAACGCGGCGGGCATTTGTTTTCCAAGCACCGGTATTTGTCGGCCCAGATGCATGCCTATCTGACCGATGATCTGTGGCTGCGGCTGGCGCGGCAGGCCAATGCGATGGGCGCACGGCTGGCCAGCGGGTTGCTTGGCGTCGACGGCGTGCAGATGCAGCACCCGGTGGCAGCCAATATGATGTTTCCCGAATGGGCCCCGGGCACCCATACGCAGTTGCAAGCCAAAGGGGCGGCATTTTATCCGATTGGCGCGCCAGCCGGCCGCGAGGCTGCGCGGTTGGTCACCTCGTGGTCAACCACACCCGAAAATGTCGATGAATTTTTGGCCGCGATGCCTGCCTAACAGCGGTCCAAATGTGCCTGCACGGCCTTGGCCACAATGTCGACATGGGTGATGGATACCATATGGCCCGCCCCCGGCACGGTCAGGCGGCTGGCCATCGGCAACCGTCGCATCAATTCAGACTGCACGGCGTTGATGATCAAAGGGCTAAGCGCGCCGTCAATCAGCACTGTGGGAATCCCCAAAGATTCCAACCCCATATAGCGCAATAACCCCGCCGCATCATCGAGCAGCACCGGGTTTTGCGCCACAATAAGATGAATGCGATCAATCATATAGCTTTGGGTTTTGGCTGGCAAATCTGCAAATGCATCGCCGGTGCCCCAGATGCCATGAAACATCGCGGCGGCCTGAGGGCGCATGTTACGACGCACCAAATCGGCAAATTCCAGATGATGGGCACGAAACGGGCCATAGGCCGGATCCTCCGCCGACTTGGCAGCGGCAAAAATCACCGGTTCAACCAAAGTCAGGCTGCGCACCAGATCAGGACGCTCGAGTGCCACACGCAAAGCCACGGTGCCGCCAAAAGAATGACCAATCAGATCAATCGGCGCGCCATTTGCCAAAGCCTCGGCCACCGCGATGCTGTCGCGCGTGACATCACCGTGCAAATCCGCCACGCCATCCCAATCGCGCCCCCGGCCATGGCCGATCTGATCGGGCGCAGTGACGGTCACGCCCGAAAGCCGCTGGGCCAGACCCGCCCAAGCCCCCGAATGCGCCAACGAGCAATGCAGCGCCAACACCGGCCGCGCGCCGCCAACGGTCCATGTGCGAAACGGCGGCACTGGCCCTTCGTGCAAATCCTCGGGCATTTACCGTTTTCCGGCCAAAAAGAAATCCAGATCGTCCAGCCGGTCCTGGCCGAAAAACCGCTCATCACCCACTATGTAGAACGGCACGCCAAACACGCCGCGCTGGACCGCTTCTTCCAGATTGGCGGTATAGGTGTCGGCGGCCCTCATCATGCCACGGTCGGCGATTTTTGGGTCAAACCCATAGGTGACAAGAATATCTTGCACCACGCCGTCATCAGAAATATCGCGTCCCTCGCACCAGACCGCGCGGGGAAACGCCTGCACCAAACCCGCCAGATCACCGCCACCAGCGTGGGCGGCGGCGATAATCGCATAAGACGCCGGTGCCGGATTCACCGGAAAATACGCCGGTTGCGGATCAAGTTTTACACCCAGTCGCAATGCCGTGCGCCGCATGTCCTGAAGGCGGTAGATTTTGCGGCTTTCGTGCCGCTCTGCCAAAATCTGCCCACCCATGCGCGGGAACAACGCCGGCGCATTGATCGGAATATAGCGCACACCCGCCCCATGCCGGGCCGCGATCTGTTCCAGCCGATCCCCGGCCAGATACACAAACGGCGATATTGCCGCAAAAAAGTAATCTATCACCAGCATTTTGCCTGCCCCGCCTGCCTCGATGGTTTGCAAGACCCTAGCCGGGTGATAAGCGGTGTCAACGCCCGTCACCCCTGCCTGCCAAGGAGGCTACATGCCCGCGATGACCGAACCGAAACTGATTTCCGGCAGCGCCAATATCAGCCTTGCCAAATCTATCGCCCGGCGGATGTCGATGCATCGCGGCGTGTCGGTTAATCTGGTCGATGCGCGGGTGGAACGGTTCAACGATCAGGAAATATTCGTCGAGGTTTACGAAAATGTGCGCGGCGAGGATATGTATATCATCCAGCCCACATCGAACCCGGCCAATGACAACCTGATGGAGCTTTTGATCATGACCGATGCGCTGCGCCGGTCAAGCGCCGATCGGATCACGGCGGTGATCCCTTATTTCGGTTATGCCCGCCAAGACCGCCGCGCCAAGGCCCGCACGCCCATTTCGGCCAAGCTGGTGGCAAATCTGATCACCCAAGCCGGGATTGACCGCGTGCTGACGCTTGATCTGCATGCCGCGCAAATTCAGGGATTTTTCGATATTCCGGTGGATAACCTTTATGCCTCGCCGGTGTTTGCGCTGGATATTGAACATCATTTCAAAGGCCAGATGGAAGATATGATGGTGGTCTCGCCCGATGTGGGCGGGGTGGCGCGCGCGCGGGAACTGGCCAAGCGCATCAACGCGCCGCTGTCGATTGTGGACAAACGCCGCGAAAAGGCGGGCGAGATTGCCGAAATGACGGTGATCGGCAATGTGGCTGGCAAAAAATGCATCATCGTCGATGACATTTGCGACACGGCAGGCACGCTGTGCAAGGCTGCCGAAGTGCTGATGCAAAATGGCGCGACCGAAGTACATTCCTATATCACCCACGGCGTTTTGTCGGGGCCTGCGGTGGAACGGGTCAGCAATTCGGTGATGAAATCCTTGGTGATCACGGATTCGATTGAACCATCCGACGCGGTCAAGGCCTGCAAGAACATCCGTATCGTGCCAACTGCCCCGATGTTTGCTCAGGCGATTTTAAATATCTGGAATGGGACGTCGGTTTCATCGCTGTTTGAAACCGATACTTTGGTGCCGATTTATGAGGGCATGTATCAGCGGCCCTAGGCGGCCCATGGTTGGTGGAAGCCACCAAGACAAACAGCTCTGTGCTGGCAATTTTTCTGTTCTCAAATATCCCCGCCGGAGGCTCCGGTATCTACAACCCGCACCAGCGGTTAAAATTGCGCCCTGCCGTCAGGCCACATCCCAGTCATCATCGCTTTTGACCGCGCCCATCGCCAGCCAATCGGCCCGCACACGCGCGACGCGGGTATCACCCCAGGTGCGAAACACCAGATGAAACCCTTTGACGGTAATGTTTTCCGCCGTTATGTCGGCGCGGGCGTTATGTTTGTGGTCAGTGTCCCACATACTGATCGACACCATCACCGATGGCGGTTCGGCAAACACCTCTTTGAACTTGATCAGATGGCGGCTTTCACGATCGCCCTGCCCGGTCCACATCACCCCGCCATCGGCAAAGTCAGAAAACAGCACGCGGCTGCCCTGTTCAATGCCAACTGATGACGACGAAATACGCTTCATAAACATCCTTGCCCGCTGCCAGACTATAAATAAACTACAGCAATAAAAGATCTAAAAATGCAAAAGCCCCGGAGGTCCGAGGCTTTTGCCGCCAATTCAGCAAAATTAGTGCCCGGCAGCGGCCCGCATTGCCAACAAATCAGCCATCGCTTTGTCGGCGGCGTCTTTGTCAACTGCCACGGCTGTCGCTTCGGAGGCATCGGCAATCAGCGCATCCATGATGGCCGGGGTGATCTCGTCCAAGGGCACCGCGCGTTCGGCCAGAACCGACACGCCGGTCGCCGTGATTTCGGCAAAACCGCCGGTGACGATATAGGCTTTGACACCACCCTGGCCATGCGCGCGCAACACCCCGGGGCGCAGGGTGGTGATGGTGGGGGCATGCCCCGCCATCGCCGTCATGTCACCGTCAGCACCCGGAATGTTAACCTCGGTTGCCGCAACGGACGCAAGGCGGCGTTCCGGGCTGACCAGATCAAACTGAAACGTGCCTGCCATAACGCCCCCTTAGGCCGCAGCCGCGGCAAGCCGCTGGGCTTTTTCGATCACTTCCTGAATGCCGCCCACCATATAGAAGGCCGCCTCTGGCAGATGATCGTATTCGCCCGCAACCACGGCTTTGAACGACTTGATGGTTTCTTCCAGCGGAACCTGCTTGCCATCCGATCCGGTGAACACCTTGGCCACGTCGAAGGGTTGGCTAAGGAAGCGCTGAATTTTCCGCGCGCGGGCCACGGTCAGTTTGTCTTCTTCCGACAGTTCGTCCATGCCCAGAATGGCAATGATGTCCTGCAAGGATTTATAGCGCTGCAGAACTGTTTGCACCGAGCGGGCGACATCGTAATGTTCTTGGCCGACAATCCGCGGGTCCATCAGGCGCGAGGTGCTGTCCAGCGGGTCCACCGCGGGATAAATCCCCAGTTCCGAAATGGCGCGCGACAGGTTGGTTGTGGCGTCAAGGTGGGCGAATGACGTGGCCGGGGCCGGGTCAGTCAAGTCATCGGCGGGCACATAGATGGCCTGCACCGACGTGATCGAGCCCGCCTTGGTTGACGTGATGCGCTCCTGCAACAGGCCCATATCGGTGGCGAGCGTTGGCTGATAGCCCACAGCAGACGGGATACGACCGAGCAGTGCCGACACTTCGGACCCGGCTTGGGTAAAGCGGAAGATGTTGTCCACAAAGAACAAAACGTCCGTCCCCGACTGATCGCGGAATTGTTCTGCAATCGTCAGACCCGACAGCGCCACCCGCAGACGCGCGCCCGGTGGTTCGTTCATCTGGCCGTAAACAAGGGCCACTTTGGATTTGGTCATGTCATCAATGTTGATAACACCCGATTCGATCATTTCGTGGTAAAGGTCGTTGCCTTCACGGGTGCGTTCACCCACGCCCGCGAACACCGAATAGCCCGAGTGCACTTTGGCGATGTTGTTGATCAGTTCCATGATCAAAACGGTCTTGCCAACGCCAGCACCGCCGAACAACCCGATCTTGCCGCCTTTGGAATAGGGGGCCAACAAGTCGATCACTTTGATACCAGTGACCAAAATCTGGCTTTCCGTGGCTTGCTCGGCAAACGAAGGCGCCGGACGGTGGATGGAACGGTATTCGGTCGCGTTGACCGGGCCTTTTTCGTCAACGGGTTCGCCGATAACGTTCAGGATACGGCCCAAAGTGGCGTCGCCAACCGGCACCTGAATGGGCGATCCCAGATCGGTGACCGGTGCGCCGCGCACCAGACCTTCGGTCGCGTCCATTGCGATGGTGCGCACGGTGTTTTCGCCCAAATGCTGGGCCACTTCCAAAATAAGTTTGCGGCCGTTGTTATCAGTTTGCAGCGCGTTCAAGATCGCGGGCAGATCGCCTGTGAACTGCACATCGACCACAGCGCCGATGATCTGCGTAACTTTGCCCGCAGCAGCGGCCACCTTCGGTGCTTTTGCCATGTCTTCTCTCCGGTTTCTCAGAGCGCCTCAGCGCCCGAAATGATTTCAATCAGCTCTTTGGTGATCGCAGCCTGACGCGAGCGGTTGTATTGGGTGGTCAGTTTGGTGATCATCTCGCCCGCGTTGCGGGTTGCGTTGTCCATCGCACTCATCCGGGCACCCTGTTCGGATGCGCCATTTTCCAACAACGCCGTGAAAACCTGCGTCGCCACACCGCGCGGCAAAAGGTCGGCCAGGATGGCCTCTTCGCTGGGTTCATAGTCATAAAGTTCGGATGCCGAGGCAGCCGCGTAATTGGCCGGGATCACTTGCAAAGCCGTGGGGATCTGGCTGATCACCGATTGGAAACGGTTGTAAAACAGCGTGACCACATCGCATTCGCCTGCTTCAAACCGCGCAAGCACATCGCGCGCGATGGATTGCGCATTGACGTAGCCCACACGTTTCACGTCCGTCAGATCAACATGGCCCACCATCATCGCGCCAAAATCGCGGCGCAACTGTTCGCGCCCCTTTTTGCCGACAGTCAGGATTTTCACCGTTTTGCCTTCACCGATCAGCGCATTGGCCTTGGCCCGCGCCATCCGCACAATGGTCGAATTGAAACCACCGCACAGCCCGCGTTCTGATGTCATCACCACCAGCAACTGCACGCGGTCATTGCCGGTGCCCGCAAGCAATCGCGGTGCCGACGCAGATTTGCCGACCGAGGCCGCCAAACCACCCATCACCGCGTTCATCCGTTCGGCATAGGGGCGTGCGGCCACCGCAGCCTCTTGGGCGCGACGCAGTTTTGCCGCGGCCACCATTTGCATGGCCTTCGTGATCTTGCGGGTGTTTTTGACACTCGCGATCCGGTTCTTAAGGTCCTTAAGGCTGGGCATGCTTTATCTCCCTGCCCCGCCGTTAGGCGAAGTCTTTCGAGAAAGCGTCCAACTGGCCCCGGATGGATTTCTCCAGATCGCCCGCGACTTTGCGGTCGTTCTTGGTGATATCGGCCAGAACCGCAGCGCCCGTCGTGCGCAGATGCTTGAGCAAGCCAGTCTCAAACCGGCCCACATCCTTGACCGCAACCTTGTCCAGATAGCCTGCGGTGCCTGCGAAAATCACGCAGACAATTTCGGCATTGGTCAAAGGCGAATACTGATTTTGCTTCATCAATTCGGTCAGGCGCGCGCCCCGGTTCAGCAATTGCTGGGTGGATGCGTCAAGATCAGACCCGAACTGCGCAAAAGCCGCCATTTCGCGGTATTGCGCCAGTTCCAGCTTTACCTTGCCGGCAACTGATTTCATCGCGTTTGTCTGGGCACTTGACCCCACGCGCGACACCGACAAACCGGTGTTCACCGCAGGACGAATGCCCTGATAGAACAGTTCGGTTTCAAGGAAAATCTGGCCATCGGTGATGGAGATCACGTTCGTCGGGATAAACGCCGACACATCACCGCCTTGGGTTTCGATAACCGGCAATGCAGTCAACGAGCCAGAGCCAAAATCTTCGTTCAGCTTGGACGAACGTTCCAGCAAACGGCTGTGCAGATAGAACACGTCGCCCGGATAGGCTTCACGGCCCGGCGGGCGGCGCAGCAACAGCGACATTTGACGGTAGGCAACAGCTTGCTTGGAAAGATCATCATAAACGATCAGCGCATGGCGGCCGTTGTCGCGGAAAAATTCTGCCATTGAAGTTGCGGCATAGGGGGCCAGAAACTGCATCGGGGCCGGATCGGACGCGGTTGCCGCCACCACGATTGTGTAGGCAATAGCGCCGGTTTCTTCCAGCTTTTTGACCAACTGGGCAACGGTTGACCGTTTCTGCCCAATCGCCACATAGATGCAATACAGCTTTTTGGATTCGTCGTCGCCCGCAGCCTCGTTATAGGCTTTCTGGTTCAGGATGGTGTCCAAGGCCACGGCGGTTTTGCCGGTCTGCCGGTCACCAATGATCAATTCGCGCTGGCCACGGCCAACCGGGATCATCGCATCAATCGCCTTAAGGCCAGTTGCCATAGGCTCATGCACCGATTTGCGCGGGATGATACCGGGGGCTTTTACGTCGGCTTGTCGGCGTTCGGTGGAAACGATCGGGCCTTTGCCATCAATCGGATTGCCAAGACCGTCTACTACGCGGCCCAACAGGCCATTGCCAACCGGCACGTCCACGATGGATTTGGTGCGCTTGACGGTGTCACCTTCTTTGATGTCCTGATCCGACCCGAAGATAACGATACCAACGTTATCAACTTCAAGATTCAGCGCCATGCCGCGAATACCACCGGGGAATTCAACCATTTCGCCGGCCTGCACGTTGTCCAACCCGTGAACGCGGGCAATCCCGTCACCCACTGACAACACGCGGCCAATTTCGGCCACTTCGGCCTCTTTGCCAAAGTTCTTGATCTGGTCCTTAAGGATCGCAGAGATCTCAGCAGCCTGAATTCCCATCACCCAACCTCTTTCATTGCATTCTGAAGTGCTGCCAACCGCGCCTTGACCGACGTGTCGATCATGGTAGAGCCCAGCTTTACGATTAGTCCGCCAATAAGCGTAGCATCGACGGATGTGTTCAAGATAACGTCTTTGCCAACGCGGGCTTTCAGCGTGGCGGCCAATTTGTTGGCTTGTGCCGCGGTCAGCTTGGTGGCCGACACCACATCTGCGGTTACCTCGCCTTTTTCCACGGCAATCCGCGCTTTCAGGTCGATGACCAGTTGCGGCAACACGAACAACCGGCGTTTTGCGGCCATCAGCGCAATCGTGTTGGCCATTACCTGCGACAGGTTCATCGCCTTGGAAATGGCCGCCATCGCATTGGCCTGATCTTCGCGCGCCACAACCGGCGAAGCGATCATTGCCGCCAATTCGGGGCTGTCGGCCAAGGCCGCGGCCAGCGCATTTGTATCGGCTTCAAGGGCGGTCAGGCCGTTGTCATCCTTGGCAATCTCGAACAAGGCCTGCGCGTAGCGCGTGGCGATGCCCATGGATATTCCAGCTGGTTCGGACACGTCATCCCTTCCACAACTTTTGCCCCGGATAGCGGCACAACCCCGCAGCACCAAGGCTTTTCGTGGCGCACACCTGCGGCATGCATCCGTTGATTTTGGGCGTCTTTAGCAGAGGCTTTGCCATGCCGCAACCGGGAAGGCCGCCGATTTTCACAGCTTTGTGTGCGGTGGTTTGTGGGGCAGGACAAATCGTACCGCACTGGCATGCACGTTCCCGAGTCAAGGTGTGAAATCTTCTGTTTTTTCCTTTGCAAATGTCGGGCGTCAATTCTGACTGCGCCCGAACCGACGGGGCACTTGGGGTGCGACACCAGTCGCGCCCGCCCCCTGGGGGCGGTACGGGCGCGGACAGATTTGCTTAGGGCAAATCTGACAAGGCAGACGTAGACGAATCTACCCCCGCGCCGCACCTTTTGGCGCGGGCACCGGGGCCCCCACACCTTCCAGCACACGCAAGGGGCGGCGCACGGCTGCGGCCAGCCCACCCCGTGTGGGGGCGTAGACCTGTTTGGATGCCTCAACCATCAACACACCACCCGCCAGCCACGGCAAACGGCGCCCAAAGCCTTCCCAGAAATTCGACGTGCCCAGCCAGAACCGGCTTTCCGAGGGGGGCGCGAACAGGGATGTCATGCTGCGCTCTGGCGTAAAGCCGTGCTTTTTCAACTGCGCCTCAAGCTGGCCACCCGAATAAGGGCGCCCGAACCCAAACGGCGTGCCATCGCGGCGCGCCCACAGCCCCGCCCGGTTTGGCACGATAAACAACGCCCGCCCGCCGGGGCCAAGCACGCGGTGCGCCTCATCCAACACCGCCGCCGGATTGTCCGAGGTTTCCAGCCCGTGCATGATCACCAGCCGGTCCAAAAAACCGGTGGCAATCGGCCACAGGGTTTCTTCGCACAACACCGACACGTTTTCCAAACCGGCAGGCCAGGGCATCACCCCTTGCGGCCCCGGCATCAGCCCGATCACCCGGCGCGCATCCGCAAGGTAGGGACGCAACAGCGGCACGGCAAAGCCAAAACCCGCCACCGCCTGCCCCGCCATCGGTGGCCACAGATTGACCAATTGATCGCGGATCGCGCGTTGCGCCACGCGGCCAAGCTGCGTGCGGTAATAAAAATTGCGCAGGTCCAGAACATCAAGATGCATTGCAGTCGGCGTATCCAAGGATCATCTTAACCTTAGCATAGCGTGCCTGCCGGTCAGCGCCATGCCTGATGCAACCCTTGCCGCAATCACCGAAAGCCAACCCAAATGACGCTAGAGTTGATCACCATTCCCTGCCTCGCCGACAATTATGCCTATCTCTTGCATGATCAGGCAACAGACGAGACAACCCTGATCGACGCCCCTGACGCCGCGCCGATTTTGGCCGAACTGAAACGGCGCGGCTGGGACTTGGATCAGATTTTGCTGAGCCATCATCATTGGGATCATATTGACGGGGTAACGGCGATTGTCGAAGCCACCAGCGCCACCGTCATCGGGGCCGCCGCCGATGCGCACCGCTTGCCACCGTTGACCCGCGCATTGGTCGAAGGCGACACGCTGCATGTGGGCGGCTATGCGGGCGTGGTTCTGGACGTGCCGGGCCACACGCTTGGCCATATCGCGGTTTACTTTGCCGAGGTGGGCATGGCCTTTACTGCCGACAGCCTGATGGCGGGCGGCTGTGGGCGGTTGTTCGA
Organism: Cypionkella sp.; assembly: GCA_031422555.1. Classification (GTDB taxonomy): domain Bacteria; phylum Pseudomonadota; class Alphaproteobacteria; order Rhodobacterales; family Rhodobacteraceae; genus JANNAT01. The sequence goes on along the minus strand of JANPLZ010000018.1, from coordinate 18,842 downwards.
AGGCACACCTGCGCAAATGTTTCAAAGCCTGCAAAAACTGGCCGCTTTGCCGCCGGAAACGATGATCTGTTCGGGCCACGAATATACCGCCGCCAACTTGCGCTTTGCGCTGACGGTTGAGCCGGACAATGCCGACCTGCTGGCCCGCATCGACGCGGTCGCTGTCGCGCGCGCGCAAGGCCGCGCCACCGTTCCGTCACGACTGCGCGACGAATTAGCAACCAACCCTTTTCTGCGCGCCCATCTACCCCATATCAAGCAGATGTTGGGCATGAAAACCGCCACCGCCGCCGAAGTCTTCGCTGAAATCCGTGCCCGCAAAGACGCGTTCTGAGTCCAATCTGCCACCCTTACCAAGATTTTACCCCTGCAACCAAAACAAACCAAATTCTTGCCCAAATAGGGCTTGAAGATTGCGCAATAAAACCGATCCTTAACAATATGAGATCAGGGTCACCGTGGCAGTCATCGCCGCCCCGAACCCGCAAGACAGGAGCACGAAACAAGTGCCATCGTTTTCAACCACGCTTGAACAAGCCATCCACGGCGCCCTAGCCCTTGCCAACGCGCGCAAGCACGAACTGGCAACGCTGGAACATCTGCTGCTGTCCTTGATAGACGAGCCTGACGCCGCGCGCGTCATGAAGGCCTGTTCGGTCGATCTGGACGAATTGCGTAAAACCCTTGTCACCTTCATCGACGATGATCTGTCCACTTTGGTCACCGATGTCGAAGGATCCGAAGCCGTGCCTACGGCGGCGTTCCAGCGCGTCATTCAGCGCGCCGCGATCCATGTGCAATCGTCAGGCCGCACCGAAGTGACCGGCGCGAACGTGTTGGTCGCCATTTTTGCCGAACGCGAATCCAACGCCGCCTATTTCTTGCAAGAACAAGACATGACCCGCTATGACGCGGTGAATTTCATCGCCCACGGCGTGGCCAAAGACCCGTCTTTCGGCGAAGCCCGCCCCGTCACCGGATCGGATGAGCCGCACGAAACCCCCAAAGCCGAGGCGGGCGAAACCAAGGAATCGGCGCTGTCGAAATACTGCGTTGATCTGAACGTCAAAGCCCGCAAAGGCGACGTTGATCCGCTGATCGGGCGCGAATCCGAGGTGGAACGCTGCATTCAGGTTCTGTGCCGCCGCCGCAAGAACAACCCTTTGCTGGTGGGCGATCCGGGTGTTGGCAAAACCGCCATCGCCGAAGGTCTGGCGCATAAGATCATCAACAAACAAACGCCTGACGTGTTGTCGCGCACGACGATCTATTCGTTGGATATGGGCGCGTTGCTGGCAGGCACCCGGTATCGCGGTGATTTTGAAGAACGCCTGAAAGCCGTGATGAAAGAGATGGAGGATCACCCTGATGCGATCCTGTTCATCGACGAGATTCACACCATCATCGGCGCCGGGGCCACATCTGGCGGGGCGATGGACGCGTCGAACCTTTTGAAACCGGCGTTGCAGGGCGGCAAGCTGCGCTGCATGGGATCGACCACCTACAAGGAATTCCGTCAGCACTTTGAGAAAGACCGCGCGCTGGCCCGCCGGTTCCAAAAGATCGACGTCAACGAACCTTCGGTGCCGGATGCGATCAAAATCCTGATGGGGCTGAAGCCGCATTTCGAAGAGCATCACGATCTGCGCTATACCGCTGATGCGATCAAATCGGCGGTCGAACTGGCCGCGCGCTATATTCACGACCGCAAACTGCCGGATTCGGCGATTGACGTGATTGATGAGGCGGGTGCCGCGCAGCATCTGCTGTCCGAAGGCAAACGCCGCAAAACATTGGGGATCAAAGAGATCGAGGCGGTTGTTGCCAAAATCGCCCGCATCCCACCGAAAACCGTGTCCAAGGATGATGTCGAAACCCTCCGCGATTTGGAAAAGTCGCTGAAACGCATGGTTTTTGGTCAGGACAAAGCCGTGGATGCGCTGTGCTCGGCCATCAAACTGGCGCGGGCCGGCCTGCGCGAGCCGGAAAAGCCCATCGGCAACTATCTGTTTGCTGGCCCCACCGGCGTTGGCAAAACCGAAGTGGCCAAGCAACTGGCCACGTCTTTGGGGGTGGAACTGATCCGCTTTGACATGTCGGAATACATGGAAAAGCACGCGGTTTCCCGGCTGATCGGCGCGCCGCCCGGCTATGTGGGCTTTGATCAGGGTGGCATGCTGACCGACGGTGTGGATCAACATCCGCATTGCGTGCTGTTGCTGGACGAGATGGAAAAGGCCCACCCTGATGTCTATAACATCCTGCTGCAGGTGATGGATCACGGCAAACTGACCGATCACAACGGCCGCACGGTGGATTTCCGCAATGTGATCCTGATCATGACCTCGAACGCCGGCGCGTCTGAGATGTCGAAAGAGGCGATCGGGTTTAACCGCGAACGGCGCACCGGCGAAGATACCGCGGCCATCGAACGCACGTTCACACCGGAATTCCGCAACCGGCTGGATGCGGTGATTTCTTTTGCCTCGCTGGGCAAAGAGGTTATCCGCGAAGTGGTCACCAAGTTTGTGCTGCAGCTTGAGGCGCAACTGATCGACCGCAACGTGCATATCGACCTGACCCCGGATGCCGCAGCCTGGCTGGGGGAAAAGGGTTATGATGACAAAATGGGCGCGCGGCCATTGGCGCGGGTGATTCAGGAACACATCAAAAAGCCGCTTGCCGAAGAATTGCTGTTTGGCAAGCTGACCAAAGGCGGCACAGTGCGGGTTGGCGTCAAAGATGGTGCGTTGGACCTGACCTATGAGCAACCGCAGAAACCAAGGATCACCGCGCAGAAACCACCGCTTTTGACGGCAGAATAATCCGTCAGATAGTTGGCATGACCTTGGCCCTCGCCTTACTGGCGGGGGCTTTTTAATGGCAGTCTCAGGCGGCAGGCCATGTGTCTGAAAGCGGCTATACTTTGCGGCATCCCGGCCGCGATGCAGGCGGATCTGAAAATAATGTCACAACCCATTGAAACAACGACTGAACCTTAACCAACCCTACCGTTCGGTCAGCTTCAACTCGATCCGCCGGTTCTGCGCCCGCGCTTGCGGACTGTCACCCAACGCCACCGGCTGATATTCGCCAAACCCGGTTGCCGCCAGCCGTTCGGGCGGAAATCCAAGACTGTCTTGCATATACCGCACCACCGACAGCGCGCGGGCTTGCGACAATTCCCAATTGTCCACAAACGCACCGTTGCCCGACAACGGCACATCATCGGTATGGCCATCGACCCGGATGATCCAGTCGATGCCCGGGGGAATTTTGCCCGACACATCGTTCAAGATCGCCACCACATCGGCAATTTGTGCCACGCCTTCGGGGGCCAGTTCGGCGGCACCGGGGGTAAACAACACTTCGGACGAAAACACAAAGCGGTCGCCCACCACGCGCACGCCTTCACGCCCCGTCAGCAGTTGCGACAACTGGCCAAAAAATTCCGAGCGGAACTTTTCAAGATCGGCTTTTTCAACTTCCAGCCGTTTGCGTTCGGTTTCTTCCAACGCGGCCCGGCGCCTTTGCTCGGCAGCCACCTGTGCCAAGGCGGTGTTCAGCTGGCTGCCCAAGGCCTGAATTTGCACATTGGCCGCACCATCGCGGGCGGCTGAGGCATCCAGCAGATTTTGCAATCCACCCAGTTGCGCGCGCAAAGCGGTGATCTGTTCGTTCAGCAAGGTCAGTTTGCGGGCGGCTTCAACGGCTTTTGACTGCTCTTCGCTTAGCGCCAGATTGGCCACCGCCAACAGCGCCGCTTTGCGGTCCCCCTCGGCCACCGCTGCCGCTGCATCTTGGGCCGCTGCGGTTTGCGCGGCGGCAAGCAATGTCAGGGTGTCTTCGGCCCGCTGTCGTTGGGCGTCCAACGCCAGCGTCATCGCGGTTAGCGCATCATCGGATGATTTCAGCCGTTCGCGCAGGGCCTGCGCCGCCGCCATATCCACCACACGCGCGGCTTCTTCGGCGCTCAATTGTGTTTGCGCGGCCGTCAGTTCTGCCTTGGTGGCATCGCCCTTGGCCCGCAGATCATCAACCAGGGCCTGCAACGCTTCGCGCCGGGCTGCGGCCAATCGGGCGGCTTCTACACCGGCATCAATCTCGTTGCGCGCTGCGGCCAATGCCAGATCAAGAGCTTGTTTTTCGGTCAGCAGTTTGGCCCCTGCCGCCGTCAAATCAGACACTTGCGCCGACAAAGCCGTGGCTTGGCCGCGGGCGGTATCGCGGTCGGCCAGCAGGGTGGCAACTTGCGATTCAAAGCTGGCAATGCGCGATTGCGCCGTAGAAAGTTCGGTTTGCCGGGTCAGCAATTGCCCGGTCAGCGTGTCAATCTGCGCCGTTTGGCGGTCGGCTTCGGCATTGGCCGCCGACAGGCTGGCCGACAGGTTGCCAACCTCGGATTGCAAATCCGCCGCCTTTTGCCGCTCCAGCCCCAATGCATCGGCAAGACCCGCCACTTGCGCCGTCAACGCCCCCAATTCATCGGATTGGTTGGTGATGGTTTCGCGCAGCACTGATTGCATCACGGTGAAAATCGTCAAAACAAACATCAGCACCATCAACAGCGTTGTCACCGCATCGACAAACCCCGGCCAGATCATCGACGAATCCCGCTTGCGGCGCAGCGCCATGGGCTAAACCCGCCCCGCCGGGCCGCGCGCCAAAGCCCGCACCGACGCTGTCAACGCCGAGATATCGCCCCGCAGATCGGCGATGCTTTCCTGGCGGCCTGCCGAAAGCTCTTCCAAAATCCGCAGCAGTTGCACATCAATTGACCGCAACCGCATCCGGTTTTCCGCATCGGTTGCCGCCGGACTGTCCGGCCCCGACAGGGCGACAATCAGCCGTTCCTGACCCTCGGCAATTTTGGTCAGCACCGCCGTTTGCCCGGATTCGGCCGCAACTTTGCGGGTCAGATTGTCAACCGCCACAGTCAATTGCGCCAAGCCGTCGTCCAGCCCGGCCTTGTTCGCCTCGGACGTGGCGAACAGCGTTTGCAGCACTTCGATCTGCCCGGTCAGATGATCCAGCACCGCCGACACCTGATCGGCATCGCCGCTGGTGCCACTGTCAGCATCCCCCGAGGAAAAGCCCAGCCGGGTGATCGACGACAGCCATTCCTCCAATTCGCGGTAAAACCGGTTTTGGCCGTGGCTGGCGAACAGTTCCAACAGCCCCACCACCAAAGACCCCGCCAAGCCCAGCAAAGAGGATGAAAACGCCGTGCCCATGCCGCCCAACTGGCTTTCCAGTCCGCCCATCAGCTTGCCGAACACATCCAGCCCGCTTTCGCCTTCTTTGGGCGTCAGCGACCGGATGGTTTCCACAATGGCCGGCACCGTGGTGGCAAGACCGTAAAACGTGCCCAAAAGCCCAAGGAAAACCAACAGGTTGGTCAGATATCGGGTGATATCGCGGGCCTCGTCGATCCGGGTCGCCACCGAATCAAGGATGCTGTTGGAAGATGAGGACGAGATTTGCATCCGCGCCCCGCGCGACCGCAGCAAAGACGCCAAAGGCGCCAACAGCCGCGGCGGCGTGGCCTGTTCATAGCCCGGATCATGGCGGGCAAACGCCTCGATCCAGCTGACCGATTGCACAAGGATTAGCACTTGCCAAAAACAGGTGACAATCCCCAGAAGGAACACGCCCACGATAAAGCCGTTCAACAGCGGGTTGGTCGCCATGATATCAACCACGGTCTGGCTGATCAGCCACGCACCGGCACCGACCAAAGCCACAGCGACAAGCATTGTCACAATCTGCCGGATGGGTTGGCTAAAGTGGGAAATGTCGTCGGACGGTGATCGTTCCATATAGATGGTGCTGCCCGTTGTTTGCCTGCTGCAAGGACCATAGCAGGGCGCGGGCGTCTGCCAAGTGAAACTCGTGTTACAGGCGGCGGACCATCGCGGTCAGTTCGGTCAATTCCGGATCTTCGATGCCCAGATCAGCCAGATGTTGTGCGGTGGCAAACAGATAATCGCGGTTGGGGCCGCGCACGCCCTGCGCCGTGGCGATCACCCGGGCTTGGGCCTGCAGCGACAAGCCGCCGCAATACTGCGCGTGATCGCGGTTGATCACAAAGGCCAAGGCACGGTGTCGCGCGCCATTGACCAAATCGACCGTCAGATACTGTTCAAGATAGGCTGATGAGATCAGTTCGCGTTCGCGCAAGATCGCCAGCGTGTCCTCTTCGGCCCCGCGCTGCACCAAAAACGCCACGCCATCGCACGCAGCCCCCGCCGCATGATCCAGCGCCAGCACAAGACCGGGGCTGCTGGCCGATCCGCGATAATGCACCGAATGCATGCAAAAGCTGCGCCGCCAATCGTGCAGGCGGGCGATGTGGCGTTGTGAAAAGGGAAATTCCGGATTCCAGATCAGGGATCCATATCCGAACACCCAAAGTTCATCTGGCATGCGCTGGCCCTTTTGCGTGGCAATGGTGTAAACAATCGCAACTACGTTTTGCGGCTTATCTGGTGAAAAGAAAAGAGGCGGGAATGCGTAAACTTTTGGCACTTGTGCTGGTGGCGGCGGGGCTTTGGGGCGGCTATTGGTTTGTCGGGGCGACGGTGCTGAAGCGTCAGGCAGCGGTTTTTTTTGACAGTGCCGCGGCAAACGGGCTGACCGCACAGCGCCAGACCATCGCTGTTGCGGGCTTTCCCAACCGGTTTGATCTGACGGTTGACGGGGTTGAAATCGCCGATCCCACCACCGGATTTGGCTGGAAAGCCACCTTTGTGCAACTGCTGACCTTGACGTGGAAACCTTGGCATATCATCGCAGCCCTGCCGAATGAACAGGTAATTACAACGCCGGATCAGGCAGTTACCGTCACATCCAGCCGGATGATGGCCAGCGTTCATTTGCATCCAACCGCAACGCTTGGGCTTTATGAAACCCGGCTTGAGGCCGCAGCGTTGGGTCTTGCGTCTGATCTGGGCTGGTCGGTTGGGGTGGAAAAGCTGTTCGCCTCAACCTTGGAAAACGCCGATGATCCTGCGGTGCAACGGGTAGGGGTGAGCGCAGGCAACCTGTCGCCGGATACCGCCGTTATCGCAGCCCTGTCTGCAACGGATCTGCCCGGGGTGATCGAAACCGTGCATCTGGACGCGAAAATCAGCCTTTCCGCCCCGCTGCAACTGAACGCAGTGCCGCCGCCCGTGGTGCTGGGCTTTGATATCAAAGATGCGCGCATGGTCTGGGGGGCATTGAAGATAACGGCGACCGGCGCGCTGAACGCCGGACCGGACGGGGTGGCTGCAGGCACCATCACCATCCGCATTGATGGCTGGCGGCGGTTGCCGGCGGTGCTTGCCGCCTTGGGGTGGGTCAGCCCGGACATGGCCCCAAATATCGAACGCGGGCTGGAGGTGATGGCCAAAGCCGGACCGAATCCTGATATTCTGGAGCTGTTGCTGGTCAGCGCCGATGGCCGCCTAAGCCTTGGGCCGTTCCCCTTGGGCGCAGCACCGCAGTTTTTTGGCATGGCTGGCGGGGCCTAGGGGTTACCGACAGTAAGACCCGCTGCGATAACTGGCGGTGTCAAAATGCAAATGGTCTTCGTGATAGCCATCCGATCCGGGGCCAAGCGTGGTGCCGAAGATGCCGCACGCGCCTTTGTGGGCTTTGCGAATCTGCTTGTTATAGTCGCGCGCGATGGTCCAGCTTTTGCCGTCTGAAAACACAAAACCTGCAATATCAATGGCTTTGCCTCGGCCATGTTCGCTGATTTTGTTGCCTCTGATATTGTTGCGCGGGCGGCAAATGTAATGCGCCGCGATTTGCAACTGCACCACATCGCGATTGCCGAAGGCCGGGCGCATGGATTGCTGCACCCAGGATTTCAGGGCTTTGGCGGTTGTGCAATCCAGCGTGGCGGGCTGACTAAGCCGAATGCCATCAACCGAGGTTACGCTGACCGGATCATCAACGCCGCAGCCTCTGACCTTGGATTTGACCCGCGCCAAAGTGACGCCTTTGATCGCCGGATCGCCGCAGACCGATCCTTTGGCCGATTTCTTGTCGCGCTTGGTTGTCTTTTTGGCCGCGGGTGCATCGGCAACCGTCTCGGGTTGGGCTTGCAGCAGCCCTTTGGGTCGTGGCTTTGGCCGCAGCGATGGCACGGGGGGCGGCACGGTGACTGCGGCGTTCGCTTTGGCGGTGGCCACCGGGGCGATAAGTCCGACAGGCCGGGGTTTTGGGGAAACTGAAGGGGCGCTTTCCGGCACGGGCGCCGGGACGATGTCAACAGGGCCGGTGGGTATTTCGGCCGAACGCATCAGCGGGCGCGGCGAGGTGGCAACCGCCTCTGCCCACAAAGGGCTGCCCAAAAGCGCCAACAAAAGCGCCATCAAGGCCATGCCCCGCATCCCGGTTATGCCCCCGGCTCTGCAGCAGCAGAACCTTTCACGGGGGCGGCAACCCGGCCAAAATCGGGTGCGTCGGTGTCTTGACCGGCCTCGATGATGCTGCGCCGAATGGCGCGGGTGCGGGTAAAATACGCATGCAGATGATCGCCGTCACCCAAGCGGATCGCCCGTTGCAGCGCGAACAGCTCTTCGGTAAAGCGGCCCAGAATATCCAGCGTGGCGTCTTTATTGGTCAAAAACACATCCCGCCACATCGTCGGGTCAGACGCGGCAATGCGGGTGAAATCGCGAAAGCCGGTTGCCGAATACTGGATCACTTCGCTGTTGGATACCCGGCGCAAATCATCGGCGACGCCCACCATCGTATAGGCGATCAAATGCGGCGTGTGGCTGACTACGGCCAAAACCAGATCATGGTGCGGCGCATCCATGGTATCGACATTGGCCCCCAACCCCACCAACAGCGCGGTCAACCGGGCCAAGCCGGCAGCGTCGGTATCAGGCTGCGGGGTCAGCAACCACCAGCGGTTTTGAAACAGCGTGGCAAAACCAGCGCGCGGCCCGGAATATTCGGTGCCCGCCATCGGATGACCGGGAATAAAATGCACGCCATCGGGGATATGCGGGCTAATGGCCTCGATCACAGCTTGTTTGACCGAACCCACATCGGTCACCGTCGCCCCGGGGGCAAGATGCGGGCCAATTTCAGCCGCAAGTGCGCCCATCGCCCCGATTGGCACCGCCAACACCACCAGATCAGCCCCCTGAACCGCTTGCGCTGCCGTCTCGCAAACGCGGTCACACAGGCCCATGTCCAAGGCCACCGTGCGGGTTTGTGCCGATTTCGCATGGCCCACAATTTCGCCCGCCAAGCCACCCGCGCGCATCGCATGCGCCATCGACGACGCGATCAGCCCCAGACCGATCAGGGCCACACGTTTGTAGATCGGCGCAGCGGTCATTTCACACCCTTGAACTGCGCAATCGCATGCACCACACGGCGGCACGACGATTCGTCGCCCACGGTGATGCGCAAACACTGCGGCAGTTTATAGCTGGCCACCCGGCGCACGATAAGTCCTTGTTTTTGCAAGAACTGATCGCAGGCCTCGGCCTCATCCACAGACGCAAAGCGTGCCAGGATGAAATTGGCAAGCGAGGTGTCCGACGGGATGCCCAATTCGGCCAAGGCCTGCGCAAGCCAGTGGCGCATGCGGGCGTTATCGGCCCGACACCGCAGCAGGTGATCTTGATCGCGCACGGCGGCTTCGGCCACCTCCAGTTGGGTGTTCGACAAATTGAACGGGCCGCGAATGCGGTTCAGCACGTCGATGATCTCTTGCGGGCCGTAACCCCAGCCGATGCGCAAACCGCCCAAACCATAGATTTTGGAAAAAGTCCGCGTCATCACCACATTGCTGCGCGCCTCGATCAGGTCCAATCCGGCGTCAAAGCCTTCGACAAATTCGGCATAGGCCCCGTCCAGCACCAAAATCGCCTGTGGTGGCAAGCCGGCCGCCAGCCGTTCCACCTCGGCGGCCGAAATCATCGTGCCGGTCGGGTTGTTCGGATTGGCAATAAACACCAGTTTGGTGCGCCGGTTGCAGGCCTTTAGAATGGCATCGACGTCGGTGGTGCGATCGCGTTCTTCCACCTCGACCGGTGTGGCGCCCACCGCCAGCGCCGATATGCGATACATCAAAAAGCCGTGTTCGGTGAACACCACCTCGTCTTTTGGCCCGGCATAGGCCTGGCACAGAAACGAGATGATCTCATCGGATCCGACGCCGCAGATCACCCGGGCGGCATCAAGGCCATGCACGTCGGCAATCGCGGTGCGCAAGGCCGCATGATCGGTGGCGGGATAGCGGTGCAACTGATGCACCGAGCGCGCAAACGCCTCTTTCGCCTTTGCAGACGGGCCCGCCGGATTTTCATTCGACGACAGCTTTACGATATTGGTCTGGCCACTTATCGCAGCCTTGCCACCCTCATAAAGCGCAATGTCCAGAATGCCCGGCTGTGGTCGAATTGCATCGTTCATTGGATTCCCCAAACTTCACATTTGGTATTAGCGGCGGGGGCGGGGCAATGCCAGTGGTGATGTTGGGTGGTCCTGCCGTAACAGGCTTATGCGCGGCTCACAGAAACCGGCAAATAGTCACACCCACGGATTGGTCTGCCTGATTTGGCTGATGCCCGATGCACCCGCTGATTTATTTCGATTTTGCTGTCAGCCAATCCATCAGCGCCATCAACAAACCTGACACGACAAAAGTCAAATGCACCACGACCAGCCAATAAAGTTCGGCCGCTTCAACCTCGGGTGTTTTTCCCGACGCGCCAATTTCAAAAAACCGCTTCAACAAATCTATCGCTGAAATCGCGACGATCGAGGCGATCAGTTTCATTTTTAATCCGGAAAAATCAACCTTGCCCATCCATTCCGGACGATCAGCGCCGTCACCGATGTCCAACTTGGACACGAAATTTTCATATCCCGAAAACAGCACGATCAGCAACAAATTGGCCGCCAAAGTCAAATCAATCAGCGTCAGCACAACAAGGATGGCTTTCTCGGCGCTTAAATCCATCAACTGCGGCAAGTAATAGATCAACTCGCGCACAAAAATTACCGTCATCATGCCAAGGGCCACCGAAAGCCCCAGATACATCGGAGCCATCAGCCACCGCGACGCAAAAAGCATCCGCTCAAATCCCGACTCAATTTTTGATTTATCCGCCATAATGCCCCATCTGCGCGCCAAAGGTTTACAGTCTTAACACAGAAGGGGCCCACCTTGCGGCAAGCCCCTTTGTAACATCGAAGACGCCAAAGATCAGTTCTTGGCGTAATATTCCACGACCAGATTTGGCTCCATCTGAACCGGATAGGGCGTGTCGCTCAGGCCCGGGGTGCGCACGAACTTGACCGTCAGCTTGGAGTGGTCAACTTCCAGATAATCGGGCACATCGCGCTCGGCCAACTGGATGGCTTCCAAAATCAGCGCCATTTGACGCGACTTTTCGCGCACGGCAATAATATCGCCTTCCTTGACGCGATAAGACGCGATGTTCACCCGGGCACCGTTCACCGTGACATGGCCGTGGTTGACGAATTGGCGGGCCGCGAAAATCGTCGGCACCAGTTTGGCACGGTAAACGACGGCATCAAGACGACGCTCCAGCAGACCGACCAGCATCTCGCCGGTGTCACCCTTGACGCGTTCGGCTTCGGTAAAGATCTTGCGGAACTGCTTTTCGGTCAGATCGCCGTAATAGCCCTTCAGCTTTTGCTTGGCGCGCAGCTGGGTGCCGAAATCCGACAGCTTTTCTTGCGGCGCTGGCCGTGTTGGCCGGGGCCATATTCGCGCTTGTTCACCGGGGATTTTGGACGGCCCCAGATGTTTTCGCCCATGCGGCGGTCAATTTTATACTTGGCAGACGTGCGTTTTGTCACGGCTGATCTCCTTCGTTTGTCTGCGCCTTCGGCTGATCCGACAACCGGCATCCAGTTTTCGGGCCTTGGGCCATGAAGGGCGTTGTCCTTTGCGGGTTTCCCCGACGACAGGCATCTTCTTGCGAAGGCCACCAACACCAATGAAAAGCCCCGGAACTGCTTCCGGGACTTGAACTGGCTTATACAGCCGCCGCTTGGGGTGTCAACCACGCCCGACCCACGGTTTCGGTATCGGCCAAAAGGACCGCGCTGGGGGATGGGCCGCGAAAGGGGCAGACCGCCCCCCTATTCATGTGCCATCAGGATTTTTGCCGCCAGACCCGCTAGGCCGCCATTTCATGCCGCAAAATCGCCGCTTCGGACGCCGAGATATTGCGCCGGGCATAGTCGCCATAACTCTGCGGATTTTGGCCAATATCGGGCAGTATTTGCAACAATCCCGCCCGTTGGCTTTCTTCCACGCTTTCGAGGGCCGTGTTTGACGGATGAAAACTTTCGGTCTCTAACCCATTGGCCCAGACGATGTTATGTTGGTCCAGCAAAACATGCACATACGTCACTTCGCGCAGGGCGTGATCGACCAAAATACTGGTATCATTGATCAAATCCTCGGCTGCGACCAACACTTCGGATGTGTTGAACAACGCTTGTGCAGCCGCGCCCTTGATCAGCATGCGGTGCTGGGGCGACACCAGCAAATCATCTTGCGGCCGCCCGATGCCAAGCGCACCCGCCCGAAACCGGATCGGGCGCAAATGCGGCATCGCATAAAGCCGCGCGCCCGACATCCGGCGATGGCCCATCCACAAGATCGGCTGCGGGCCATTGTCGCGGGTCAAAACCATCTCGCCGGGGCGCAGTGCCGAAATTTGCCGCACTCCGTCCGGTGTCATCAGTTGCGTCTCGGGGGTAAAGCAAATCACCCCCCCCGCCACCCGGGATGGCGCCGTGGTCTGGCTTCGGTCAATCGAGGTGCGCACCACCCACAGATCTTGATTGCACGGTGGCAATTCCCCCACCAACATCAGCAATTGCGCGCCGGTGTCCGGCACCGGTATCAGGGTGATGGTAAAACTATGGTGGCCGTCGGTGACGATAAACCCCTGATCCGGCAGATCAATATGATCATCGGTAAACAAGGTTTGCGGCGCAGCCCCGCCGCCAATTGCCGCGCCAACCAACCGCCGCACCATGCGTGCTGCGCGTTTTCGAATATCCGCCGTCCCTTCGGCCCCTTCCAAAAGCAGCAGACCTTGCGGTCCATCCACGCGCACGGCCGCACCCGTCCAACGCCAAGCGGCGCCAACGGATAGCACGTCTAGGGATGCGGCCGCCAAGCCGTCTACTTCTGTTTGTGCCCAAGATATGACGAACGTGCCCAAAGAGCCCGTTTTCATGCCTGTTTGCCTGCTCGTTTTTTTTATCGTTTCTTATTTGGAAACGTTAACAAGAACCGATTCGCAACGCCACGATTTTGCGCAAGGGATTAACAAAATATTGCACTAAAATTTCATGTTCAAACTAAGCGAGCCTGAAACCTGACCTTCGGGTTGCTGTTCAAACTCTTGCCCAAGATAGCTAAGTCCATAGAATATAGATGATTTTTCACCTTGCCAATGCACCCCGGCCCGCAATCTGGTGCGGGTGTCTTTCAAGGTTGCATCGTCACCAATTGGCAACAACTGGCTGTCGAACACTTGGGTGATATCGCCGCCCAACACAACGCTGACCCCCTGCCCGGGGCTGCCATCAATGGCGCGAAACCGCTGCCCGGTGGCCGCATCGCGCAGCATCAGATCATCTCGGCCCAGTTGCCCGATCACCAGATCACCGCCAAGGCGCAAAAACGTCTCAAGCCCGGCCTGCGCCTCAACAAAAGGGCGCAGACGCGTTGTGGCACCAAGGTCAACACTGCGACCCAGTTCAGCCACCAAAGTCGGATAAATCGCATCGCCCAGCTGATCGTCATAGACGGTAGCGGTGGGCAGGCCCAACGCGTCGTGGACCACGCCCTGAAAGCCGCTGATCCCGGTTTGCGGACCGACGACAACCAGATCGCCGCCCAGCGCCACATCATAGCCGCGCCAGTCAAAATGAGTGTGCAGGCCAAAGGCCAACACGCCCGCATAGCGCCGATCCCCCGGCGCAGGGGCCGTCAGACTGCCCGGTGCGATGGTTTCGGCCCTTGCGCGCAGTTCCAAAATCTCACCAAAACTTTGCGGCAGATTGCCAGACCAATTGATCCCGCGAATACGGCTGACACTGTAAGATCCGGTGCGCCAGCGATCGCGGCCATCGCCCAGCGCATCATTGCTGAAGATCCGGCCCCAGCCCAGCGTGACCCGGTCTTGCGCCATCACAGGTGCGGCAAATGCCACAATGGCCAACACCACAGCAACGGCGCCTTTGATCAATTTCATCATTTCAATTGTCCCACCGATATCGTCAAAAGATGTTAACTGACCTTAGCTTTGCCAGCTATAGCGTTGGAAAACGGCAGTTGTTGGGCATGCCGGGCTGTTGCCGAATTGCCCGAACTATGGGCCAAAAATCCCGTGATCTTACCCTAATTCAACATTTGACAAGAAATGGTTAACCATCGCGCGCCTTTACGTCAGTCGGCACCGGGCAGCGAAGGCCCCCCGTAACCCTAGGAATGTGGCCGCAATATCGCACAAATTGCGTCATGAATACTGTCGACCGACGGCATCGTGGCCGCATAGGCCGGGCCGGTGGCAATGAAACTGTCGTCGGCCGTCAACCGCGACACCGGCACCCCGCCACGTTCTGCAAACAGCGCCATCAGCCCTTCGGCCACGCCGCCGCTGCGCCTGCATTCATCCACGATCAACACCGCTTTGCACCCGGCAACTGCCGCCAGCAACGCATCTTCCGGCAAGGGCGACAGCCAGCGCGTGTCTATCACGCGCAATCGATGCCCGCCGTCTGCCATGCGCGCAACAACTTGGCGGCTTAGATAACAACCATTGCCATAGGTGACGATGGCCAGATCGGTGCCGTTCCCGTGAACCCCCACCTGACCCAGACCAATGCTGCGATCCGTTGCCGGATAGCGCGTCATCCAACCGCCATCTTTTTCGGCCACCAAATTCCGCATCGGATAAAGCGCGATTGGTTCCAAAAACACCACCACGCGTTGCTCGTCCCGCGCCAGCCGCACGCATTCGCGCAACATCAGCACCGCATCCGCGCCATTCGACGGGCAAGCCAGGATCACCCCCGGAATATCGCGGATCACCGCCACCGAATTGTCGTTGTGAAAATGGCCACCAAAGCCCTTTTGATAGCCCAAACCTGCGATCCGCAGCACCATCGGATTGCTGAACTGGCCGTTGGAAAAGAACGGCAATGTCGCCGCTTCGCCGCGCAACTGGTCCTCGGCATTGTGCAAATAGGCCAGAAACTGAATTTCGGGCATCGGCACAAAGCCGTTATGCGCCATGCCAATCGCCAGCCCCAGCACCGATTGCTCGTCCAGCAAGGTGTCAATCATCCGGGCCGGACCGAACCGCGTCTGCAGCTTTTGCGTCACACCGTAAACGCCGCCTTTGCGCCCGATATCTTCGCCCATCATCACAATTTCAGGGTGCGTCAGCATCAGATCGGTCAGCGCCCAGTTGATCAGTTTGCTCATCGGCTGGGGGTCGGCCATCTGGGCGATTTCGGCCCCAAAGGCCGCAGCGCGCGCCTCAACGGTTGGGCCGTTGCTGGGCTTGTTGATGCGGCGCGGCGGGACAATGCTGGCCATCACTTCGGCGGCAGATGTCAGCCGTGGCAGGGTTACCACTTCGGCGGCAAGTCGGGTGACGTGGTCTGCCGTGTCCAGATACAGCACCAGCGCGTCATCGGGCGGCATTGCGCCGCACAGGTCAAGCAGGCGCACCGCATGCAGCAGCGGATCTTGCGCCTCGTCGGCCTCGACTTCGGCGCGGGGCAAATAGGTGGTGGGAATGTCTGCCCCGGCGTGGCCGTAAAGCCGCACGGTGCGCACATGCAAAAATGCCGGTTTGCGCTGGGTGCGGACATAGTGGGCAACGGTTTGGGTGGCGGCAAAAGTTTCATAGATATCAAGGCCATCGGCGGCGAAATAGGCCATGCCGGGGCGGGCAGCGAATGTGGCCGCGATCCAGCCGGCGGGGGTTTTGGTGGAAATCCCGATGCCGTTGTCTTCGCAAACGAACAACAGCGGCAGCGGAATGGATTGATAGGATGTCCATTGCGCGGTGTTAAAGGCCCCTTGCGCGGTGGAATGGTTGGCCGACGCATCGCCAAAGGAACAAACGACAATCGCGTCATCGGGCAGGGTTGCATGTTGCGGGCGCTGTTTGCGGGCAGCCCCAATCGCATAGGCCGCCCCCACGGCCTTGGGCAAATGGCTTGCGATGGTCGAAGTTTGCGGCGGGATGTTCAGCACCTTTGATCCCAAAACCTTGTGCCGCCCGCCGGAAATCGGATCAGCGGCGCTGGCGGCAAATGAAAGCAGCATGTCACGGGCCGGATTTTGCCCCGCAACCTGCCCGGCGCGGGCGATCTGAAACGCCGCGTCGCGGTAGTGCAAAAACGCCATGTCGGTCGGGCGCAGGGCCGCCGCAACCGCCGCCATACCTTCGTGGCCCGATGATCCGATGGTGTAAAACCCCTGCCCGGCCTTTTGCATGGCGCGCGCCGTGCGGTCCAGCGCCCGGCTAAGGCAGGCGGCGCGGTAAATCGCAATGGCCATGCCCGCATCCAACGGGCCTGCGGGCGGCGCACCGGCGGGGAATTCCCGCGCCGCCACCCGGCGCACAAAGTTTTCGTGGACAATGTCAGCCCGGTCCATGCCATCCCCGCCGCAAGATTTCTGGTCCGACACGATCACTTTTCGTGCCGGATGCCAAGGTGGTTGGCTAGGCCCGGATCAGCCGCATTTCGATTGGCCGCACGACCCACAAGTCATGCAGCCTTCGACCATGCGCATATTGAAATCGCCGCATGATGGGCAGGATTTTCCGCGCGGAACCTCACCCAGTGCCAGCACTTCGGCGTGCGGGTCGGATTTCAGGCCCAGCCCCTCACCTTCGATAAAGCCAATGGCAACGAGGTGACGCTCGATTACCCCGCCAATGGCGGCCAGAATCGACGGAATATAGCGGCCCTCAACCCAAGCCCCGCCGCGCGGATCGAACACGGCCTTCAACTCTTCAACCACAAACGAGATGTCGCCACCGCGCCGGAACACCGCCGAAATCATCCGGGTCAGCGCGACGGTCCAGGCGAAATGCTCCATATTCTTAGAGTTGATGAACACTTCAAACGGGCGGCGGTGGCCTGCGATGATGATGTCGTTGATGGTGATATACAGCGCGTGTTCGCTGCCCGGCCATTTCACCTTGTAGGTCTGCCCCTCCAACGCGGCGGGCCGGTCCAGCGGTTCTGACAGATACACCACCTCGCCACCACGCACCTGATCAGGGGCCTCGCCGGGCGCGGATTCTGTGGCCTCGCTTACCGTCAGAACCGATCCGGTCACGGCATTGGGGCGGTAGGTGGTGCAGCCTTTGCAGCCTTGATCCCATGCTGCCATGTAGACTTCGGCAAAGTCGTCAAAGCTGATGTCTTCCGGGCAGTTGATGGTTTTGGAAATGCTGCTGTCGATCCATTTCTGCGCCGCGGCCTGCATGCGCACATGATCCAGCGGCGGCAGCGTTTGCGCGTTGACAAAATAATCCGGCAACGCGGCATCGCCGTGCAGTTCGCGCCACAGCCGCACGGCGTAGTCCACAACCTCTTCTTCGGTGCGGCTGCCGTCTTTTTGCAGCACCTTGCGGGTATAGGCATAGGCGAACACCGGCTCGATGCCGGATGACACATTGCCTGCATAAAGGCTGATGGTGCCGGTGGGGGCGATGGATGTCAGCAGGGCATTGCGGATGCCGTGGGTGCGAATGGCGGCGCGCACATCATCATCCATCTGCGCCATTGTGCCCGAGGCCAGATATTTATCGGCGTCAAACAGCGGAAACGCGCCCTTTTCGCGGGCCAGATCAACCGACGCCAGATAGGCGCTGCGCGCGATGGCATGCATCCAGTCTTCGGTCTGCTGGGCGGCGGCCACGGTGCCATAGCGTTGACCCAGCATCAGCAAAGCATCGGCAAGCCCGGTAACCCCCAACCCGATCCGGCGTTTCGCCTTGGCTTCGGCCGCCTGTTCGGGCAGGGGGAAGCGGCTGGCATCAACCACGTTGTCCATCATCCGCACCGCCGTGCGCACCAGATCCTCCAGTGCTGCCAGATCAAGTTTGGCTTTTTTGGTAAACGCCCCTGTGATCAGGGTGGGCATGTTGATGCTGCCCAACAAACACGCGCCATAAGGCGGCAACGGTTGTTCGCCGCAAGGGTTGGTCGCGGCAATGGTTTCGCAATAATTCAGATTGTTGGCCGCATTGATCCGGTCGATGAAAATCACTCCGGGTTCGGCAAAATCATAAGTGTTGCGCATGATCTTGTTCCACAGGTCGCGCGCTTGCAGGGTTTGGAAAACCTTCCCACCAAACACCAATTCCCACGGGCCGTTGGCCTTGACGGCCGCCATGAACGGATCGGTGATCAGCACCGACAGGTTGAACATCCGCAGCCGGGCCGGGTCTTTTTTGGCGGCGATGAATGCCTCGATATCCGGATGATCACAGCGCATCGTCGCCATCATCGCCCCGCGGCGCGACCCCGCCGACATGATTGTGCGGCACATCGCATCCCATACGTCCATAAACGACAGCGGGCCTGACGCATCGGCGGCGACGCCTTTCACTTCGGCCCCACGCGGGCGAATGGTGCTGAAATCATAGCCGATACCGCCGCCTTGCTGCATCGTCAGCGCCGCTTCTTTCAGCCCGTCAAATATGCCGCCCATATCATCGGGCACGGTGCCCATCACAAAGCAGTTGAACAGCGTCACCGACCGCCCGGTGCCCGCGCCTGCGGTGATGCGCCCTGCGGGCAGG
>JANPLZ010000017.1:0-70412 GCA_031422555.1 Cypionkella sp. | reverse complement strand
CGCAACGGCGGCAACTTTCCGACCACCCGCGTGATGGCGCAGATCTGGGGCTATGCCGGGGCAAAAGGCCGTGGCGTGATGCCGGATTTCGGGCCGATGATGGGGGGCGAGACGGTGCTTTACGATGGCGGCGACGGCATTCAAACCCCCACTCCCGCGCGGCTGGTCAATTTGGCGGAATATTTGAAATCTATCCAAACTAAATAGGCGGATCATCCTGCATATGCCGCGCCAGCATCGACCACAGGATCAAGAAAACCACGATGGGGAAACCCACGGCAAAGAAAACCAGCACATCTTTGTGAAACTCCGCCAAGCCGCTTGATGAGGCTAGAACGATTCCGATCACCAATTCCACGCCTAGGGCGAACAGCATCATTATGAAAGGCGGAGCGGTAAAGCTGTCAAGCATGGGGGGCCTCGGGTGGTTGTGGGTGTTGAGGCAGGTTAGGCTGGGGGTAGTTAAGGATGGGTTAACGGGGATAGTGGGGTACAATTTTTTAGCACTGAATGGTTGGAGAAGGCAGTGGGGTCTAAAAAGATAGCCTACCTGTGGTTGGTGAGCCGTCACTAATGGATTGAAAAGCTGTATAGTGCTTGGTAAATAAGCCTCATGGCACACACTCGACCTTTCAAAAGAAACGCTCGGCCCTTCACGGATGGCTCTTATAAGAATGGTGGAAAGGGTCTATATCTACGTGAACTCAATTATGCTGATGATGGACGGCGGTATATTCGGGCAGCGCTGCTCTTACAAAGAGATCTGCTGCGTATATTTGAGTTTGTGGAACCAGATGAAAAAAACTTTGAGTGTTACTCGATACGCATTCACGAGCTAATTGTTTTGGCCAACATTGAAATTGAGGCAAATTTTAAAGCAATATTATTGGAAAATGGTTATGTTACAGGTAATTATTGGAATATGGCAGACTATCGCAAGATCGAGAGTACGCATTTTCTTTCAAAGTATCGAGTAAAGATTCCTGATTTTTCTAATCCCAATTATATTTTTCAACCATTTAAAGACTGGGAAAAGTCAAAGCACCCAAGATGGCATGAGTCTTATAACGTAGCCAAGCATGATCGACACAAAAAATTTTCAGCCGCTAATTTTCGAACTTTATTGGAAGCTATGGGTGCACTTTTTATTGTTCTTGCTTCCCAATTTCATACCGAAAATTTACAAGATAGTAACGATGTATTAGGTTTTAATATGGGAAAAACTGACGGATTTGAAGTAGTTGCCGGCGGTTTGTTTAGGATCGAGTTTCCTCAAGACTGGCCCGATGCTGAAAGGTACGATTTTCAACATAGCGATATTACAGACGTGCCTGAATTTTTTCAATCGCTTAACTACAAATAATATCCCTTCAAACATCCAACTCCTCCACAAACCGTGCGTTTTCCTGAATATACTGGAACCGCAATTCCGGCTTTTTCCCCATCAACCGTTCCACCAGATCGCCCGTTTCACCCGGCGCCTCTTCGTCTATCGTCACCCGGATCAATTTGCGGGTTAAAGGGTTCATCGTGGTGTCTTTCAGATCTTTGGCGTCCATCTCGCCCAGGCCCTTGAACCGCTGCACGTCGATTTTACCCTTGCCGCCCAATCCCTTGGCCAGATAGATTTCCTTTTCCGCATCATCCGCCACATACAGCCGCCGCGCCCCTTGGGTCAGGCGATACAAGGGCGGGCAGGCCAAATACAAATGCCCCTTGTCGATCAGCGGCCGCATTTGGGTGAAGAAAAACGTCATCAGCAGACTGGCAATATGCGCGCCGTCAACATCAGCGTCGGTCATGATGATGATTTTATCATAGCGCAGATCGTCGACCTTAAAGCGCGTGCCCATTTGCACACCCAAGGCTTCGCAAATATCGCGGATTTCCGAATTATCGTTCAGCTTGGCCGAGGCCGCCCCCAAAACGTTCAGGATTTTACCCTTAAGCGGCAACAGCGCCTGATTTTCCCGATTGCGGGCACCCTTGGCCGAGCCACCGGCGCTATCGCCCTCGACAATGAACAATTCGGTGTTGTCGCGGGTTTTTGATGAACAATCGGTCAACTTCCCCGGCAAGCGCAGCTTTTTCGTCGCCGTCTTGCGCTGGGTTTCCTTTTCCTGTTTTCGCTTTAGCCGCTCTTCGGCGCGCAGCACCAGAAAATCCATAATCGCGCCCGCCGATTTGGAATCCGACGCCAGCCAATTGTCGAAATGATCGCGCACCGCGTTTTCGACATAGCGGGTGGCTTCTTCGGTGGCCAAACGGTCTTTGGTTTGGCCGACGAATTGCGGCTCGCGGATAAACACGGAGATTAACGCACATCCCCCCGCCAGCATATCTTCACGAGTGATCAGTTCGGCTTTGCGGTTTTTGGTCAGATCACCGTAAGCGCGGATGCCTTTTAAGATCGCACTCCAAAAGCCAAACTCATGGGTGCCGCCTTCGGGGGTGGGCACGGTGTTGCAGTAGGATTGCAAAAATCCGTCGCGAACCGGCGACCAGTTGATCGCCCATTCTACCGATCCGGGCACGCCGAATTTTTCCTGAAACTGCACTTTGCCCGCAAAAGGCCGGTCGGCATAGGTGGTGGTTTTTTGCAATGTATCGCCCAGATAATCGGCCAGACCACCGGGAAAGTGAAACGTCGCTTCCAGCGGCGTGTCACCATCCGGGATCGCCGATTTCCAGCGGATTTCAACGCCGGAAAACAGATAGGCTTTGGACCGCACCATCCGCAACAGTCGGGATGGGCGAAACTGGTGGCTGCCAAAGATATCCGCATCGGGGTGAAAGGAAACCGACGTGCCGCGCCGGTTGGGGGCTGCGCCAATGCGGGCAATCGGCCCCATCGGTTTGCCGCGCGAGAAACTTTGCGCAAACAATTCCTTGTTCCGTGCCACCTCGACATAGAGATGATCCGAAAGCGCGTTGACAACCGAGCTGCCCACCCCGTGCAAGCCGCCCGATGTTTCGTAGGCCTTGCCATTGAATTTGCCGCCCGAATGCAGCGTGCAAAGAATAACCTCAAGCGCCGATTTATCGGGGAATTTTGGATGGGGGTCCACCGGAATGCCCCGGCCATTGTCGCGCACGGTCAGGCTGCCATCGGCGTGCAATTCCACCTCGATGCGGTTGGCATGGCCCGCCACGGCCTCGTCCATTGAATTGTCGATGATTTCGGCGGCCAGATGGTGATAGGCGCGCTCGTCAATGCCGCCGATATACATGCCGGGGCGCAGGCGCACGGCTTCCAGTGGTTCCAGTACCTCGATCGACGCGGCGTTATAGTCGTCGGGGGCGTTGGACAACAGGTCGGAAACCATTGGATGCTCGATTCTTGTTTTGCGGCTTTGGGCTGGGATTAGACTATGCGTTGGCAAGTCGCGCAAGATGTGGGGTGGAAGCCGCGGGACTTGCGCCCTAGATTGCGGCAATAGTGATGCGACACCAACAAATGGAGGCAGGTATGCGGATACTCTTTACCGGCGGGT
The DNA here is from genome assembly GCA_031422555.1 of Cypionkella sp. Taxonomy (GTDB): domain Bacteria; phylum Pseudomonadota; class Alphaproteobacteria; order Rhodobacterales; family Rhodobacteraceae; genus JANNAT01. The sequence goes on along the minus strand of JANPLZ010000017.1, from coordinate 66,918 downwards.
CGGGCAAGGCGGGCAAACATGTGGTGGCCTATCTGGCCACGGCCGGGCACCGCATTCTGAACGTCGATCAGGTGCCGCTACGCCATCCCGGCGTCGGCGATCTGGTGGCAGACATCACCGATGCAGGCCAGATGCTGGGGGCGATGACGGCGCATATTGATATGGCAGAGATGGAGCTGGGGGCCGCGCCGCGCTTTGATGCCGTGGTGCATTTCGCCGCCGTGCCCGCGCTGTTGCTGCGCCCCGATGGCGAGACCTACCGCGTCAACGTGATGGGCACCTACAACGTGATCGAAGCGGCGGTGAAACTGGGTATCCCCAAGATCATCATCGCCAGTTCCGAAACCACTTACGGTGTGTGTTTTTCCAACGGCGTGGTTGATCCAAAAGTGCTGCCGCTGGACGAGGATTATGACATTGATCCAATGGACAGCTACGGCATGTCGAAGGCGGTCAATGAGGCCACCGCGCGCAGCTTTCAGCGCCGGTCGGGCACAGACATCTACGCGCTGCGCATCGGCAATGTGATTGAACCCGATGAATACAGCCGCTTTCCTGATTTCTTCGTCGACCCGGGCCAACGCCGCCGGATCACTTTCAGCTATATCGACGCCCGCGATCTGGGGCAGATCGTTGATCTGGCCTTGCGCAAGGATGGTCTGGGGTTTCAGATTTTCAACGCCTGCAATGATACCAATTCGGTGTGCCAGACCAACCAGGAACTGCTGGCGCGGTTTTTCCCACGCGTGCCACTGTCGCGCCCTGTTGGCCCACACGAAAGCCTGCTGTCCAACCGCAAGATCAAATCGGTGCTGGGGTTCAAGGAACAGCACAACTGGCGCAATTACGTGGCGGACCCCACGGCGTAGCCGGCTCATTCCAGCATTAATTTGCCCCGGCGCACCTACGCCGGGCGGGCTGGTTTGGCGGCTGCCAAACCAGTTGGGGGCCAAGCCCTGCCTATTCAGCCAGTCTTGCTGCCCACATCGTCTTGAACGCCGGACGGGATTGGCATCTGGCCAGCCATGCCGCCACCGCAGGGAATTCGGCCAACAGCGTGGGATGGCTTTGGGCATAGCGCACGCATTCCGCGAGGATAATATCGGCCACGGTAAACCTGTGCGCGACCAGCCAGTCGGCTTTGGCCAGATGAGCCTGCAACCGCGCCAGCGGGCGGCGCAGTTTTTCGGCGTTGATCGCCATGCTGGCCTGCCCTTCGGCCGATTTATCGCCGCCGGCGTCAACCACATATAAAATTTCCAACGCAGCTCCTTCGATGGCTGTGGCGGCAAACAGCGCCCATTGATCCATCAGCGCGGTCTCGGCAGGGGTTTGTGGCCCCAATGCGCCACCATACTGGCGCGCGATGTGCAGACAAATCGCCAGACTTTCGGTCAGCACCAGATCACCTTCGGTATAGACTGGAATCTGACCCAAGGACGACACCGCCAGAAAGGCGGGGGATGCCGTGTGCAAAGGGGCTGCGGGCGCGTCGGGGTTGGGCAGACGGTAGGCCTGAACAACCGGGATATGGGTGAAAGGCAGGCCCAATTCGGCCAGCAACCACAAAGGCCGCGACGCGCGCGAACGGTAGACGCCGTATAGAGTTATCACGCGAAACCTCATTCATCAAAGCAGGGGCAGGACTGGGTTATGCCGCCAAGCTATGCCGACGGGCGCTGAACGGAAAGGGGGCTATCCGCGGTGATTGTGCTCAAAGGCCGGGCAAAAGCCGCCGCACATGGCCCAACGCCCTGCAAACCCGCAGGTATAAGGGGCAGATGCCGCAAAATACCTTGCCGTCTTTGATGGCTGAAGTAACCTTGCGCCTATGAAAGATCCGGTTCCCCCCGATGACAAAGCGCACCTGATCGACAGCGCATACCGCGCCGAAATCGTCGACAGGCTTTACGAAGTCGCGGTTGATCCGATCCGGCTGGAAGAATTGATGAAGGTCTGGGAGGTGGCGCAAGGCCCGCAACGCCGGGGGCTGCTGGCCTCGGCGGTAGAGTTGGACGATGCGGATATAGAGGTGCATCTGCGCCGCGCCACGGTGTTTTTGGACCGGTTTGAAGCCACCCGCGGCGAGGCGGTTTACCGCAGCGTGTTGGAAGATATTCCGCGGTCGGCGGCGTTTTTGTCGGATGGCGGAGCGGGGATTGCGGCGTTCAACCGGCCTGCGTCGATTGCCTTTGGGCTGAAAGACGGCGCGCATCTGGCCGATCTGCCGTTTGATGCCGAAGATATCAGCCTGTTGCGCGGGGTGATTTACAAAGTGGCCTCGGGGCAGGCCGAACGGGTTGTCACCTTGCGCATCCGCTCGTCCACCACCGGCAGTCCGGTGATTGTGCGCATTGGGCCGATTGCGTCGGACAATGCCAAGCCGCTGGCCTTGGTGATGTCGACCGAACTGGTCTGGCCCGAGGGGTTCGAATTGACCGTGCAAGAAGCCTTTGGGCTGACGGCGGCAGAAGTGGAAATTGTTCAAGGCATGACGCTGGGGCTGCCGATAAAGGACATCGCCGATGCGCGCGGGCGGTCTGCAGAAACGGTGCGCACCCAAGTGCGGTCGATCTTGTCGAAAACCGAAACCCACAGCCAATCCGAACTGATCCGGGTGGTGCTGGGGCTGATGGATGTGGCGTTCATGCCCAGCGAAATCGCGGGGCCGGTGCCCAATCGGGTGGGCGCGCTGGAACAGTTGTCGTTTCAGTCCACCACCGCGCCCGATGGGCGGCGGCTGGAATGGATCGAGTTTGGCGCGCCGGGCGGGGCGCCTTGTGTGTTCATGCATCTGGATTTGGGCTTGATCCGCTGGCCCGCCACCGCCGAACGCGCCGCCCGCACCCGTGGCATCCGGGTCATTGTGCCGGTGCGCGCGGGCTATGGCCGATCCGGGTTGCATCCGCGCGGCGCGGATCATCTGCAAGCGGTGACGCAGGATTATATCACCGTGCTGGATCATCTTGGCGTGACGCGGGCGGCGGTGATTGCGATGGGGGCCGATTTGCGCTTTGCGCTGAACCTGTCGTTGCAGCGGCCCGGTCTGGTCACGGGGATTTTGGGCTGTGCGGCCCAGTTGCCGCTGCGCACGGCGGCGCAATATGACCGCATGGACAAATGGCAGCGCTTTATTCTGGCCAACGCCCGTTACGCCCCCAAAGTGCTGCCCTTTCTGGTGCAAGCCGGGTTTTCACTGGCGCGGCGCTTGGGCAAGGAAAAGTTCTTTGCCCAGATAAACGGCGGATCAGCGGCGGATATGGCCGCCTTTGCCAGCCCGGAAATCCGCGAAGCCGTGCTGGCCGGATCAGAAGTATCTCTGGGCGCAAAAATACTGGCGCATGAGGCCTTCACCCGCGAATGTATCGGGTCGGAAAAGGATTGGTCAGACCTCGTGCGCCGCGTCACCGTGCCGGTGCAGTTGCTGCAAGGTGATCAGGATCCGCAAACGCCGGTGCAGACCATCAAGGAACTGATGTTGGACTATCCGCATCTGGCAATCAGCTTTGTGCCCAACACCGGGCAGTTGTTGTTCTTTGTGCAATGGCCAATGGTTTTAGACCTTTTGCAAAAATATTTACCGCGTCGATAGAATTTTGGCAAAAAAATGGCCGTCTACCGCGTTTGGGGTATGCGACGTTTTGGCAGGTCCGGTATCACATGCCCATGTTGCAGTAGCTATTTTGATTTGACTTAGAAACAAAACCTTTCCCCCCACGAATGGGCGGCGGTGCCTGGGGCATTGCCGCCTTTTCGCTTTGTAAGCATGGGTTTGCTGATTTCACCTTGTGCGGCCCCACGCACTCTGCACCCCACCGCCGATGCCGCGTTTGCTGCCTTTGCGCGGCAGCCGGTATCGGATAATCTGTCGCAAAACGGGGGGGCTTATGCGGTTGAAAATCACTCTTGCGGCGCTGTTGATCGGGGGTGCTGCGCCAGCCGCAGCGCATCCGCATATGTTCGTCGATACCGGTGTCGAAGTGATCTTTGATAACCAGGGCCGCGCTACCGCCCTGCGAATCACCTGGATCTATGACGATCTGACCTCTTTGGGTATCTTGTCTGATCGCGGCATGGATGAAGATTTCGACGGTGTTCTGACGCCCGAAGAACTGGCGGCCCTGTCAGGCTTTGACATGCAGTGGGATGCAGGCTTTGACGGCGATACGTATGCGTTGCAGGCGGCGGCCCCTTTGGCCTTGTCCGGCCCCTCTGACTGGACGGCAAGTTACAGCGAAGCAAAGCTGTCATCGACCCATCTGCGCCGCTTTACCGCCCCTGTGGTGATCGCAAGCCAGCCATTGGTGGTGCAGACCTATGATCCCAGCTATTACGTGGCCTACGCGATTGTGGCGCAAACGGTGTTGACCGATGGGCCAGCTTGCACCGCCGAAACCTTTGCGCCCGACCGCGCCGCAGCCGATGCGATATTGCAAGCCTCGATCAGCGAAATGGCTGGTGGCGGTGATGCTGAAGGCGATTTTCCGGCTATTGGGGCGGCCTATGCGGATGAGGTGCGCATCACATGCGTCGCACCCTCTTAATCCTTGGGTTGGCTGTGGCTGCATCCTTGGCGGTGCTGTGGTTGACCGGCGGCTATGCGGCCTTGCAGGCTTGGGTGCTGGCCGCCCAACGCGAAGCGCAATCGACGCTGGCCAGCGCCGTGCGTGCCATCAAAACCGGTCAGCCCGGCGCATGGCTGGGGTTGCTGACAATTTGTTTCAGTTATGGTGTGTTGCACGCGGCGGGTCCGGGGCATGGCAAGATGTTGATCGGCGGCTATGGCATCGGGCGGCGGGTACCAATGCTGGCGCTGTCGTCCATAGCCCTGGCCGCCAGTCTGGTGCAGGCAGGCGTCGCGGTGGCGGTGGTTTACGCAGGCGTGGCCGTGCTGGGCTGGACGCGCAAACAGACCGAAGGCGTGGCCACCGACATCATGGCCCCCGCGGGGATGCTTGCGATTGCAGGCGTTGGGCTGTGGCTGATGTGGCGCGGCTATGCCGGCTTGCGCAGAAATTGGGCATCCGACGCGGGCGCGCGCCTTGAACATGGCCATGATCATCACAATCATGGCAAAGAAAGCGGCGAACATGTTCACGCGCCCCATGTTCACGCACCCCATGTCCACGACGCGCATTGCGGCCATGCGCACGGGCCCAGTCTGGACCAAGTGACAAACCTGACAGGGTGGCGCGATACCGCCGCGTTGATTGCGGGCATTGCGATGCGGCCTTGCTCGGGCGCGTTGTTTTTGCTGATCCTGACCTGGCAATTGGGCATCGGCGTGGCGGGCATTGCGGGCACGTTTGCCATGGGCGTCGGCACGGCTTTGGTCACGATTGGCGTGGCTTTGCTGGCGGTTTGGGCGCGCGAAGGGGCACTTGCCAGCCTGCCGATGAACCGTGTCGCCCGCGCGTTGCCGCTGTTCGAGATGACGGCAGGCGCGCTGGTGGCGGCACTTGCGCTGTCACTGCTGGGTCAAAGCCTGTGATGTCACGCCTGCGCTGGCTTGCTCTTACCCCGTGCGCCGCGTAAGTCCATGCCATGACCCCAGCGATGACATATCCCGCGCATGCCCGCGCCACGCTGGCGCTTGGCCTGCCGCTGATCGGCAGCCATCTGGCGCAGATGGCGCTGCATGTCACCGATACCGTGCTGCTGGGCTGGTATGGTGTGAACGAGTTGGCGGCGGTGGTGTTGGCGACATCGACGTTTTTTGTGACCTTCATTCTTGGATCGGGCTTTGCCCAAGCCGTGATGCCCTTGGTGGCGCAGGCCTTGGGTCAGGGCGACGAGACCCGGGTGCGCCGTGATACCCGCATGGGACTTTGGCTGTCGATCGGCTTTGGCGTCATCAGCTATCCGCTATTCTGGTGGTCAGAGCCGCTGATGCGCGCCTTGGGCCAAAAGCCCGAAGTTGCCGCACTCGCGCAGGATTTCTTGCGCATTGCGGGCCTTGGCATGATCCCAGCGCTGCTGGTGATGGCGCTGAAAAGCTATCTGGCGGCGCTGGAACGCACCCAAGTGGTGCTATGGACCACGCTTGCGGCGGTGCTGGTCAATGCGCTGCTGGCCTATGCACTGATCTTTGGTCATTGGGGCGCACCGGAACTGGGGGTGCGCGGGGCTGCGATATCGTCGGTGGCGGTGCAAGTGCTGACGGTTGTTCTGATTGCGGCCTATGCGGCGTGGCAGCCCGGATTGCGGCGGTTCCGGCTGTTTCAGCGGTTTTGGCGCCCCGATTGGCAGGCGATGGCGCTGGTGTTTCGGTTGGGCTGGCCGATCGGGCTGACCGGTCTGGCCGAAAGCGGGTTGTTTCACGCCACCGCGGTGATGATGGGGTGGATCGGCACGGTGGAATTGGCCGCCCATGGCATCACGATGGAAGTGGCGGCCCTGACCTTTATGGTGCATCTGGGATTGTCGAACGCGGCCACGGTGCGGGCAGGCCGGGCCGATGGCGCGGGCGATGCGCGCAGGCTGCGCGATGGTGCAAAAGTGGCGATCCTGCTGTCGTTCGGCTTTGGCTGTATGGCGGTTGTGCTATTCCTGTCGCTTGCCGAACCGATCATGGCGCTGTTTCTGGATAAGACCAAGCCGGGCTCTGCCGAGATCATCGCCTACGGCGCGCAACTGCTGGCCTTTGCTGCGTTGTTTCAGTTGGCCGATGCGATGCAGGTGATGGCGCTGGGCCTGTTGCGCGGCATTCGCGACACCCGCGTGCCGTTGATTGCCGCAGCCATAAGCTATTGGCTGATCGGTATCCCCGTCGGCTATTGGCTGGCGTTCGAGGTCGGCTTGGGCGGCAGCGGGCTGTGGCTGGGCTTGGTGATCGGGCTGTTCGCGGCGGCGGTCAGCATGATGTGGCGGTTTTGGCATCTGGCCCGCAAATCCTGATGCCGGGCTGATGGAAACTGTCGCCTGAAATCCTTACTCCGCCGCCTCACCCTTCAGCAACCGTTCGGCCTTTTTGCGCACCAACACGGATCGCAGATCGTGCATCGCCAGCAACAAAAGATCAGTGACCGCCTCAAGCTGGCCATCTTCGGCGCGCGATTGCACCCATTGCGTGGTCAGATTCATGTGATCAACGGCGCGCAAGATATCATCGACATCGCGCGCCGCCAGCAGCGCCTGCCGCCCCGCCACCCAAGCCTTGATTGCCGCCAGATCGGCGGCGGTCAAATCCCGCTCGCCATGCGGTTTTATATTGCCGTTTTTGACGTTGACGATGGCGATCTCTTCCATGTCAATGCGGCGCTGGCGGTTCTCGGTATCAACCAAAAACACCGCCGCCCCGTTTTCACGGATCCGAAAGTAATAGTTCGGAAGATCTCCCGCCATGGCCCCTCAGGTCAAAGACGCGCAGAACTTTTGGATGCGACCGCAGGCGTCGCGCAACACCTCGTCCCCCGTAGCGTAGCTGACACGAAAGTTTGGCGATAGCCCGAACGCCGCGCCAAACACCACGGCAACCCCGGTTTCTTCCAGCAATGCGGTGGCAAACACTTCGTCATTGGTAATTTTTACCCCCGCCGGGCTGGTCTTGCCGATGCAGCCGGAAATGTCGGGGTAGACATAAAACGCGCCTTCGGGCTTGGGGCAGGTGATGCCAACGGCGGCGTTCAACATGCCCACGACCAGATCGCGGCGGCGCTGGAACAGCGCGCGATTCGGCGCGAGGAAGTCTTGGCTGCCGGTCAAAGCCTCAAGGGCTGCGTATTGCGACACCGAACTTGGGTTCGAGGTGGACTGCGATTGAATGGTGCCCATCGCCTTGATCAGATGCGCAGGCCCGCCCGCATAGCCGATGCGCCAACCGGTCATGGCATAGCTTTTCGACACGCCGTTGCAGGTCAAGGTGCGGTCGTAAAGGGCCGGTTCAATCTGTGCGGGCGTGGTGAAAACGAAATCGTCAAACACCAGATGTTCATACATGTCATCCGACATGATCCAGACATGCGGGTGACGCAAAAGCACATCGCAAAGCGCGCGCAATTCAGCCCGCGTATACCCCGCACCCGTGGGATTGGACGGCGAGTTAAAGATAAACCACTTGGTTTTGGGCGTAATCGTGGCCTCAAGCTGCGCGGGCGACAGTTTGAAATCCTGCTCAATCCCCGCCACCACGCAAACCGGGGTGCCGCCCGCCAATTCCACCATATCCGGGTATGACACCCAATAGGGCGCGGGGATAATCACCTCGTCGCCCGCGTTACAGGTGGCCATCAGCGCGTTATACAAAATCTGCTTGCCGCCGGTGCCGACGCTGATCTGATTTGGCGCATAGGTCAGGCCATTTTCGGCCAGAAACTTGGCGCAAATGGCTTTTTTCAACTCGGGGATGCCATCTACGGGGGTGTATTTCGTGCGGCCCGCATCAATCGCGCGCTTGGCCGCGTCTTTGATATTCTGCGGTGTGTCAAAATCCGGCTCGCCTGCCCCCAGCCCGATCACATCGCGCCCGGCGGCCTTCAATTCGGCGGCTTTGGTTGAAACGGCGATGGTGGGCGACGGTTTGACGCGCGCAAGCGTGTCGGAAAGAAAGGCCATATCATGCTCCGGGGCTGGAAAGGGCGGCTTGGGTGTCTTAGGTTGCGGCACGGTTCGGTTCAAGTGGGATGGTGCAATGGAAACGGCAGAAGCGCGGCTAAAGCGCATGGCGATGCGGTCGTGGCGGCGCGGCACCAAAGAAATGGATCTGGTGCTTGGCCCCTATAGCGACGCCCATCTGGCAGCCATGTCTGAGGCGCGTTTGGCGATTTATGATATTTTGCTGGAAGAAAACGACCAAGACCTGCTGCCATGGGTGATGGGGCAAGGCACGCCCCCCGCCGCCTTGGCCGTTTTGATTGCCGAAATTGGCATGTTTTCGCGGACCCGCCTGCGCGGTTGATGGTTTTTTCGACAAATCTGCATTTAGTTTACGTTATGTTTGCGTTTTGTGCCGATTCTGCATCGAGATTCCTTGGATGCGGAGATGGAGATGACGCTTTTTACCCCTTTGCTGGATGGTTCGCAAAAAGCCCTGAATGCGGGCTATCTGGAAAATCTGGCGCTGCTGGAACGGCTGCACCGGCTGCTTTTGGATGTGATCAAAGACGAATTTGAAAGGATCAATATTCTTGAGATCAACTCGGTGCAGGCGCTGTTGTTGTTCAACATCGGTGAGAATGAGGTGACCGCAGGCGAATTGAAATCGCGCGGCTACTATCAGGGCAGCAACGTGTCCTACAATCTGAAAAAGCTGGTGGAACTGGGCTATATGCACCATCAGCGGTCGGAAATTGATCGCCGGTCGGTGCGGGTGCGGTTGACTGAAAAAGGCCGCCGGGTGCGCGGGTTGCTGGTGGAATTGTTCAATCGTCACGCCGAAGGCCTGGGCCGCAAAAATCTGGTCGATGCGGCGGGGATGGAACATATGAACCAATCGCTGAAGCGGATGGAACGTTATTGGACGGATCAAATCCGCTATATCTATTAGCGGTTTACCGCCACAGCCGCGCATAGGTGGCCAGACTGCCCTGCAATTTCGACAACAGCCGCAGACCAAGACCCGTTGGCGCGTCGGTGCCCAGTGCCAACCGTTCCACCACCACTTCGGGTGGGCAGGGGCGGCGGCTGATGGCATCATAATAGCGCGGATAGGCAATCAATGCGGCATAGGCCAATTGCGCCAGATCGGGTTTGATTGCGCTGTTCAAACGGCGGTCAGGGACGGCGCACAGATCATCGGTCAGCCCCCAGCCCGCATAAAACGGCGCGCCCAGACAGGTGACGGGCTTGCCGCGCACCAGCGCCTCGAACCCTAAAAGCGACGTCATGGTGACCACCCTGTCACAGGCGTTGATCAAAGCGACAGGTCCTGTGCGAGCCGCGATCACGTCGGCCAAGTCGTTCAGATCCTGTGCAGAAACCATCCCCGGCCGCAGACCCGCTTCGACATCCGGGTGCGGTTTATAAACGATCACACTGTCAGGATGGGCCCGTCGCGCCGCACGCAGCAGGTCAAGATTGGTGCGCACAATCCCCGCGCCAAGCCTGATAGAGGCATCGTCTTCGACTTGCCCCGGCACCAGAACGCGGTGGCCAAGCGGCAGATCAGGTGCAACACCCGTCAGGTTGTATTTTGAGATGCCCGCCGCGATAAGGCTTTGCAGCAATGCGGCAATCCGCGCCCCCTGATCCAGGCGCAGCGGCGTCTGGATCATCTGCTCCAACCGGCTGACCCGGGTGGGATCATAGTAAATCCCCAGATCATCCAGCACCAGACTTAGCGGCGGCACCAGTTCCGCCCCCAACCCTTTGGAGCGTAAAAAGCCGTCTTCAACCCGATAGATCACACAATCCTGTGGCATCTCGGCAGGCTCTTTGCCCGCCCAAACCAACAGCCCCCGCCCCGTTGCGCGCGCGAATTGCATCGCGGCCGCTGGCGTGTCGGCAAAGACCAACGGCTTTTCGCGGCCAAACACCTGTTGCAGCCGCCCGCGTTTCCACAGTCGCATGCCCAGCGCCACATGGCCCGCGTGGTCTTGGCGATACGCCCGCGCTTCGGCTTCGATCTGATCAACCGCAGCTTCAAAGTTGCACAAACGATCCCGGCAGGGGTCATACCACAGCGGTGCCAGAATCATCGCGGCGGCGAAAAGCTGGTCTTTGCTTAGGACCCGCCCCCGCCGCGCCACTGGGTTTCGGTCGGCACTTAGGCCCCAACCTGCATAAAAGGGCTGACCAAACACGTGCGGGCGGTGGCCCGCCAAAATCGCCTCGAACCCCAGTTGCGACGACACGGTATAAACCGCAATCGCCCCATCCAATAGCCGCCAGGGCGAGGCGGGGGCGGTGAACACACTGATCAATCCGCCCGCGTCGGCGGCACTGAAATGCCCCGGACGCAAGCCAAGACTGGAGTCGGGATGGGTTTTGATCACCACCCGCACACCCGGATGATCAACCTGCGCTGCCGCCAGCATATGCGCGAATGTCGCCGCAGTCGCCCCGGCATGGCGGATTGACGCATCGCCACGGGTTTGATCAATCACCAGTACGTAACCGGGGGCAGGCAATTGCACGTCCAGCGGGTAAAAATTGTATTTTGAAAGATCTGCGGCGCGCAGTCGGCTTATTGCAGTGCTTGCACGGAGAATTAGGTTCGAATCCTGCAAGTCATGCTGCGACAGGATGCCTTCCAGACGCGAAGGGGATGCGCTGTCGAAATGCACACCGACCCCGTCAAGAATCACTCCGATGGGCGCATCGCCCGCGCGTCCCGGGCGCAAGGATCGCAAAAACGCATCCTCGATCCGCACCAGCGGCACGCCGTATTGCCGCGCCACCCATTCGCCCCGCCCGGCGGTGGGCGACTTGCCCCAGACCGCCACGCCATCACCGCGGCGGGGCAAACCCACGTGCAGATCATGTCCGGCAAGGGTCAGGATACGGCGCAGGCGCGGTTGGCGCAAAAAACCGCCATTATAAAAGCAAAGCCGCCGGGGGAGGTCCCCGGCGGCTGTATCCGTTGGCGCACGCCCCGACATGCGGTGCCTTAGCCGCCAGAGGCGGTGGTATTCAGCGACGCCGCAGCCCCGGCAGTGCCGGTGATCGCGGTCAAGGTTTTTTGCCACTGCACAAACGGCGCTTCGGTGACGTAAACCGTATCGCCATCGCGCACCACGAAATCGCGCGCCTCGAACATGCCGGTGGGTTGGGTCAGATCCAGCACATAGACCATGCGCTGATCGCCTTGCAGATCATTGCGGCCCAACACGGCATTGGCAATCTCGGCAGGCTCGTTGCGGAACACGAACACGCCGGTGGGGTCCGCGCTGGCGGTGTTCAGGCCGCCGACAATCGCAATCGCCTCAATTGCTGACAGGGTCTGCGATTCAAACGTCACGCGGTTTTGCGAACCGGTCGCCCCAAGGGCTACAAAAGTGCGAGTGTCTTTTTCGACGACGATTTTGTCACCAGCGCGCAAGGCGATGTCCAGACCGGGGTTTGCGAACAAATCCTGCAACCAGATCTGCCCGGTTTGACCGCCGCGCGTCACCCGCACAATCGCGGTTTCAGGTTCAATCGTAACCCCGCCCGCGCGGGCCAGCATGGTGGCAAGCGTGCGCGTCGGGCGTTCAATCGGATAAATACCTTGCCCGCCGGCAAAGCCCGCAATCGACACCGTCGATCCGTCACCCGCCAGCCGCTGCACTTGCACTTGCGGATCAGGCGTCTGGGTATCCAGCTTTTTGGTGATGATATCGCGCAAGCCATCGGGCGACTGGCCCGCGGCTCTGATCTTGCCCGCATAGGGCACGAAAATGAACCCGGCCCCGTCAACCTGAATTTCGGTCAGCGCCGAGACCCGCTGGCCGGTGTTTCCCAGCAGCGGATCATCCTTGACGTTTTCGTAAATCGTCAGCCCCAGCACATCGCCGGGCGAGATTTGATCAGACCCCAGAATGCCCGCGTTGCGGAAATCTGATCCAAAGCCAAAAGATGGCACCACCGATGTGGCGCGCGTAACCCGAGAGTTCACCGTGACGATATAGGCATCGCCTTCTTTCAGCACCGATCCTTTGAAAATTTCGGCTTTGTTTGGCCCGGCACGGGGCAGACCGCACGCGGTTACCGTGCCAAAAGCGGCCAAAAGGGCAAGGGCGGTTGCCCCCCTTGATATCAACTTAACCACTGCTCGGGCTCCTTTAGATGGATTTGCCTCAAGTATTTTTCTGCCTCAACTTTGACTTGTAACCCTACAGAAAGGTGAAACAATACGCCAGTCTTGGTTTGATTGTTCAGTTTACCAGCCGCAACTGTTGCCGCGGTGCCGCGTTTCCAGAGGTCAGCGCATCGTAGGGATCCTCGGTTTGCAGCATCATGTCTACCACCTGTCGTAGCAATTCGCGCCGCGACCGCGAGCTGTAGAATCCGCCCGGCACTTGGCTGGTTTCCAGCAGATAATGCCGGTAATCGCGGTAGGCGCGGCTGTCGGGGCGGCTGGGTTGGGTAAAGAAATCGGGCAGGCTTTGGGTGGAAACGAATTCGGGTTTGGCATAAACCGCTGCGCCAAAGGTTTTCAACGGCAGGCCGCGCCACAAGACCTGTTGTCCGGCGGTGGAATTGACGGTGATGGCAGACCGGGCATGGTTTAACAGCGCGGCCAATTTGCCACCCCGCACAAAATGCACCCTTTTCGCCACCCCATAGACCGCCGCCAACCGCCGGATTTCATGGGCAACCGGCACCCGGCCATCTTCCAAAGGATGCGCTTTGAACACGATGTGATGGTGGGGTGCCGCCCCTTTGGCAAAGCCTGACAGCACCACATCCAGAAAATCTGTCATGGTTTTGAACGGTGAATGCATCTGAAAACTGGCGTCATGTTCCAGTTGCAACAGCACCAGATGGTAGGGAAACCCGCCGTGTTTGATCCGAAACGTCGCGGCCATCCGGCCCCAGCGGTGGAATGGCAACAAGATCAGGCGTTTCAGATACAAGCCAAATTCCTGCCCCACAGTCAGGGCGCGGTGCGGGCGAAAATTTCGAAAATCCCAAAATCCGGTCAGCACGAACCAATGATAAAGCGCGCCCCAGAACATATGCTGGCGCATGTCACCCCAGCGGGCGGGCGCATCGGGCAACTCCATGTCCATTTGTTCCAGCGCCTTTTGCATTTGCGGCACCGTCATCTGCATCAGCCGCGAATGACCATTGGCCCCGCCGCGTTCATAGGTGATCCAGTAGGGCCGCAGATAACCTTCCTCAAACACATGCACCGTCAGCCCCGCCGCGCGGGCAGCGATAACGGCGGCGGCGTGAACAGGGCGCGTGTCGCCATAAAGCACGATATCGGTGATCGACTTGTCGGCAATCAGGGCTGCAATCGCGGCCGGCCAATCGGCAAGCGTGTCGCGGTAGGGAATAAAGCTGGCACCATCGAACCAAAATGCGCGGTCGCCGCGGTTAAATCCCACGCGCCACACGTCGGCCCCCGCGGCCCGCAGCATTTTGCCCAAGCGGTGAAAGTAGGGTCCATGCGGGCCTTGCAAAAACAAAAATCGCCGGTTGCTGCCCGATACCTGCATTGGTTCCGCCTTTCCCCCTTATTCTGCACATGTCGGGCCGTCTGAAAGGGGGAATCTTCCCACGCGGCAACCATTGGTCACAAAGCGCGGCAAATTTGAGGCGATTCGCCAGACTTGCCGAAGCCCGTGGCGCGGTTTAGCTGTGACAAAAGATTAAAAGGGGTCGGGCGATGTTTACCGGAATCGTGACGGATATGGGCGAAGTGCTGGCTGTGCAGCAGCAAGGCGATCTGCGCGCACGTATCGCCACCGGCTATGATGTGGCGGGCATAGATATTGGGGCGTCGATTGCCTGCGAAGGCGTTTGCCTGACGGTGGTGGCACTGGGCACCGCACCGCGCAATTGGTTTGAAGTGCAGATTTCGGCAGAAACGGTGTCAAAAACCAACATCGGGCGCGCGGGCTGGCAGGTGGGCACGCGGCTTAATCTGGAACGCGCGCTGAAGGTCGGTGATGAATTGGGCGGCCATATCGTGTCGGGCCATGTGGACGGCGTGGCCACAGTGGTGGCGGTTGCCCCCGAAGGCGGCTCGCTGCGGGTGACATTTCGCGCACCAGAACCCTTGGCGCGGTTCATTGCGCAAAAGGGCTCTATCACACTGAATGGCACGTCGCTGACGGTGAACGAGGTCGATCACTGCGATTTTGGCATCAATTTCATTCCCCATACCCAAGCGGTTACCACCTGGGGCGGTGTGGCGGTGGGCGATCTGGTCAACCTAGAGGTGGACACCATGGCGCGCTATGTCGCCCGCCTGCGCGAATGGCAGTGATCGGACAAACCGGCAGGGTGCGCCGCACGCGCCGGGCCTTCGGAATTGCACAAAAGCTCTGCAAGGCTGCGGCGCGGCATGCACTGGCCTTTGCGCCCGCTTCGCGTTAAGCCACGCCATTCCTTTGGCCCGGACACACCCATGACACAGACGAAAACCGCCTATTCCGACGCGATATCCAGCATCGAAGAAATCATCGACGATGCCAAGGCCGGCCGCATGTTCATTCTGGTCGATCACGAAGACCGCGAAAACGAAGGTGATCTGGTGATCCCGGCGCAAATGGCCACGCCCGAGGCGGTGAATTTCATGGCCAAACACGGGCGCGGGCTGATTTGCCTGACATTAACCGGGGCGCGCATAGATCAGTTGGGCCTGCCGTTGATGGCGTCGAAAAACTCCAGTCGCCACGAGACCGCCTTTACCGTGTCAATCGAGGCGCGCGAAGGCGTGGATACCGGCATTTCCGCCAAAGACCGCGCGCTGACGGTGGCGGTGGCGATTGATCCCAAATCCGGGCCGCATGATTTGGCGACGCCCGGCCATATCTTTCCCTTGCGTGCCCGCGATGGCGGCGTGTTGGTGCGTGCAGGCCATACCGAGGCGGCGGTTGATGTGTCGCGCCTTGCCGGGCTGAACCCCAGCGGTGTAATCTGCGAGATTATGAATGATGATGGCACCATGGCGCGGTTGCCCGATCTGGTGGCATTTTCGCAAAAGCACAACCTGAAAATCGGCACCATTTCCGATCTGATCGCTTACCGCCGCCGCCACGACAATCTGGTGCGCGAACAAGCGGTCAAACGGGTGCAATCGGTGCATGGCGGTGATTGGCTGATGCGGATATTTGCCGATGAAACCCAAGGGGCCGAACATATCATCCTGACCAAGGGCGATCTGTCGGGCGATGGCCCGGTTCTGGTGCGGATGCATGCGCTGAACCCGTTGGAAGACGTGCTGGGCATTGGCGATGGCCATGTTGGCGATTTGCAAGGCGCGATGCGCATCATCGCCGCCGAAGGGCGCGGCGTGGTGGTGCTGTTGCGCGATACCACGATGAAACTGGTGCAAGACGGCGAGGCCAGCCCGCAAACCCTGCGGCAATACGGGCTGGGGGCGCAAATCTTGTCGGCGCTGGGCCTGACGGAAATCACCTTGGTCACCAATTCACGCGCCCCCAAAGTGGTGGGGCTAGAGGCGTATGGGCTGTCGATCCACGGCACCCGCGCGATAGAGGGTTAAATCATGGCCGCATCCGAGACGCATTACACCCTGCCACCGCCCGCATTTGACAAGCCGGTCAAGTTGTTGATCGTGGTGGCACCCTATTACAAAGACGTGACCGATCAGATGGTTGCAGGCGCGCGCGCGGCGGCGGTTGCTTGCGGGGCAACGGTTGATCTGATCGAAGTGCCCGGTGCGCTGGAAGTGCCAACGGCGATTGGCATGGCGGAACGGTTGGCGAAATTTGACGGCTATGTGGCGCTTGGCTGCGTGATCCGCGGCGAGACAACGCATTATGATACAGTCTGCAACGACAGCAGCAATGGGTTGATGTTGCTGGGATTGCAGGGGTCGGCGATTGGCAATGGCATCTTGACGGTGGAAAACCGCGCCCAGGCGATGGCGCGGGCCGAAGTGGTCGGGCAAAACAAAGGCGGCGGGGCAGCACTGGCGGCCTTGCACCTGATCGCATTGCAGCGCACATGGGCAGGCCAGACCAAGGGGATCGGGTTTCGTGCATGACCAAAACTGATGGAAGCAAATCCGACGCCGCGCGGGCCGCCAAAAAACAGATGAAATCAGCGTCGCGGCTTTATGCTGTGCAGGCGCTGTTTCAGATGGAATCCTCGGGGCAAACGATTGAGGCGATCGTGCGGGAATTTGAGCAGCACCGCTTTGGCGCGGTTTATGAAGGCGATGAGATGGCCGAAGGGGATGTCGATCACTTTCGCGCCGTTGTCGAACATGCAGTGAACTGGCAGGCCCGGATTGATCAGATGACCGACCGCGCCTTGGTGGCAAAATGGCCGATTGAGCGGATCGACCCGGTGCTGCGGGCGTTGTTTCGCGCGGCCGGGGCGGAGATGTGCGAAATGGTGACGCCGCCAAAAGTGGTCATCACGGAATACGTCGATGTCGCCAAGGCGTTTTTCCCGGTGGGCAAAGAACCAAAATTTGTCAACGCCGTGTTGGACCATATGGCCCATGAGGCGCGGCCCGAGGCCTTTACAAGCTGATCCGCGCCAAAAGCAGTTTCTGGGCCAAATGCGGTTTCTGGCGTCAGGATAACCCGACAGCCACATGGCAATTGCGCCAAACCGCAGACATAAAGCACCGTTTTTGACCAATCAGCGATGACCAGTGGTTTCTGTCTCCTCTGACTGGCGGCTGTGTGAGCAAAGTGAAATCAGCAACAGTCTGTCACTGCCGAATGAGGCTAGACGCCTTCTCGCCGATCATGACGGCTGTGGCGTTGGTGTTGGCGCTGACCATAGATGGCATGACAGACGCGTCACAGATCCGAAGTCCCTCAAGGCCGTGCACCCGAAGATCTGGCCCAACCACCGCACGCTTGTCCGTTCCCATGCGGCATGTGCTTGTGGGATGCCAGATCGTCGAGGCAGTCCGACGGATCAGATGCTCTATGTTGGCATCATCTGTCTGGTGCGGTTCGGCTGTGCCCAGCCTGATATCTGCGAAGGGCTTTGCATTCAGGATTTCAACGCGCCGCCGAACGCTTTCGATTTGAAGTTGCAGGTCGCGGGGCGCGGCGAAGTAGTTCGGATCGATCACGGGGCGGTCAAGCGGATCAGCGGAGGCCAGCGTAATCGAACCCCGGCTCTGCGGTCGACTGACCCAGCCGCCGAGATAAACTCGATTAAGGTCCGGCTGATTGTCCGCGCGGTAGAATTCCGCGATGCCTGGAATAAAGATGGTCTCGAAGTCCGGGTCGGCATCGCTGGGGTCGAGCCGCAGGAACGCGCCGGCGTCAAGATAGTGCGTCGCAAGATGACCAGAGGCCGTCTTCTCGAACTCTGCCAACGCTGCGTCGAAGTCGATGGTCTGGCCGCCGGGAACCAGCGGCTCTTTCAGCATTGCGCTGACAGTGCCGCCGCCCACGTGGTCTTGCAGGTCCTGCCCGACCCCCGGCAGATCATCGGTGACGGTGATGCCGTGGGCGGCCAAATGCGCTGCGGGTCCGATACCGGAAAGCATCAGAAGGTGCGGGGAACCGATCGCGCCGGCGGCTAAAATCACCTCGCTATCGGCCTCGACCCGCTGGATCTGTCCATCGACAAACACGTGGACGCCTCGCGCCCGGCCGCGTCCGATCACAAGCCGAAAGACGAAGGCGTTGCGCAGCAGGGTGAAGTTCGCGCGATCCCGGATTGGATCAAGGAAGGCTTCCTTGCTTCCGCTCCGACGCCCGTTCTTCAGTGTCGCCTGAAAGTAGCCGCAGCCCTCTTGGACCGCGCCATTGAAGTCCGGATTATAAGGGATGCCTACCGCCTGAGCCGCCTGCAAAAAACGCTCGCACAACGCATGCCTGTGAATGTTGGTCGTCACGCCGAGCGGCCCATCGGTGCCATGGTAGTCGTCAGCAAAGACCGAATTTGCCTCGGAGCGGCGAAAGTAGGGCAGGACATCGTCATAGCCCCATCCCGGGTTGCCCATCGCTTGCCAACGGTCGTAGTCGCCGCGATTGCCCCGGACATACATCATCAGGTTCATCACGCTTGTGCCACCGACGGCGCGTCCGCGCGGATAGGGAATGCTTCTGCCGAAGAGCTGCTTCTGGGGGGTGGTGGTATAAGCCCAGTCAAGCTTACTTCCGTGAAGCTTGAGGGCGGCTCCGGGGATGGACGCCAGATTGGTGTCTGGCTCGCCACCGGCCTCAATCAGAAGAACTTGGCACGACGAATCGGCACTCAGCCGATTGGCCAAGGCGCAACCGGATGAACCCGCACCGACGATGATGTAATCGTAACTCAGGGCAGAACCTCCTAAGATCGGAGACACAGCACATCGAGCATCGCACGCGAAAGCGGCGAAAGCCACGATTATGCGGTCTGCTTACAAACCCCGGCGGTCCTGACCATGGTAACGATCGTCGGGATCATCGCTTGGCCCAGCGGACTGGACAGAACGCACTCGACTTTGACCCTGGCTAAAGCAGCGACTTTTCCTTGATCAGCACAGATCGGCCACAGGTTGATTAATCCGTCATGTGGCGGGGAACCCGCGCAACCAAGGCGCGTTCTTTTTGCGTGGACACCACAAACTGCTATCCCGCGCCCATCGGCGCCCTTAACGATTAGAGGACGAACAATGACTCATGTTGTAAAAATTGTGGCTGTTTCAGCCTTGGCTATGGTCTTGGCCGCCCCGGCCAGTTTTGCCCAATCAACTTTGGCGGGCACCGGCGCTTTGAATGATCGCATTGATGATATCGAACGTGATATCAATGATGACCTGGCCCGCGCAGAAGACGCCTCCCGTTTCGGCAACCCGGAATTCCGCCCCGGTCTGTCGGGCAGTGCCTCGCTGGGGTATTCGGGCCAGACCGGTAACAGTGAATCGCAGGAATTCAACTTGGGCACGCGGTTGCGTTTTGCAAGTGGCCAGTTGGTTCAAACCATTGGTGTTGCGATGAATTTTGCCGATGAAAATGGCGTGTCAACTAAGGAAGATGTGTTTGGTGTTTATGATGCCAACTACTATCTGACCGACCGGTTCTATGTGTTTGCGCTTGGCCGCGTCGAATCGGATGGCTTGGCGGATGAAGCCGACGAATTTCAGACCGACGCGTTTGTCGGTGTGGGTCCGGGGTACCGCATCATCAACACGCCAGACATGGCATGGCGCGTGCAGGCCGGTATTGGCATCAGCTATCTTGAAGATGGGTTAGGCGAAAGCGCTACTGACACCGGCTATATCGCCTCGTCACGGTTTTACTATGCGATCAACGAAAACGTTTTTGCCACCAACGACACCGATATCCTGAAGTCGGACACCGCGTTGCGCATCAACAACGATCTGGGCATCAGTCTGAAGATGACCGAGTCGTTTTCAACCCGTGTCAGCTATCTGACCGAATACAACGACAGCCGTGCGATCCGGGCTGACAACAAATTGGGCGTTTCGCTGGTTTACGGTTTCTGATCCCTGACAGCCACCGCGAAAAAGAAGGGGCAGGGCGACCTGCCCTTTTTTGCATCTTTGGCATGCACCGCAAAAGCAGGGAAAAAGTGACGGAAACCGCAGCAACCGTGGCGGCGTGAATTTCCCGAGAGCCTGAGTGTTCAGGTTGGTCGCCAGATACCAAGGCCAAGACCTTGGCAGAGCCAGCTCCCTCGGAGATGCTTATCGGCCACTGGAAAAGGGCCACACACGCGCAGAGCAGTAACCGTCACCCCGAACATAGGCGCGAATGCCGCGTGGAACAAGCGCTATGCAATGCACTGCGCGCTTTGGGGGCGAAAACGGTGCGACATGGCGCCGCTTGTCAGCGCCGACCGCCCTTTACCGCCCCCCCCCCTTACCGACCGTCGGCGCGCAGCCAGTCGGTGTGATACTTTGCAAAATGGGCGGCCAGCTTCAGCACCACCGCGATGCCTAAGACCCAGTTCCATCCTGCCGAATAGGGTTCAGCTTCGCCGCCGAACGTATGAAAACAAAACTCGATCAGGTAAAGCGCGGTCACCGCCGCCAAGATCGAGGTTTGCTCACGCCGAATGACTGATTTCCACGAAAAGGCCAGGCTGGGCGGCACCCAGCCGTGCAGCCGGGGCAAGAATGCGGGGGTCTGTTCGGCCCATTTGTCATATACGTCGCCAAATTTTTCCGAAAGAAACCGTTCTTCGGCTGCGATGATCCGCTCATAATAGGGCAACAACACCAGCACCATGATCAGGGCAATAACCAGATTTTGGGTAAACAACACCACGCCCAGATACATCAGGCAGTTTGCCAGATACAAAGGATTGCGCACCAAGGAATACAGGCCGGTGGTGTTCAACACCTCGGCGACCTGATTATGGGTGTTGCGCCCCGACGTGCCGCGCGGCACAAAAGCGACGGTAAAAATCCGCAACCCTTGCCCGGCAATCACAACACAAATCGCAGCAATTTCATAAAGATCGCCCCAGAATTCCCCGATCTGGTGTTCGATCACCTCACCGTTCAGCATCGCCAGAAAGAGGAACGGCACAAACGCCAACAAAAGATAACTGCGCCAGCGAAACAGGCTTGCTCCGGCGGTCTCCATCTGGCGAAACAGGCGCATGGCGGTCTCCTTGATGGGGCGTGATGCACCAGTGCGCCGTCAAAGCAGGCCCGTCAACGGTTTTGCTGGCGAAAAGCAAAAATTCGCGCGGTGGGGGCTGGACGGATGTTCACGTTTTATTCATGCTGTGCCGATGATAGAAAGTGATGCCATCCTTCCCCCGATGCCCGGCCAGCGGCTTGCCCGCGGTGTCGCCCGTGCCATGCGGCAGTTTGATTTTGTTACCGTCGAAGAACTGGTGCCAACCCCCGGCCTGCGGGTCGATCTGATGGCATTGGGGCCGAAGGGCGAGGTTTGGATTGTTGAATGTAAATCCAGCCGCACCGATTATCTGGTTGACCGCAAATGGCAAGGCTATCTGCCGTGGTGTGACCGGTTTTTCTGGGCGGTTGACAGCGATTTCCCAACGGATTTGTTGCCTGCCGAAACCGGGTTGATTCTGGCCGATGCTTACGGCGCCGAAATTATCCGCATGGGGCCGGACACACCGCTGGCCCCGGCGCGCCGCAAGGTCATGGTGCAAAAATTTGCCCGCCATGCCGCCAGCCGGTTGCAGTGGTTTCGCGATCCGGGGGTGGCTGCGTTGTCGGTTTAGTGCTTTAGCGGCCTTTTGGCTTTGGCCTGCCGGGCTGCCCCATCATCCGCGCGGCCTCAGCCGCTGCGCGCAACTCTTCCGCAATCTCGTCGGCTTCTTCGGGGTCAAAATCCAACGGCAGCTCGACGCCGCCATCGGCTTCGATGTAAATCCGCACCATGCCCGCATCGGTTGGTCCGATCTGAATATTGGCGGCAATGTCGCTTTGTTTGTCGATGCCCATGGTGATGGTCCCCTGATGCCGATGGATTGCCCTAGCAAGACCGCCATTCCTTGGCAATCCTGCTCTTGCATTCCGGCTGGGCTGGGGGTAAATCGCCCCATAAGTGCCGCGTTAGCTCAGCTGGTTAGAGCGCTAGATTGTGGATCTAGAGGTCCCCCGTTCGAGCCGGGGACGTGGTACCATCTTCCCCCCCCTTTCGCCCGATACGGGCCAGTTTGCGCCCCTTGGCCCTGCCCGTGGCGCGCGGTAGGGTTGGGCAGCCATATCAGGAAACCGCCCGCCATGACCGCCATCGACGCCGCCGCCATCCGCCGCATCACCCTTGCGATTGCCGCCGAAATTGCCGCAACTCCGGCGCAGGTGATATCGGCGGTGGCCTTGCTGGATGAAGGTGCCACGGTGCCTTTTATTGCCCGCTATCGCAAAGAGGTGACGGGGGGCCTGGACGACACGCAGTTGCGCAATCTGGCGGAGCGGCTGGTTTATCTGCGCGAATTTGAAGCCCGCCGCGCCGCAATTGTGGCGTCGATCACCGATCAGGGCAAGATGAGCGATGCGCTGGCGCAGGCGCTGGCGCGGGCGGTGACGAAATCCGAAATTGAAGACATCTATCTGCCGTTCAAACCCAAACGCCGCACGCGCGCGATGATCGCCCGCGAAAACGGCCTCGGGCCGCTGGCAGAGGCGATTTTAGCAGATCGCGGGCTGGATCCGGCGGTGCTGGGCTTGGCTTATGTCAGCGAAACCGTGCCAGACGCAAAGGCCGCGTTGGAAGGCGCGCGCGACATCGTGGCAGAGTCGTTGGCCGAAGATGCAGCCCTGCTGGGCCGCTTGCGCACCCATATGAAATCGGTGGCGCGGCTGGTGTCCAAAGGGGTTGCCGGGAAAGAGGCAGAGGGCACCAAATTTTCCGATTATTTCACACATTCCGAGCCTTGGCATTCCGCCCCCAGCCACCGGGTGCTGGCAATGCTGCGCGGCCAGAACGAAGGCTTTTTGTCGGTCGATCTGGAAATAGACCCAGATGCGCCAAAAGGCGACAGCCCGTCGGAACGCAGTTGTGGGGCGGCGTTGCAGGCAGGGGGGGGCGGTGCGGGCGATGTCTGGCTGCGCGAAGCCGCGAGTTGGGCTTGGCGCATCAAGTTGAAAACCACCTTGACCCTTGATCTGATGGCCGATCTGCGCACGCGTGCCGAAGCGGGCGCAATCCAAGTTTTTGCGCGCAATCTGAAAGACTTGCTGCTGGCAGCCCCCGCGGGCGGTCGCGCTACCATGGGGCTTGATCCGGGCATTCGAACCGGCGTCAAAGTGGCGGTTGTCGATGCAACCGGCAAGGTTTTGGACACCGATACGGTCTATCCGTTTCAGCCCCGCAATGATCTGCGAAGCGCGCAAATGGCGATTGCCAAGCTGATCGCCCGGCACGGCGTCAAGCTGATCTCCATCGGCAATGGCACGGCCAGCCGTGAAACCGAAAAGATGGTGGCCGACCTGCTGGCGGTTTTGCCCGGCGAAAAGCCGTTGAAGGTCATCGTGTCCGAGGCGGGGGCGTCGGTTTATTCCGCCTCTGAACTGGCGGCCCGCGAATTTCCGGGCATGGATGTGTCGTTGCGCGGCGCGGTTTCCATTGCGCGCCGGTTGCAAGACCCGCTGGCGGAACTGGTAAAGATCGACCCCAAGGCCATCGGCGTTGGCCAGTATCAGCATGATGTCGATCAGCACCGGCTGGCGCGCAGTCTTGAGGCGGTTGTCGAAGACGCGGTCAACGCGGTGGGGGTTGATCTGAACACCGCCTCGGCGCCACTACTGGCGCGGGTGTCAGGCGTGGGCGCGGGACTGGCCGAGGCGATTGTGGCGCACCGCGATGCCAACGGGCCGTTTAGCACCCGGCGCGATTTGCTGAAAGTGGCGCGTCTTGGGCCAAAGGCGTTTGAACAGGCGGCGGGATTTTTACGCATCGCGGGCGGGGCCGAGCCGCTGGATGCGTCATCGGTGCATCCCGAAGCCTATGATCTGGCGCGCAAAATCGTGGCCGCCTGCGGGCGCGACAGTCGCGCGGTGATGGCGGATGGGCAGGCTCTGCGCGGGCTTGATGCGGCGCGGTTTGTTGACGCGCGGTTTGGGCTGCCCACAGTGCGCGATATTCTGGCCGAGCTGGAAAAGCCCGGCCGCGACCCGCGCCCCAGTTTCAAGACAGCAACTTTTGCCGAAGGCGTGAATGATATCAAAGACCTGAAACCCGGCATGATGCTGGAAGGCACCGTCACCAACGTGGCGGCATTCGGGGCCTTTGTCGATATCGGGGTGCATCAGGACGGGTTGGTGCATGTCAGCCAGTTGTCTGACACATTCGTCAAAGACCCCCATGCGGTGGTCAAGGCGGGCGATGTGGTCAAAGTGCGGGTGGTCGAGGTGGATGTGGCGCGCAAACGCATCGGCCTGACGATGAAGCGCGACAGTGCAGAGGCCCGCGAACAGGTCCGCGGCCGCGCACCTGCGTTGGCAAAAGTCAACACCGGTCCGGTTTCGGCGGGGCCGGGTGCGGCGCAGGCGGGTAATGCCTTTGCCGATGCGCTGAAGGCAAAATTCAGCCGCGACTAGGATGCAAAGCTGCGTGGTCAGGCGCGGGCGTTCGGGCGCGCTTTTGCCGGATCAGACCGCAAAAGCCATCGGCCTCAACCGGCCAAGGATCGCCCGCAACGCCGCAATCTGCGCCGCGCCAAACGACAGCGCCACGCTGTTGCCCATCACATAGGCGATCAGCGCGCCACAAATCAAGCCAAGGCACGCCGCCGGAACCCAGCCAAACCAGCCGCGATCCATCAGCGCCGCCACAAATGGCGCGGCCAGCACCAGCCCAAGCCAGCTGATGGCGGGCGACATCAACAACAGCACCGACAGCGCCCACACCATCAGCCCCGGATCACCCATCGCCGGGGTGCCAGCCAGATATTGCCCCAGCAATGCCACAGCGGCGACGATCGACGGCAGGATCCACGCGATCACCAGCGCCAGCAACAGGCGGCGAAAGCCCAAAACCTCATATCCGTTCGGGGCAGAGTAGAGCAGGGGCATCGGCAAGGTCCGGGGTTGCAGTGTCAGCGCGGCACGCATGCCTTTGGTAGATGGCAGCCGCGCGGTTTGGGCAAGGGCGAAAATTCTTGGTGAAGAATTTTGGGACCTGCCCCCCCGAGGGAATGCGCGCCGCATGCAGAACAGGCAGCCAAGCGTCAGAGTGTGGGCATCGTTTCATTGGCCGCGATCTGGCAGGCAATGAAAGCGGGCAGGGCCTCGGCGCGGGCGACCATTGCCTCAAGTGCAGGATAGGCACCGGTCGGAAAGGCTTCGGGCAGGCGCAGTTTCATATAGGCGATGGCGCAGGCGGTCAGGATATCGGCATGGCTGAAATCGCCACACAGCCACGGCGCCGCGGCGCGGGTGTTCAGCGCCGCCAGCCCTGCGGCCAGCTGCGTCAGGCACCGGGTTTCGAACGCCGCACTGACATGGGCGGCGGGGTGAAAGTGGCGCTCATAGACCAAGGCCCCGGCTTTTTCAAAACAGGCCTGCGCAAGGGCGATGGTTTGCAGCACCGCGCGGCGCTGCGGGCCGCGGGGCGCGATCAGGGCGCGCACGGGGCCAACCACTTCGTCCAGATGGTCGATGATGGCGGCGCTGTCGGTCAGCACCTCGCCATCGGGCAGGACCAGCGCGGGGATGCGGGTCATCGGGGTGATTTTCGCCAGGGCTGCGAAATCGCCAAACACCGACCGGGTGTCGCGGTGGAACTCCATGCCATAGAGCGTCAGCACAATGCCGACCCGGCGGGTGACCGGGCTGTCAAACTGACCGACAAGGATCGGTTGCGGGGTCACGTCGCCGATCCGCCAATGGTCAGCCCGCCGATCAGCAAGGTGGGCTGGCCCACCCCCACCGGCACCCATTGCCCGGCCTTGCCGCAATTGCCAATGCCCGGATCAAGTGCCAGATCATTGCCGATGGCACGAATTTGGCGCAAGGCCGTGGCGCCGTCGCCAATCAGCGTGGCCCCTTTGACCGCCTCTCCGACAACGCCATTGCGCACACGGTAGGCTTCGGTACAGGAAAACACGAATTTGCCGTTGGTGATATCAACCTGCCCACCGCCAAAGCCCACTGCATAGATACCATCGCGCAGCGACGCCACAATGCCCGCCGGATCATCTGGACCCGCCAGCATATAAGTGTTGGTCATCCGCGGCATCGGGATATGGGCAAAACTTTCGCGCCGCCCGTTGCCCGTAGGGGCCACGCCCATCAGCCGCGCATTCTGGCGGTCTTGCATATAGCCGACAAGGCGTCCGTCTTCGATCAACACATTGCGCTGCGACGGTGTGCCTTCGTCGTCAACCGTCAGGCTGCCGCGCCGGTCTGGCATGGTGCCATCATCCAGCACGGTCACGCCGGGGGCTGCAATCATCTGGCCCATCAGCCCGGCAAAAGCCGAAGTTTTCTTGCGGTTAAAGTCGCCTTCCAGCCCGTGCCCAATCGCTTCGTGCAGCAAAATCCCGGGCCAGCCCGGCCCCAGCACCACATCCATCATGCCCGCAGGGGCGGGCACAGCGTCAAGGTTGACCAACGCAATGCGCAGCGCCTCACGCAGCAGCGGCTGCCAGTTGGTCGGCTGCATCAACCGCGCCAGACCATAGCGCCCGCCGCCGCCGGTGCCGCCTTGTTCGCGCTTGCCATGCGCCTCGACAATCACGGACACATTCATCCGCGCCATCGGGCGGATATCGGCAAAGCGCAGACCTTCGGGGCGCAGAATCTCTATTTCCTGCAGCCCGGCGGCGATGGTTGCCGACACCTGCACCACACGCGGATCAAGGGCGCGGGCGTAGGCGTCGATTTCCTTGAGCAAGTCGATCTTTACCGCGAATGTGGCATCGGCCATCGGATCGGCGTCACCGTAAAGTTTGATATTGGTGCGGCCCGGCGCGGTTGCCATCGTGCCGCCGCCTGCGCCTACGGCCAGTCTTGCGGTTTGGCTGGCGCGGATCAATGCCGACTGCGAGATTTCGGTGGAATGGGCATAGCCCGCCACTTCGCCGCGCACCGCCCGCAGACCGAACCCTTCCGAGGCATCGTAACTGGCGTTCTTGATGCGCCCGTCATCCAACACAATCGCTTCGGACCGCCGACGTTCAAGAAACAATTCGCCATCATCGGCGCCCGCCGTGGCTGTGCGCAATGTGGCCAGCGCGGACGCTTCATCAAGGTAGGTTTCAAACGGGCGGAAAGGTGCGTCGGTTGGGGCGGGTGCGGTCATAAACGGGCCTTTCGGGGGCTGTGATCGGCAGCGGCTCAAGCGCGCTACAATCGGCTCACTCAGGAACCTAGGGCGCAGCGCGCGCTATCGCAAGGCGGGGCGGTTCGGCGCTGCGATTATTGCAAGTTTGCACCCCGGATCGATCATCGCAAACCGACTTGATACCGGCGCTTCCCCAAGGCCCGCGAAGAAAATCGCGCGGATTGGCTGCGGTTTGATGCGGCAAGCGGTCATTTGCCGCAACGGTTTCTCTTGTCTGGCAGCCGCGAATATGGTTTCAGGGCGATCAGAAACAACGGTCGGTCGCCTGCCAACTGGTGACAATCGTATGGCGGCAGACCTGCTGCCCAATGATACGGGAATGAAACATGCGTCTGATGTCGATGATGAATGGTTTGGCCGCGGCAGGACTGGGGTTTTTGCTGCCGGGGGCGCTGGGCGCGCAGGCATTGGAAACCGTGGGCGTGCCGGTGCCTGCGGGCATTGACCATCAATTTGCGGCCACCGAACTGGCGCGCGATCTGCAATGGCTGGATTACTGGGTTCTGGTGATCATGACCGTGATCGTGGTGTTTGTGACCGCGCTTATTCTGATCATCGCAGTGCGGTTTAACCGCAAAGCCAACCCGACGCCCGCAACCTTTACCCATAACACCGCGCTTGAAATCGGCTGGACGATCATCCCGATCCTGATTTTGGTGGCAATCGGTTCGTTTTCACTGCCCGCGCTGTTCAAACAGCAAGAGATTCCAGTGGCCGACATCACCATCAAAGCGACCGGTAACCAGTGGTATTGGAACTATGAATACGTCGATGATGGCGTCAGCTTTGACAGCTTTATGCTGGAAAAGACCAAGCTGGCGGAAAATGGCTATAAGGAAAGCGATTACCTTCTGGCCACGGATACGGCGATTGTTATTCCGATCGGCAAGACCATTGTGATGCAAGTGACTGCCACCGACGTGATCCACGCTTGGGCGATGCCCGCCTTTGGTGTGATGCAGTCGGGCGTGCCCGGACGTCTTGGCCGGCTGTGGTTCAAGGCCGAACGCGAAGGCATCTACTTTGGCCAATGCACCAACATTTGCGGCATCAACCACGCCTATATGCCGATCACCGTGAAGGTCGTTTCGCAAGAGGTTTACGACAAATGGCTAGAGGGTGCCAAGGCTGGCAACATGCAGCTGGCGGCGAACTGATCTGCGATTGGTCGCGATCTGGGGTCGTTATCTGCGGCCGGGATCTGAAAAAGATGCAATGGGCCCCGTGCGGGGGCCCTCGCTTATCTGGGAAAGCAGGATAGCCATGACCGATATCCGGTCTGTCGATGTGCCGCGCGAGGCGGGGTTTGGCGATTTTGTGCAGCTGTTAAAGCCGCGCGTGATGTCGCTGGTGGTGTTCACTGCCCTTGTCGGCCTGCTGGTCGCCCCGAACAATTTGCATCCCATTGAGGCGTTTGCCGCGATCTTGTTTATCGCATTGGGTGCGGGCGCGTCGGGCGCACTGAACATGTGGTGGGACGCCGATATAGACGCGGTGATGCGGCGCACCCAAAGCCGCCCGGTGCCATCGGGCATGGTGCAACCCGGTGAAGCGCTGGCGGTGGGGCTGGCTTTGTCGGGCTTGTCGGTTGTGATGCTGTGGTTGACGGCCAATGCGGTGGCGGCTGGACTGCTGGCGTTCACGATCTTCTTTTACGCGGTGGTCTATTCGATGTGGCTAAAGCGGCTGACCCCGCAGAACATCGTGATCGGCGGCGCTGCCGGGGCGTTCCCGCCAATGATCGGCTGGGTTTGCGCCACAGGATCGGTATCGCTTGAGGCGGTGTTGATGTTCATGCTGATCTTTGTCTGGACGCCGCCGCATTTCTGGGCGCTGGCGCTGTTCATGAAGGAGGATTATTCCAACGCCGGGGTGCCGATGCTGACGGTCACGCATGGCCGCAAATCGACGCGGGCGCATATCATGGCTTACACGGTTATGCTGACGCCGTTCGCGATTGGCACGGCGTTCACCAGCGTGGGTGGGCCGGTGTATCTGGCGGTGGCCACGGTGCTAAGTGCGGAATTCCTGCGCGGGGCATACCGCATCTGGCGGCGCGATGAGATTGTGGCCGAGGCTGATAAATACAAAGTCGAAAAGGCAGTGTTCCGGTTTTCGCTGCTATATCTTTTCTTGTTGTTTGGGGCGTTGTTGGCCGAAGCGGCCCTGCGCCCTTATGGTCTGGGGGGCTGGTAGATGTCGTTTCAACCCGAACATGAAATCCACCGGCGCCGGTTTTCGCGCAATCTGGGCGTGGGTCTGGCGTTATTGGCGTTTATCGGACTGGTGTTTGCGCTGACCGTGGTGAAAGTCACCCGCGGCACGTCGATGCAGGGCTATGACCACGTGGTGCAGCCAGAAATGGCCCCGGTCGAGGGCACCCAATGACCCCGCAAAACAAAACTGCCCTCGGGCTTTTGGGTGTTGCGGTGACGATGCTGTCGCTCAGCTTTGCTGCCGTGCCGTTTTACGATTGGTTCTGTCGGGTGACGGGCTATGCCGGCACAACTTCGGTGGCGACATCGCTGCCGGATGTGGTGCTGGATCAAACCCATATCATCCGCTTTGACGCCTCACTTGAGGCAGGCATGCCGTGGCAGTTCAAACCCCAAGTTGCCAAGATGACCCTGCGCATCGGCGAAAACGGCCTGGCATTTTATGAGGCGTATAACCCGACCGACCGGGTGGTCGCGGGCACCGCCAGCTATAACGTGATGCCCGATCAGGCCGGGGGGTATTTCACCAAGGTCGAATGTTTCTGCTTTACCGAACAGGTCTTACAGCCTGGCGAGCGGGTGGTGATGCCGGTGTCGTTCTATGTCGATCCCGCGATCATGGACGATCCCGAGGCAAAATTGATCCGTGAAATCACCCTTTCCTATACTTTTCACGAAACGCCGTTGCCCGAAGAACAGGCAGCCCTTGCTCCTGCCGGGGCAAAACCGATAAACTGACCGCGACACATCCAAAGGACGCCGACGATGGCCCACGCCAAGAACCACGACTATCACATTCTGCCGCCGTCAATCTGGCCGTTTTTCGGCGCGCTGTCGGCGTTTATCATGCTGTATGGCGCGGTGCTGTGGATGCACGGATCTGGCCCCTATCTGGGGCTGATCGGCTTTGCCGGTGTCTTGTATACCATGTTCGCGTGGTGGTCCGAAGTGGTGCATGAGGGCGAGACCGGCGACCACACGCCGGTGGTGCGCATTGGTCTGCGCTATGGCTTCATCATGTTCATCATGTCCGAAGTGATGTTCTTTTCGGCATGGTTCTGGACGTTCTTCAAACATGCGCTGTATCCGATGGGGCCGATGTCGCCCTTGGTCGATGGCGTCTGGCCACCCGAAGGCATTGCCACCTTTGACCCATGGCACTTGCCGCTGATCAACACGCTGATTTTGCTGCTGTCTGGTTGCGCCGCCACGTGGGCGCACCACGCCTTGGTCCATGACAACAACAACCGGCAGGATATCAAGACCGGCCTGATCATCGCCATCGTGCTGGGCGCGCTGTTCACCGGGTTTCAGGCCTATGAATACAGCCATGCCGCCTTTGGCTTTGCGGGCAACATCTATGGCGCGTCGTTCTTTATGGCGACGGGGTTCCACGGCTTTCACGTGCTGATCGGCACGATCTTTTTGGCGGTGTGTCTGGCGCGGGTCTACAAAGGCCATTTTACCGTGGAACGGCATATCGGTTTTGAAGCCGCCGCGTGGTATTGGCACTTTGTCGATGTGGTCTGGCTGTTTCTGTTTGCCGCCGTCTATGTCTGGGGCCAGTAGGTTTTGACACCAATATCAAGACGCGGGTCAGGTTTGGCCCGCGTTTTTTGCATTCAGGCGGGGCTATGACCAAAGGGGTAATTTTCGCGCTGATGCTGGGCCTGTCCGGAATCATGGTGCTGTGCAGCCTTGGCATCTGGCAAGTGCAGCGCATGTATGAAAAACGCACGGCGCTAGAGGCGATGACCGCCGGCATCAGCGAACCCGCGGTTGTCGTGCCGGTGCTGCCCGATCCGCAGACCGACCGCTACCGCCCGGTCACCGTGGCGGGCCGCTTTACCGGCGAGACGTTGTATGTGATGTCTGGCAAGCCGATGGTGGGGGCCGGGGTGCAGGTGATCTCGGTGCTGCAAACCGCCGACAACCGCCGTTTGCTGATTGATCGCGGCTTTTTGCTGGACGACGACAAAGCCAAGACCCTGACCGTCACCGATGTGAAAATTCTGGGCAACCTGATGTGGCCGCGTGACAGCAATCAATACACGCCGCCGCCCGATGCGAAAACGGGCCTGTGGTTTGGCCGCGATGCCGTGGCAATGGCGGCCAAACTGAACACCGAAGCGGTGATGATTGTCGCGCGCAGCCCAACCGGTGACGGGATCGAGGCGATGCCGATTGATACGGGCTCTATACCCAATGATCATTGGGGCTATGCCATCACGTGGTTTTCGCTGGCCATTGTCTGGGCGGTGATGACAGTGGCGCTGGTCTGGCGTATCAGGCGAAACGAAATCTAAGGGCGCAAAATGCGGTATATATCGACGCGGGGGCAGGCCCCGGTGCTGACATTCGGGCAGGCGATGATGACCGGCCTTGCGCGCGACGGCGGGCTTTATGTGCCAGAATCGGTGCCCGCCTTTGGTCACGCCGATATCGCCGCGATGGCGGGGCAAAGCTATGAAGAGATCGCTTACCGCGTCATGCGCCCCTACCTTGGGGATACGTTTGGCGACGATGAATTTCGCGGATTGATTGCGGCGGCCTATGCGGGCTTTGGCCATACCGCCCGTGCGCCATTGGTGCAACTGGCCCCCAATCATTTCCTGCTGGAACTGTTTCACGGCCCCACCTTGGCGTTCAAAGATTTCGCTATGCAACTGATCGGCCAGATGATGCAGGCGTCACTGGCCAAAACCGGTGGGCGTGTCACCATCGTGGGGGCCACCTCGGGTGATACCGGATCGGCCGCGATGGAGGCGTTTCGTGGCCTTGCATCTGTTGATCTGTTCATTCTGTATCCGCATGGCCGCATCAGCGACGTGCAGCGCCGCCAGATGACCACACCCGTTGAGACCAATGTTCATGCGCTGGCGATGGATGGCGATTTTGACGATGCCCAGGCCCGCGTCAAAGACATGTTCAACGATTTTGCCTTCCGCGATGGCGTGCGGCTGGCGGGGGTGAACAGCATCAACTGGGCGCGGGTTCTGGCGCAGGTGGTCTATTACTTCAGCGCCGCCGTGTCTTTGGGGGCGCCGCATCGTGCGGTGTCTTTTACCGTGCCCACAGGCAATTTCGGCGATATTTTCGCGGGCTACATCGCGCGCAGAATGGGCCTGCCGATCGAGCAGCTGGTGATTGCCACCAACCACAATGACATCCTGCACCGCGCCATCGCCACCGGCGATTATGTGACCGATGGGGTGAAACCCTCGATCAGCCCGTCGATGGATATTCAGGTCAGCTCCAACTTTGAACGCGCGCTGTTTGACGCCTATGGCCGCGACGGGGCGGCGGTGACGGCGCTGATGGCAGAGTTGAAGGCGGGCGGCTTTCACATTGGCCAAGGGGCTTTGCAAAGTTTGCGTGCCACCTTTGTGTCGGGCCGTTGTTCCGAGCAAGATACCCGCGACACCATCGCGCGCATCTATGCCCAAACCGGGGAAATCCTGTGCCCGCATTCGGCGGTGGGCGTGCATGTGGCCGAACACCACCTTGGCCCCACCCCGATGATCACCCTTGCCACCGCACATCCTGCCAAGTTTCCGGGTGCCGTGCAGGCGGCCATGGGCACACGGCCCGCGCTGCCCACCCGCATGGCAGACCTTTTTGACCGCGATGAGCGCGTGACACGGGTGCCGAATGATCTAGGGTCCTTGCAACAATTTATCCGGGAAAGGATCGCGCGTTGACGCTTCGATTGACCACCCTGCCGAACGGCTTTCGCATCGTAACCGAACATATGCCGGGCCTGAAATCGGCATCGGCCGGTGTGTGGGTCATGGCGGGCGGGCGGCACGAAGCGCCAAACCAGAACGGCATCGCGCATTTTCTGGAACATATGGCGTTCAAAGGCACCAAACGGCGCAGCAGCTTGCAAATTGCCGAAGAAATCGAAGATGTCGGCGGCTATATCAACGCCTATACCAGCCGCGAGATGACGGCCTACTACGCCCGCGTTCTGGAAAAAGATGTAGGTCTGGCGCTGGATGTGATCGGCGATATCGTGTTGAATCCGGCGTTCGACAAAAAGGAAATCGAGGTCGAACGCCATGTGATCTTGCAAGAGATCGGTCAGGCGCTGGACACCCCCGACGACATCATCTTTGATTGGCTGCAAGAGGTCAGCTATCCCGATCAGGCGTTTGGCCGCACCATTCTGGGGCCAACCGAACGGGTCAGCGCCTTTAGCCGCGCCGATCTGAAGGCGTTTGTGGCCCAGCATTACGGCCCCGGTCAGATGATTCTGGCCGCCGCCGGTGGCGTGAACCATGACGAGATCGTGGCGCAGGCGACCGAAATTTTCGGCGCGATGAAACCCAAACCCGCCACCAGCTTTCAACCCGCGGCCTTCAAGGGGGCTGAACGGCGCGAAGTGAAGGATCTGGAACAGGTGCATTTTGCCATGGCCTTTGATGCGCCCGGCTATCGCCACCCCGATGTCTATACCGCGCAGGTTTATGCGATGACGATGGGCGGCGGCATGTCGTCGCGGCTGTTTCAGAAAGTGCGCGAAGAACGCGGCCTGTGCTATTCGATCTTTGCCCAATCGGGGGCCTATGAAGACACCGGCCAGATCACGCTTTATGCAGGCACCTCGGCCGAAGAAATCGGCGAGTTGACCCAGATCACCATGGATGAGTTGAAACGCGCGGCTGACGATATGTCGGATGCCGAAGTTGCCCGTGCCCGCGTGCAGATCAAGGCGGGCATGTTGATGGGGCTGGAAAGCCCGTCCAGCCGCGCCGAACGCATTGCCCGCCTGCTGGCCATTTATGGCCGCGTGCCCGATGTCGATGAGGCCATCGCCCGGATAGATGCCGTCAGCGTCGCTGACGTGCGCCGCTATGCCGGTGATCTGGCCGGGGCGGATACGGCGCTGGCGCTTTATGGTCCGGTGTCGACAGCCCCGGGGCTGGAGGAGATCCGCAAGCGTCTGGCGTCCTGATCCATGCTGACCCTGCGCCGCCGCCCCAAGATAGAGACCGAACGGATGACGCTGCGCTTGCCGGTGCATGCCGACTATCGCGCGTGGTCGGGGCTGCGCGCGGCATCAGCCGAACACCTGATGCCCTGGGAGCCGGTCTGGGCGCATGACCACCTGACGCGCCGCGCCTTTACCAACCGGGTCTATTGGGCCAAACGGGCGGAATCGGCGGGCACGGCGCTGCCGCTATTGTTGATCCGGCGCGCCGATAATATGCTGCTGGGTGCCGTCACGTTGGACAATATCCGGCGCGGTCCGGTGCAGGCGGGCACCATGGGCTATTGGATCGGCGCGGCCTTTGCGCGTCAGGGATATATGCGCGAAGCCGTGCAATCGGTGGTGCATCACGCCTTTGCCAGCCTTGATCTGTCGCGCATCGAATCCGCCTGTTTGCCCGAAAATGTCGCATCGCGCGGGGTTTTGGAAAAAACCGGCTTCAAATACGAAGGCGTGGCCCAATCTTATCTGCAAATCAACGGGCGGTGGCGCAACCATGTGCTATACGCCAACTTAAGGAATGACCGGCGCGGTCGCACGGACGCAGGCTAGGGGGTAACCTTTGCCCGGCGACGGCGCGGCTGGCGGTGCCCATGGAGAGACCTTGTGACCAAAACCAGAGTGCTATTGCTGCGCGGCGTCAACGTAGCCGGGGCGAACCGCCTGCCAATGCCCGAATTTCGCGAAATGCTGGCGGAACTGGGCCTGCGCGACGTGCAAACCCATCTTCAAAGCGGCAATGCGGTGTTCCATGATCCGGGCGTGGCCGGGCTGACCGACCGGATTGCTGCCGACATGCTGGCACGGTTCGGCTTTGCCCCTGCGATGTTCCTGATGGATCTGGCGGAATTTGAGGTGATCGTTGCCGCCAACCCCTATAAATCGCATGGCAAGGTTGATGGCCAGGCCGTGCATATCTTTTTTCTCGCAGCCCCGACGGCGGTTGCCGAATTTGCCCCGATCAAAGCACTGGCAGCCGTTGGCGAATCGTTTCAGGCCGCCCCAACTGCGCTATATCTTCACGCGCCTGCGGGGGTGGGCCGCTCGGCTTTGGTGGCAAAACTTGACCGGATGACAACGCCTGCCAAGACCGCGCGCAACCAACGCTCTGCCGAGGCGATTATCGCTTTGGCGCGCGGGCTGAAACCTGCTTGACCGATAGCGCCGCGACCACAGGACGACGCCCATGCTGAACCCCGCCGATGCAGGATTTCTGGCCAATCTTGCCGCGCTTTTGCCGCCAGACACCCTGCGCGTGCCCGAGGCCCGCTATCTGGACGATCCGCGCGGGCGCTGGGTGGGGCAGGCGGGGGCAGTGGCACTGCCGCGTTCGGTGGATGATGTCGCGGTGATTTTGCGCGCCTGTGCGGCGGCCCGCGTGGGCGTGGTGCCGTGGGGCGGCGGCACTGGCTTGGTTGGCGGGCAGGTTATGCCAACCGGTCCGGCGGCGCTGTTGCTGTCATTGGAACGCATGGCGGCCCTGCGCGGTATCTATCCCGATGAAAACGTTCTGGTGGTCGAGGCGGGCATGGTGCTGGCCGATGTGCAGCGCCATGCGCTAGCGGCAGAGCGGTTGTTTCCGTTGGCATTGGCCTCGGAAGGTTCGGCCCGGATCGGCGGCAATCTGGCCACCAACGCGGGCGGGCTGAACGTGCTGCGCTATGGCAATACCCGCGATTTATGTTTGGGGGTCGAGGCGGTTTTTCCGGATGGCACGGTCTATAACGGCTTGAAACGGCTGCGCAAAGACAACACCGGCTATGATTTGCGGCATTTGTTGATCGGCTCTGAGGGCACGCTGGGCGTGATCACCGCCGCCAGCCTGCGTCTGTTCCCGCGCCCGGCCGAGGTTGGCACGGCGCTGATGTCGGTGGCCAGCCCGGGGGCGGCGCTGCGGCTGCTGGCATTGGCGGAAACCCGGGCGTCGGGCATGGTGTCGGCGTTCGAGCTGATCAGCCGAATGGGACTTGATTTTCTGGCCGAAGTGATCCCCGAAGTGCGCAGTCCCTTGGCCGTCACCCCCGACTGGATGGTGTTGATCGAAATCGGTTTGCCCGCAGGGTTTGGCGCGGCAAATACCCATCTTGAGGCGCTGTTTTCCGCCGGGCTTGACGCGGGGCTGGTGTCTGACGGGGTGATCGCCGCCACGCAGACCCAACGCGCGGCGCTTTGGCGCATCCGCGAAGCGATCCCCGAGGCCAACCGGTTGATCGGGTCGGTGTCCAGCCATGACATCTCGGTGCCGTTGGGGGTTGTGCCCGAATTTATCACCCGCGCGGGTGTGGCACTGGCCGCGCTTGGTGACTGGCGGATCAATTGTTTTGGCCATCTGGGCGATGGAAATCTGCATTACAACGTGTTTCCCCTGCGCGGAAAAAATCGCAAAGACCATGAAAATCAACGCGATGCCGTCAAGGCCTGCGTGCATGATCTGGTCGACAGCCTTGGCGGATCGGTCAGCGCCGAACACGGGCTGGGGCGGTTGAAAGTTGACGATCTGGAGAAATACGGCGATCCCGGAAAACTGGCAGCCATGCGCGCGATCAAAACAGCGCTGGACCCGGTGGGCATCATGAACCCCGGCGCGGTGCTGCGCGCGCAGGCATAAGACACCCCGCCGAAATAAATCCGACGGGGTGCTGGGGTGGGTGGTGTCACGTGTTGCAAGCAGCGTGCCCTCGATCAACGTTACCGAGTGCTTTAAGTGCTAAGACGATTCTCTCAACATTTGGTAAATGCGCGGAAAGAAATGTGCCGATCAACGCGACCAGCCGCAGATCGCCGCCGGATCGTCTTAAATTTCGCATCAAATTTATCTAAAATTTGCCATTCATTTTGGTGAAAATACTCCACGGGGGGCCTCAAAAGCGAACGCTTTTTAGGCGGGGGTGTGAAACCCCCACCTGTCTTTTGGGCCGCAATCCCGGACCCTACATCCCCTCAAACGCGCATAGCGCATGCACATCCATGCCCATCGCCGCCAGCTTTTTGCGCCCACCCAGATCGGGCAGATCGACGACAAACGCACAGCCGATCACTTGGGCGCCCAGCCGTTCAATCAGCTTTATCCCCGCCTCGGCGGTGCCACCCGTGGCCAAAAGGTCGTCAACCAGCAACACCGTTTCCCCCGGCGCCATCGCATCTTCATGCACCTCGACCACCGCCTCGCCATATTCCAGCGTATAGGCTTGCGAAATGGTTTGCCCGGGCAATTTGCCCTTTTTGCGGATCGGCACAAAGCCAGTCGACAATTGATGCGCCACCGCACCGCCAAGGATGAAACCGCGCGCTTCCAGCCCGACCACCTTGTCAATCCGCATCCCGGCATAGGGCTGCAACAATTGATCTATCGCCATGCGAAAGCCGCGCGGATCGGCAAACAGCGTGGTGACATCGCGAAACAAAATGCCTTCATGGGGAAAATCGACGATGGTGCGGATATAGTCTTTGACGCTCTTTTGCATGCGATGGTCCTAGTTTTTCGGATAATGCATCCGCAGGATTGCCCGATCCTGCCCGGTGATGGAAATCGTTTCATTGCTGTCTTGGGAAAAGATCGACACGCCTTCATAGTAAGGGTTTTCAATGTCATACAAGAACCCCAGCGATTGCGCCAATTCTTCCAGCACCACCGATTGCACGTCATCAAAGGCGATATCGGCGGCAATCACGATGGTGCCGCTGGTAATCCGCAAGTCATCGTCCCAGTTGATCTGCATATAGCCGACGCCAATTTCCAAGCCATCGCTCATGCCCGGAATGTCTTTGGTGATATCGCCTTCTTTCAACCCGATGCGGTAAAGGATGATATCGGGCGGCTTGCGTGATGTGTTGCGCTCCAGCCGGATGCCCGCGCCCGCCTTGTTCAGCGCCGCAATGGCCTGATCCAGCGCCAGATCAATCCGGTCGGCCAAAGCGGGGTTCATGGCGGCATCGGCGGGCGGCAGTGTCACGCTGACCACGGGCTTTGCCCAAGATACAAATGGCCCCTGACACGGCCCGGTGGGTGCCGCCCCGCAGCCGGTAAGGTTGTAAAGGTCACTGTTGGTCAGTTTGCCCGCGCTGGCCACCCCGTCCGAAGCAGCGGCAGACATGGGCAGGCAAATACACAGGCAAAAGGCACTTAAAATTCGGCGCATATTACAATACTCGGGTTGCGATGGCGTCCAGTTTGGCCATCAGGTCAGGGTCTCGTTTGTCCGGGGCGGTCATCATGGCATGGGTCAGGGCGCGGTCACAGCCATGCGGGCATTGCACGCGATCTGCCCCAAGCAAGCCGGGCAGCCGCATCACCAGATTGCGCGCATGGCCTGCATTGGCGGTCAGCGTCGCGATAACCTGCGCCACATCCACCGCGCCATGATCGGGATGCCAGCAATCATAATCGGTGACCATGGCCACGCTGGCATAACAAAGTTCTGCCTCGCGCGCCAGTTTCGCCTCGGGCATGCCGGTCATGCCGATCACATCTGCCCCCCAGCCTTGATACATCCGGCTTTCGGCAAGGGTCGAAAACTGCGGGCCCTCCATCGCCAGATAGGTCGCGCCACGGTGCACCACGATCCCGGCCTCGGTCGCGGCGCGCGCACAAGCCGCACTCAGACGCGGACAGGTGGGATGCGCAATTGACACATGCGCCACGCAGCCCGCCCCGAAAAACGACGTCTCACGCGCGAAAGTGCGGTCGATGTATTGATCGACGATCACAAAATCACCCGGCGCAAAATCTGCGCGCAACGACCCCACCGCCGACACGGCAATCACATCGGTGCACCCCAACCGTTTCAAAGCATCCATATTGGCGCGGTAGTTGATGCTGGACGGCGATTGCACATGGCCGCGTCCATGCCGGGGCAAAAACGCCATCGCCACGCCGTTCAGGCGGCCCAGCAACACCTCGTCCGATGGCTTGCCCCAAGGCGATTTGACCTTGACCCAAGTTGCGCCTTCCAGCCCGTCGATCTGGTAAACCCCCGACCCGCCGATGACGCCAATCATGGTTTGCATCGCCAATTCCTTTTGCTGCGTTGGGCAGGATAGGGGGGGATGCGGGCAGTTACAACCAATGCCAT
This sequence comes from Cypionkella sp., assembly GCA_031422555.1. Taxonomy (GTDB): domain Bacteria; phylum Pseudomonadota; class Alphaproteobacteria; order Rhodobacterales; family Rhodobacteraceae; genus JANNAT01. Next base: position 27,329 of record JANPLZ010000017.1, on the reverse strand, counting down.
GCGACAGCGGTGTGCGAAATTCGCCCGCCCATCCCGGCCCATGCCCGCCGTCCATGCCCGCCGTCCATGCCCCCAACAAAGACCCCCGCCAAAGCCAACGTTGCCCGACGCCCCGCTGCATGCTAGGATTTTCGCATTGAACAGGAGTCCATTATGCCCTTCAGCATTCATTGCAGCGGCAACGGCCATTTTTCATTTGCCGAAGACTATGTGTCGAGCATTGGTGATGTTTTCGACATTGAAACGGCGATGGGCCGGATAGGCGGCGGTGCGACAGCGCCGATCCAGACGGCGGTTGAGGAAACCCGTGATGCGGTCTTGCCGGATTATAATGCGCTGCAAGCCGGGATGACGGCAGAAGACAACATGCTTGGGCATCATTTTCTGGATGACGCCTTGAGTATGGCAATGACCAGCATGGGGTCCCTGCACATATCCGTTAACGCACGTAATCCCGGCTGGATCATTGACGATTCCGCGTTTGCATCTTCCATTTTCTATCAAGGCGATGGCGATTGTATTTTTCAGTTCATGCGCGATTTTGGCCCAGCTTTGACGGCCACAGGATTGAATGGCGGCGCCGTTCTTCGGCACTTTGCACTGGCCATTCAAGCCTTTGACGATTCGGGCTGTTCTCCCTTGCCGCGCTATCATCATGCGCCAGCGGACTACATGTTGATCTTTAACGTCTCAATTGTTTAGGCCGGTTCTTTTACTTTGGCCGCTCCAGCGCAACCACATCGCGGATGATCGCATAATCGCGGTAGCCCAGCCGTGATACCAGCCCGAACTGCGTCACATCAAACCGCCCGTCCACCACACAATCATCGCGCAGATGCACGCCCGTCACCTCGCCGATGACCATGAAATCGGCACCGCCCTTCAGGGTGATCACCTGCTGCATCCGGCATTCAAGCGTGGCCGGTGCGCCATCCACACGCGGGCAATCTATTGTGCTGCATGGGGCTTTGGCCACACCCGCCTGCACAAATTCATCCACCCCGCGCGCCCATGTGGCCGACGACGCATTCATCGCCGCCATCATCGCGACTTCGACCAGATTAACCGCGAAAACCCCGCTGTCTTGCACGTTGCGAATGCTGTCTTTCAGATCGCCTGCAAACATCACTTGCGGTGGCGCATAGGCGATGGCGTTGAAAAACGAATAGGGGGCAAGGTTGTCGCCCTGCGGTCCACGGGTTGAAATCCAGCCAATCGGGCGCGGCGCACAAATGGCTGCGAACGGGCTGTGCGGCAGGCCGTGGCCGTCTTGGGGTCGGTAAAACATTGTGGCCTTCCTACAGGGTTTGATCCTGACGTAACGCCATGTTACGCGCGTTTCCAGATGATTCCGGGATGCGCGCCACCATGTATAGACTGGAAGAAGAGACCGAGGCCGACTGGTGGGAGGTGGAAGCCCTCTATGATCTGTGCTTTGGCCCCGGTCGCACCGCGCTGTCATCCTACCGGTTGCGGGACGGGGTGCCAACGGTGGCCGCACTGTGCCTGATCTTGCGCGACGAAGATGGCACCCTGGCCGCCGCCATCCGCTATTGGCCGGCCGAGGCTGGGGGCGAAGACGTGCTGCTGCTGGGTCCGATTGCGGTGCATCCGACCCGCCAAGGCGAAGGGTTGGGCGCGCTGTTGATCAACGAAAGCCTGCATGAGGCCCGCCGTCTGGGCTGGGAACGCGCCATGCTGGTGGGCGATGCGCCCTATTACGCGCGGTTCGGCTTTGAAAAACTGGCCCAAATCGTCATGCCGCCACCGACCAACCCCGACAGGGTGCTGGGACTGGCGCTGAAAGCCGGGGCTTGGGCGGCGGTGTCGGGTGCGGTGACCAAGGCTTCGGGGGCAACCTTGCCGACGGTGGCCCAGCCAGACCCCATTGCACAGCGCGGCTAACATCCCCACATTAGGGGTATGTCAAACCTTCCCGCCTTGCGCGCCGCACCCCCTGCCGATCAGATCGCCGATCTTGCCCGCGCCTACGGTCGTGCCAATGGTCCGGTGATGGCCTTGGTCAATCGCATGGGCGGCGGTATCGAGGGCCAGATTGACCGCTTGCCACCCCGTTTGCGCACAGAATTAGACCGCCTGATCGTGGCGGCCCTGACGGCCGCGCATGGTTTGGCGGGGGCGGCCGAACAGGGCCCCGATCTGGGGCGGCGCGGTTCAACGCTTGCGGCCATGGCCACCGGAGCGGCGGGTGGCGCAGGCGGATTGGCCACGTCCCTCGCCGAATTGCCGCTGACCATCACGGTGATTTTGCACGCCATCCGGCGTGAGGCCACCCTGGCAGGCTTTGATGCCTCTGAACCCGGCATCCGTGCAGCCTGCCTTGAGGTGTTCGCTGCAGGCAGCCCGCTGCAAAATGATGACGGGGCAAATTCGGCGTTTCTCTCGGCGCGGCTGACCATCACCGGACCCGCGCTGCAAAAGATCATCGCCACGGTGGCCCCCCGTCTGGCGGCGGCGATGGGCCAGAAACTGGCGGCCCAAATGGTGCCGCTGTTGGGCGCGGTCACTGGGGCTGCACTGAACGCCGCCTATCTTGGCTATTACCGCGAAATGGCCCGGATCCGCTTTGCGCTGATGCGGCTGGCAGAATTGCACGGCGGCGAACAGGTCGTCGCGGCTTTTTCAAAAGCCACAGCGCTGCCCACGACCAAAAAAGCCTGATCAATTTCACTTTGGCAAAAATACTCCGGGGGAAGAGGTTTGGCCTTGCCAAACCTCTTGGGGGCAGCGCCCCCCAAAATTCTTTCTTAAGAATTTTCGCACCCGGGCATCACTCAACCTGCAATGCCAACCAGTCCATCAGCGCCGGGCGCACAGTTTCGTCGCCGCGCGCGCGGGCTGCATCAATCACCTCGCGCGCCGCCCCCAGATCGACCCGGCGCAACAGCGCCTTTACCGGCCCCACCGATGCAGGCCGCATCGACAACACCCGCAACCCGATGGCCGCAAAGGCCAGCGCCTCAATCGGGCGGCCCGCATCTTCGCCGCAAAACGAAAGCCTTGTGCCCGACGCGGCACAGCGCTGCACGATCAGGTCCAGAAAGTTCAGAAACGACACATTCAGCGTGTCATAGCGTTTACGCACCCGTTCGTTTTCACGGTCGGCGGCAAAGAAAAACTGTTTCAGATCATTGCCGCCGATCGAGATGAAATCGGTCAGATCGAAAAACGCTTGCGGCGCATAGGCAAGGCTGGGCGTCTCCAGCATCGCGCCGATTTCCAACTGCTCTGGCACTGGATGGCCAAGACTTTTTTCGCGGTGAATTTCGCGCAGCACATGGCCGCGTGCCGCCATGAACTCGCCATGTTCGGCAATAAACGGAAACATCACCGACAATGGCCGCCCTTGGGTGGCGCGGATCAACGCCTGCAACTGCATGCGCAACACACCGGGCTTGTCCAGACCCACCCGGATTGCGCGCCAGCCCATCGCGGGGTTCGGCTCATCCTGCGGCTTCATATAGGGCAGCACTTTGTCCGACCCGATGTCCAAGGTTCGAAACGCCACCGGGCGGCCTTTGGCGGCCTCAATCACCCGCGAATAAAGCTGCACCAATTCATTGCGTTGCGGCATCTTGTTGCGGATCAGGAACTGCAATTCGGTGCGAAACAGACCCACACCTTCGGCCCCTGATCCTTCCAGACTGGGCAGATCGGCCATCAACCCGGCGTTCATCAACAGCGTTACCGTCACCCCATCGCGTGAGGTGGCAGGCAGATCGCGCAAACTGGCATAGCGCTGCTGCGCCGCCGCCTGCATGGCGATCTTGTCGCGAAACGACCGGGCCACGTTATCGTCCGGGCGCAGATGCGCCAGACCCTGATCCCCGTCCACCAGAATGGCATCGCCGTTCAGCGCCTCAGAGGCGATGCGCGCAGCGTTGATCACCAACGGGATCGCCAATGCCCGCGCCACAATCGCCGCGTGACTGCCGACCGAACCTTCCTCCAGCACCACGCCTTTCAACTTGCGGCCATATTCCAGCAATTCCGCAGGCCCGATATTGCGCGCAACCAACACCGGGTTTTCCGGCATCATGGCACCGGTATCGCGCCCCTGTCCGGTCAGAATGCGCAACAACCGGTTTGACAGATCGTCCAGATCGTTCAGCCGCTCGCGCAAGTATGCGTCGGGCACTTGCTCCATCCGGTTGCGCGCGGCGGATTGTTCCTTTTCCACCGCCGCCTCGGCGGAAAGTCCGCGTTGAATGTCTTCTTCCATCCGGCGCAGCCAGCCGCGCGAATGCGCGAACATCCGGTAAGCCTCCAGCACTTGCTTTTGCTCTTTGTCTAAAGATACCGCCGCCAGCAGATCATCGACCGACACGCGCAATTCACCCACCGCCGCACGGATGCGGTCAATTTCGGTCAAGGGATCATCGGCTACCGGGTTGGTGACGACAACGCGCGGCTCGTGCAGCCAGACGCGGCCTTCGGCAGCGCCCTCCTGCCCCACATTGCCGCGAAACATGACGGGTTGTTTGTGCCGCGCGGCCATCGCCGGGTCTTCACCGGAAAACGCGCCCAACTCGGTCATCTCGGCCAGCACCATCGCGACCACATCCAGCGCATAGATATCGTCTTCGGAATACAGCCGGGCGGCGCGCGATTGCACCACCAGCACACCCAGCTTTTCGCCAACCCGTTGAATTGGCACGCCCAGAAAACTGCTATACAGCTCTTCGCCGGTTTCCGGCATAAAACGAAAGCCTTTTTCAGACGGTGCATCAGCGGTGTTCACCGGCTGGCCCAACCGCGCCACCCGGCCCACCAGCCCTTCGCCCAACCGCATCCGGGTCTGGTGAACGGCCGCGCGTTTCAGCCCTTCGGTGGCGCATAATTCCAACGTATCAGCATCGCGGAACAGATAGATCGAACACACTTCGGTGCCCATGCTGTCGGCAATCAGATGGGTGATGCTGTCCAGCCGTTCCTGACCCTTGGTGTTGGTGCCCAACACATCACGCAGGCGGCGCAGCAGTTTGCGACTGTCACTTTCGCTCCGTTCCGGCATTCGACCCCCGCCTTACCCTTGCGGAGAAGCTGCCCTTAGGCGGCTTTTTCCAATTCAAACGCATCATGCAAGGCTTGGACGGCCAGTTCCATATATTTCCGGTCAATCAGCACGGAAATCTTGATCTCGGACGTCGCAATCACCTTGATGTTTATATTTTCAGCAGAAAGGGCGGCAAACATCGTCGCGGCCACCCCCGCATGGCTGCGCATGCCGATGCCCACGACGGAAATTTTGGCGACATCACTGTCAACCACCAGATCGTCATAGCTGATGGTGCCCGCGGCCACTGCGTCTTCCATCGCCTTTCGCGCGCGCGCCACCTGATTGGTCGGGCAGGAAAACGTCATGTCGGTGGTGGCCCCTTTGCTGGTGCCCGAGGCGAATTCCGATATGTTCTGCACAATCATATCCACATTCACCCCCGCATCGGCCAAGGGGCCAAAGATCGCGGCGGCAATGCCGGGGCGGTCTTCGACGCGCACCAGTGTTACCTTTGCCTCATCGCGGGAATAGGCCACACCCGACACAACTTTCGATTCCATAATCTCATCCTCGTCGCAAACCAGCGTTCCTGAATTTTCATCGGTGTCTTCAAACGACGACAGCACCCGCAGCCGCACCTTATAGCGCATCGCCAGTTCCACCGACCGGGTTTGCAGCACTTTGGCCCCCAAAGATGCCAGTTCCAGCATTTCTTCAAAGGCAATTTTATCCAGCCGCCGCGCTTTGGCAGTGATGCGCGGATCGGTGGTGTAGATGCCGTCAACGTCGGTGTAGATGTCACAGCGTTCCGCGCCAAAGGCGGCGGCAAAGGCCACGGCGGTGGTATCGGACCCGCCGCGCCCCAGCGTGGTGATGCGGCCCTCGGGCGATACGCCCTGAAACCCTGCCACCACGGCCACGCGAAAGCCTTCGGCAAACTTGGCGTCGATATGGGTCCGCGGGATCGACACAAACCGCGCCGACGAATGCGCCGAGGTGGTGTTGATCGGCACTTGCCAACCCTGCCAAGACCGCGCCGGCACGTCCATGTCCTGCAAGGTCAGCGCCAGCAAGCCTGCCGTCACATTTTCGCCCGCTGACACGATCGCATCATATTCGCGCGCATCATACAGCATCGACGTGCCTTCGACAAAACCGACCAGCTTGTTGGTTTCACCCGACATTGCCGACACGATGACAATCACGTCATAGCCGCGCGCCACTTCACGCCTGACCTTTTCGGCCGCGTTCTTGATGCGCGCCAGATCAGCCACCGAGGTGCCGCCGAATTTCATCACCAAAAGCGGCATGGTTCAACTCCGCTGCCCAAAGCCCCGAATTTGGGGTGTTCTAAGCGGGCAGGCGGATGGGTGCAAGGGGGCGGGGTTGTGCGCCCGCCCCCTTGCAAATCCTTAGGCGCCGATCACGCCATTATCGTCGCGGGTGATGACCAATGTGGCCGAGCGTGGCACCGATCCGTTGTAATCAGGAAAGCCCGATCCGAACTTTCCGGCGGCAAAGTCTTCGGGGCTGGCATGGCCGCCCGGATGCTGCACGTTGACAAACATCGTTTTGCCATCGGGCGTCAACGACAGGCCGGTGATTTCCTGACCATGCGGGCCGGTCAGAAAGCGGCGGATTTCGCCGGTTTGCGGATCGGCGGCCAACATGGCGTTCATGCCGAAATCCTTTAGCGGCCCGTCGTAATCTGGCCCGATGTCGCCCATATCGGTTTGGATCCACAGCCGCGAGTTCGGATCGCACCAGATGCCATCGGGGCAGGCAAAGATGCTGTCGTCGTTCAGCGTCAGATCGTTGAAGGTGGTTGATTGCTTTGGGTTGCCCGCCATCACAAACAATTCCCACGCAAATTTGGTGTCGGCGTGGTTGGTGTTTTCGTATTTCCAACGCACGATCTGGCCAAACACGTTTTCGGCGCGCGGGTTTACGGCATCCACCTGCGTCAGATCACGGCGGTTGTTGTTGGTCAGGGTGAAATACACCTCGCCCGTGGCCGGATCAACGGTGCCCCATTCCGGGCGGTCCATTTTGGTGGCCCCGGCCAGATCGGCGGCGCTGCGGGTGTTGACCAGAATATCGGCCAGATCGGCAAAGCCCGCGTCTGGCGTCAGCCCGTTTTCACCCGGTGCCAATGCCAGCCAATCGCCGGTGCCATCGGCATTGAACCGCGCGACATAAAGCGTGCCCGAATCCAACAGCGCCCCCGAAGCCGTGGCCGCATCATAGGCATCGGCCGAGATGAACTTGTAGATATATTCAAACCGGCTGTCGTCGCCGGAATAACAGACAATCGGCTTGCCGGCAGTGACAGGTGCAAACACAATGCCTTCATGGGCAAATCGGCCCAAAGCGGTGCGCTTTACCGGCACGGAGGCGGGATCGAACGGGTTGAATTCGACCAGCCAGCCAAACGTGTTCGGCTCGTTGCGGTAATCGTCTTTTGATGTGGCACCGGTGGCTGCCGCGTTAAACCGGGCAAATTCGTCGGCGTTGGTCACGGTCTTTTCCCAGCCATAGCGGGATTCTTCGTTCGAAATGCCATACCGCTTTTGCTCGCGTGCCATTTCGGCGTCGGTGTTGATGAAGTAACCGGCCCAGTTTTCTTCGGCGGTGATATAGGTGTTCCAAGGCGTGTTGCCATTGGCGCAGTTGTTAAGCGTGCCGCGCGCCTGCGTGCCATCAGGCGAATGTTTGGTCACCATATGCGCCGATCCGCGTGCGGGGCCCGCGATTTCCATCGGTGTGGCCCCGGTGATACGGCGGTTCATCGGATCTGCAACAACTTGCCAGCCGTCCGCACCTGCGGTGATGCGAACAACCGAACAGCCATGGCCGTTCACTTCTTTCAAAACCTGATCATCGTCGCGCTTGCCGTTGGCATCAAACACCACCATGTCGCCATCCAGCGGTTGACCTGCCCAGGCAGCGGCATGCATAAAGCGCGGCTCGACATATTCATGGTTGAACACCAGCAAACCATCGGTGGATGATCCGTCAATGCCAAAGAAATGCATCCCGTCATGGTGGCTGCCCACCTGCATGCCTTGTTCGGCACCCGTGTTTGCGCCCGCGGTATAGGCGGGCATATCGCCCAGAATCGGTGTGCCCCAAGGGGCCAGAACCTGAACCTTGTAACCCGCTGGCACCATCACGGTGTCATCAAAGCTGACCGGAATTGCAGTGAACCCCAAAAGGCCGCTGGTGGCGGTGGTCTGCGCAAGGGCCGCGCGCGGCGTCAGGCTTGCGCCAAACAACCCGGTGGCGATGGTGGCCAGACCGCCAAACAAAAAGCCCCGGCGCGACGGACGGGCCAAGGATATTTCATACATCGTGGGGTTGGCCGAGGTGTTGGACGGCACTTCATCGCCATGTTCGTAATAGGGGGTGGATTTGAAATCGGGATAGTCTTTTTCAAGATCTTTCATCACTGGCTCCATCTGTGGCTGTGGCAGCACAACTGTGGCCCGCGCAAGGCGCAGCCACGAATGCTTGGTCCCGGATGGTCGATTCTGATTTCACGCCTGTGTCGGTTGCGTGATGCTTTTGTAACGGCGGCGGTTTACAGCGCACGCCAGCCGATATCACGCCTGCAAAACCCATCCGGCCAGTCGATCTGGTCCACCATCGCATAGGCGCGGGCATGGGCTTCGGCCAAAGTCGCGCCGCGCGCCGTGATGTTCAAAACCCGGCCGCCGTTTGCGGTGATCCGGCCATCGGTCAAGGCGGTGCCCGCGTGAAACGCCATATGAAAGCTGTTCTCAGGCAATGCCTGCAGCCCGTTGATCTGGCTGCCTTTTTCATATGTCCCCGGATAGCCCTTGGCAGCCATAACCACCGTCAGCGCGTGATCATCGGCCCAATTCACCCGGGCGGTATCCAGCCGCCCCTCGGCACAGGCCAGTAACAAATCCAACGCCTGCCCCCCCAAGCGCATCATCAACACCTGGGTTTCGGGATCGCCAAAGCGGGCGTTGTATTCCACCAACCGGCCTTGACCGTTCTCGATCATCAGCCCCGCAAACAGCACCCCCTGATAGGGCGTGCCGCGCCGGGCCATTTCGGCAATGGTGGGTAAAATGATCTCGGCCATCGCGCGGTCTTCGATGGCTTGGGTCAGCACGGGCGCAGGGGAATAGGCCCCCATTCCGCCGGTATTGGGGCCGGTATCGCCGTCGCCCACCCGTTTGTGGTCTTGGGCAGTGCCCAAGGCCAGGGCGTGCACGCCGTCGGTCAGCACGAAAAAGCTGGCCTCTTCGCCGGTCATGAATTCCTCAATCACCACCTCGGCACCCGCCGCGCCAAATTCACCGGCGAACATATCGTCGATGGCGGCAACGGCCTCGGGCAGCGTCATAGCCACGATCACGCCCTTGCCAGCGGCCAGCCCATCCGCCTTGATCACAATCGGCGCGCCTTGCCGGATCACATATGCCCGCGCTGCTACGGGATCGCGAAAATGCGCATAGGCGGCCGTTGGCGCACCGCAGGCATCGCAAATGGCCTTGGTAAAGCCCTTCGATGCCTCAAGCTGTGCCGCCGCCTGTGATGGCCCGAACGTCAGCACCCCCGCTGCGCGGGTGGCATCGGCCACGCCTGCCGCCAGCGGGCCTTCGGGGCCGATAATCACGAAATCCACAGCGTTGGCGGCGCAAAATTCAACCACCGCAGCCCCGTCCAGAATATCCAGATCGGCACATTCGGCCAAGCTGGCGATGCCCGCATTGCCGGGTGCCACGATCAGCCGGTCGGTCTTGGGGTTTTGTTTCACCGCCCAAGCCAGTGCATGTTCGCGCCCGCCAGACCCAAGGATAAGGATATTCATGCGCGGCCCCCGCTTGGCGTTTGATGCTGCGCGTTCTAAGGTCTGTCATGCGGTCATACAAGGTTGCCCATGTCTGATATGTTCGAAGATGCCCCTGCGCCAAGCAATTCGCCGGAATTCACCGTATCCGAATTGTCGGGTGCGGTGAAAAAGGTGATTGAAGGCGAATTTGGGCTGGTGCGGGTGCGCGGCGAGGTAGGGCGCGTGTCGCGTCCGGCTTCGGGGCACCTTTATTTCGCGCTGAAGGATGACCGCGCCAGTCTGGATGCGGTTTCCTGGAAGGGGCAGGTCGCCAAAATGCAGGTCCGCCCCGAAGAGGGGATGGAAGTGATCGCCACCGGGCGGATGACCACTTTTCCGGGCCAGTCGAAATATCAGCTGATCGTCGATGATGTGGCCCCGGCTGGCGCGGGCGCGCTGATGGCGATGCTGGAAAAGCGCCGTGCCGCACTGGGGGCGGAAGGGCTGTTTGACGCGGGGCGCAAACAACCGATCCCCTATCTGCCAACCGTTATTGGTGTGGTCACTTCGCCGTCGGGCGCGGTGATCCGCGATATCTTGCACCGTTTGCGCGACCGTTTTCCGCGCCATGTGCTGATCTGGCCGGTGGCGGTGCAGGGGCAGGCCTGTGCGGCCGAAGTGGCGGCGGCCATTCGCGGCTTTAACGCGATAGCGCGCGGCGGGCCAATCCCGCGCCCAGATTTGATCATTGTGGCGCGGGGCGGCGGGTCACTGGAAGATCTGTGGGGGTTCAACGAGGAAATCGTTGTGCGCGCGGCGGCGGCCTCGGTTATTCCGTTGATCTCGGCGGTGGGGCATGAAACCGACACCACCTTGATTGATTTTGCCGCCGATCTGCGCGCGCCCACGCCTACGGCGGCGGCAGAGCTGGCAGTGCCGGTGCGGCTGGACCTGATTGCCGCACTGGACGCGCTGATTGCCCGCAAAAGCCGGGGGCTGGCGCAGGGCTTGTCGCAGCGCGGCCAGCGGTTGCGCGACATTGCCCGCGCCTTGCCCCGGTTGGACACGCTGCTGGCCAGCCCGCGCCAACGCTATGATGGCGCGGTGCAGCGGTTGGGCGGCGCGTTAGGGATGGCGGCGTCGCGCAAAGCGGCGGGGTTTGGGGCGGTGGCCGGGCGGTTGCGGCCGCAGATGTTGCAAGGCCTGATCGCGCGGCGCCAGCAACTTTTGACGGCGACGGGCGTTCGGTTGCACGACCGCGCCACCCGCATGGCCGAGCGTAACCACGCAAGTTTTGACAAATGGGCGTCGCGCCTGCCACTGGCCCTGACTCGGCTGATCGCCGATGCTGGCCGCAAAACCGCCGATGGGCGTGGCAAACTGGCGCTGTTAGACGCGCGGTTGCACGCAGCCCCCCGTCAGCGGTTTGCGGCCCTTTCGCAACGGCTTGACGCACTGGACCGCATCCGCGCCACGCTTGGGCCGACAGAGACGCTAAAGCGTGGCTACGTGGTGGTGCGCGGCGATGGTGCTGTGGTCACCACCAAGGCCGCCGCCGAAAAAGCGGGCGCATTAGAGCTGCAGTTCTGGGATGGACGGCTGGCTTTGGGCGCAAAAGCCGCGCGCAAAGGCAAAGGCGATACGGGGCCGGATCAGGGCAGCCTTTTTTAGGCTTTGGTTCGAAAAAGTAAAGTCAGCGGTCAAGGGTAAAGATTAAGAAAGCTGCTTAGAAATATGATCGGGCTTTGTTTTACCACGATTGATCCGTCAAGCCTGTCTGCAAATTGTTCGAAAATTGCAATTCTTACACACCCACATCCGGCCCAAGACAGCCCATCGGCTCGTCACTGTTGGCCACTTCCGACAGCTCCATCTCTGGTGGATCGGTGGCAAAGCGGGCGCGCAGGCCGTTTGCATCCAGATAGAACCACCAGCATTTTGGATCGTTCGGGTCGTCGTAGATAAAGCAAATCTGATCGGCCTGTTCATACCAATAGCCGGTGCGGCATTCATCATCGGTAAAGGCCCACATCACCTGACGGTTGGTTTTGTATTGCTCGGTGCCCCAAACTGATCCGCCGATTGCATAGGTCAGGGTCTTGCCGGTGGAATACGCCTCAAATTCCGCGCCGGTCATCGGGGTCTCGGCCATGGCGGGCAGGGGCAGCAGGCCCAGAATTACACAAATGTGTAAAATATTGCGCATCATACGACCCTTTCCATCCTTTCCACCCTGCCGCAGCCCGTGCCGCCCGGCCATCCCTAAATCCGCCGGTCAGCGGGGGTTTGCCACCGGGCCAGATGCGGCCGGATGGCGCGTTTCCAAAGCGGTGGGATCAGCGCGATCATACAGGCTGTTGGCAGTGGCCAAGGCAGGCGCGGAGCGTCATCGGCGCATGGCATCCGCAGCGCCGGATAGGGACGGGACGGATGGGCATGATGATCGGAATGGCGCGGCGCGTTCAGCATGAAAGCGGCGGAAAACCACTGCGGCGCGTTCCAGCTGTGGCGCGGCCCTACCGGTTCCAGCCGCCCATTCGGCAACCGCGCCCGCGTCAGGCCATAGTGTTGGACATAATCTGACAGCATCAACTGGCTTTGACCGTGAAACGCCAACGCCACCCAAACCAACGCTCCAAAGGCCCCGGCAAGGACATAGCCCAGTGTAAGACAGATCGCGGCTATGCCCAGATAGGCGGCATAGGGGTGCAGCCCTTTGCCATCGCCGCGCGCCCGCAGTGCCGTCTCGGCCACCAGCCCCTGTCGAAAACTGCCGCCCCAGGCCCGGATCAAGAACCTGTAATAGCCTTCTCCTGCGCGCGCGGTGTTGGGATCATCGGCGCTGGCGGCATGGCGGTGATGCACCAGCCGGTGCGCCGATGTGTGATGGCCAAACAGCAGCACCGAATATACCAGCCCCCCCAACCGGAACAGGCCGCGATGGCCGCGGTGGATCAATTCATGCGCTGCCGGATTGGCCACCTGCCCAATCCATAACCCCGCCGCAAGGAACACCCCAAACCGCGCAAGGCCCGACAAACCGCTGTTGCCCGCAATCGCCCAGACAGCGGCGGGCATCAGCACCAACGCGCCCAAGGCCAGCACCACCAACAGCGCATCGGTGCCGGGAAATTCAACGCCGTCGTCCGCATCGCCAAGAAAAGTGACCGCCACCTGATCCATCAGTGCTGCAAAAACCGTCATGTAAAGCAGGGCCGCCACCACCCACAGCCCGCCGACCAAAACGCCAGACCCTAACAGCAACAGCGGCGTCAAAGACGCGGCCGCAAACAGGGAAATCGGCATGGGGCGGGCGGTTTTCGTCGGCATTTTTCAAGTTTAGCACGCAACCGTCCAAGAACCAGCCCCCCAAACCGATGCCCGCCGCATCGCAGACCTTTCCACGGCGCGGCAAAGTGACTAGGTCATGGTCCACGCCATCTTTGGGGGATTTGCATGTCGTTTTTCAAGAAACTGCGCGACAAGATGTTCCGGTCTTCTGACAAAATCGGCGAGGGCCTTGAGGCGTTGGTGGCCGACGCCCCTGATCTGGCCGGCGTCACCCCAACAATTGCGCCCGAAATCCACCCCCAAACCGCCACTCAATCTGGCACCCAACCCCCCGCCGACCCCGAAAAGCCCGGCCTTCTGGGCCGCCTTCTGGGCCGCAGTGACGCGCCGCGCCGCATTCTGGACGATGCCATGCTGGAAAGTCTGGAAGAGGTGTTGATCCAGGCCGATATGGGGGTGCAAACGGCGGTGCGGGTGACGGCCAATATCGCCGAAGGCCGCTTTGGCAAACGCATTTCCACCCCCGAACTGCGCAGCGCCCTGGCCATCGAAATCGCCCGTATTCTGGGCCCCGTCGCGCGGCCGATGCCGCTTTATCCGCAAAAGCCGCAAGTGGTGTTGGTGGTGGGTGTCAATGGATCGGGCAAAACCACCACCATCGGCAAGCTGGCAAGCCAGTTCAAGATGGCGGGAAAATCGGTGGTCATCGCGGCGGGCGATACGTTTCGCGCCGCTGCCGTGGAACAGTTGCAAGTCTGGGGTGAGCGTGCCGGGGTGCCGGTGCTGACGGCCCCCGAAGGCAGCGATCCGGCGTCGCTGGCCTTTGACGCGCTCACCAAGGCACAGGCCGATGGGGCGGATTTGTTGATGATCGACACGGCAGGCCGCTTGCAGAACCGCTCTGATCTGATGGAGGAGCTGGCAAAGATCGTCCGTGTCATCCGCAAGAAAGACCCGTCCGCGCCGCATAACACCATTTTGGTGCTGGATGCCACCACGGGGCAAAACGCCATCAACCAAGTCGAGATTTTCCGCAAGATCGCCGATGTCACCGGACTTGTGATGACCAAGCTGGACGGCACCGCCAAGGGCGGCGTGTTGGTGGCGCTGGCCGACAAGTTCGGGCTGCCGATCCATGCCATCGGCGTGGGCGAGCAGATCGACGATCTGCAAGCCTTTGATCCCGATGACTTTGCCCGCGCCTTGGTGGGTGTGGCCGAGTGAAGGTGCCCCGTGCCGCGTTATTCAGAATTGCTTAGTTTTCGTGACGCGCGTTGCAACAACCAAAGCACCACAACCGCGGTGACCGATGCCATCGCCCCCAGCGCAATATTGCCGACACCGCAAGCCAGACCCGCAGCCCCCGCCATCCACATGCCTGCACCGGTGGTCAGCCCTTTGACTTTGCCGCCTGACGTGATGATGGACCCTGCCGCCAGAAAAGCCACCCCTGCCGTCACCGCCTCGATCAGCCGTAGGGGATCGCTGCCTTTGCCAGTGGGGTCGGCCATCATTTCAAACGCCAAAAGCGCAAACAGGCAAGACGCCAGCGATACCATGATATGCGTGCGCAAACCCGCGCCTTCCGCGTTCACTTCGCGTTCGATGCCGATCAGCCCGCCAAAAAAAACCGCCGCCGCCATGCGCAAAACCACGATTTCAAAAGGTGTTGCTTGAAAAGAGTTGGCAAATTCCGCCTGTATCAGATCTGCAAAGGGCATGTCGTGTCTCACCATCAAATTGTTGCTGCCATGACCGTGAGAAACGCGTCCTGCAGTCGCTTCGTTCCCCGTTAGGATGAGTGCGTGGCTGATTTCGCTGGAAGGCACGCCGCAAGGCGCGCGTCTGGCCTTGGCGCTTGCGCTTTTTGCCGCGGTTTTGCACGCCTATTTTGGCGCGCTGCAAAAAGGCCGGCATGATCCATGGTTGTCGCGCGCCGCCATTGATGCCAGCTACTGCATCATGGCCGCGCCGTTTGCGCTGTTTGTGGTGCCATGGCCCGAGCCGCATATGTGGCCGATCTTTGCGGGCGCGGTGGGCATTCACATCATCTACAAGCTGTTGCAGGCCATGGCCTATGCGCGCGGTGCCTATACCGTGGTCTATCCGGTGGTGCGCGGGACCGGGCCGTTTTTTACCGTGATCGGCGCGGGTCTGGTGTTTGGCGAGGTGTATGCGCCGCTGCAATGGGCGGGGCTGGGGCTGTTGGTGGCAGGCATTCTGGGGCTTGCCGCGTATAATTTGCGCACGATCACGGAAAACCGCGACACCATGGTGCCCGCGCTGTGGTTTGCCTTTGCGACCGGTGGTTTGGTTGCGATTTACACCACCTATGACGCGTGGGGCATCCGGGCGGCGGCGGACCCGTTTACGTTTCTTGCGTGGTTTTTCATGCTGGACGGGGTGTTCATTCCTGCCGTCACCTATCCGCTGTGGCGAAAAATAACCCGTAATCAGGTGGTGCCGTTGTTGCAAAGGGGTGTATTGGGGGGGCTGGTTGCCTATTTCAGCTTCGGGTCGATCATGTTGGCCACACGGCTGGACAAGGTGGGCGAGGCGGCAGTGCTGCGCGAAACCTCGACGGTGTTTGCGGCCTTGATCGGCTGGTGGGTTTTGGGCGAAAAGGTGGGGCCGGTGCGCACGGCCCTGATGGCGGCAATCGCGGCAGGTGCCGTTGTGATGGAGTGGGCGGGATAGTGATGGCTGTGAAAAAGATCAATCCAATCGTCAAGATGGTGCTGGAAATTGGCCCGATCTTGTTGTTTTTTATCGGGTTTTCAAAATACAAGGATCAGGTGTTCACCATCGGTGGCACGGAATATTCCGGCTTTATCGTGATGACGGCGGCCTTTGTGCCGTTGTTGATCGCCACCACTGCAATCTTGTGGGCGCTGACGGGCAAGCTGTCAAAGATGCAGTTGGCAACGGTGGTTTTGGTGATCGTCTTTGGCGGCCTGTCGGTTTATTTCAACGATGAGCGGTTTTTCAAGATGAAGCCGACGATGATCTATCTGTTGTTTGCGGTCCTTCTGGGCGTCGGCTTGCTGCGCGGGCAATCCTACCTGAAACTGGTGATGGAAGAGGCGCTGCCGTTGCAGCCACAGGGCTGGATGATCCTGACGCAACGGTTTTGTGCCTTTTTCGCCGGGCTCGCGGTGGCGAACGAGGTGATCTGGCGCAACTTCAGCACCCAAACCTGGGTCAATTTCAAAACCTTTGGTCTGACCGCGGCGCTGTTTTTGTTCTTTATAGCCCAAGCCAAACTGATCGAACGCTTTGGCATTGCCGAGAAAACCGACCCGGACTAAGGCGCGCTTTTCGGGCATTTTGTGACCGGCGGGTTTCGCAACCCGTGCAAAACAACCCAATATTGCCACAGTTGCGCCGCGGCCTTGCCGCCAAGGCATTCGACAGTTGCCTCCTGATCTTGAGGGAAATCCGATGCTGACCGATCTGTCTTTGCTGCTATTCCGCTTTGTTCGGATCTTCCGGCGCACACCGCCTGTGTCTTATGATCTGCTGGTGCCGGGCCTGTTTATCCTGATCGGCTGGCCGTTGCTGCGGATCGGATTTGATGATGCCCGCGCGGCCTTTATGGTGGCTTTTGTGGCGGCAATTGCGCTGCGACTGGCGATGCGGGCCGACCAAACCATCCGCAAGACCCGGGCCAGCCTGTCGGGGCGTGCCACGGTGATTTTGACACTGGTGTTGGGGCCGGGGGTGTTGGGCCTGTTGGTCTGGGCCGCCGATCCGATGCTGTGTCAGCGGTTCTTGTCGCTGTATTTCATTGTTATCGCAGCGCTTTACGTGATTGACGTCATTGATGGCCGCAACACGTTGGTGCGGCATTTCTGGCCCGATCCGCAAATGCGGGCGGGCGATGCGGTAATGACGCGGGTGATGGCGGTGTATAATCTGGCGATGGTTTTGCTGAATGAAACCGTGGTGCAGACCGCGTCGCAAACCACGTGGTTGCTGTATTTCGCGCTGCTGCCGCTGTTGTCGCATGTGGTGATGGCGGCGCTGGTGCGCACGGTGCGCGGTGGATTTGGCGGTCAGGCCAGCGCCTGAAACCCCCTAACGCTTGAATAAGATCTCTTGCGCGCGCTTGTCGGTGGCGGCGTCGCTGCGGCGGTCTTCGGCCACGGCTTTGCCCGTCACAAACCCGGGGCGGGCGGCAAGTTCGGCCAGCCAGCGCGCGAAATGCGGCTTGTCGTCGATGGACTGTTCCTGACCTTTCCAGTTTTGTGCCCAAGGCCAGATCGCCATATCGGCAATCGACAAAAAATCCCCCGCAACATAGGCGTTTTCGGCCAATTGCCGGTCCAGAACGCCGTAAAGCCGCCCGACCTCGCGGCGGTAGCGGTCTTTGGCATAGGGCAGGTCTTGTGCAGGCTCCATCGCCGGGGCGTAATGCAAAAAGTGATGCGCCTGACCCGCCATCGGCCCGACACCGCCCATTTGCCACATCAGCCATTGATCCACCGCCACGCGGTGCCGTTCGGTGCTGCCATAGAATTTGCCGGTTTTGCGCGCCAGATACTGTAAAATCGCCCCGGATTCGAAAATTGCAATCGGTTGGCCATCGGGGCCTTGGGTATCCACAATCGCCGGCATCCGGTTGTTGGGGGCGATTTTCAGGAAATCGGGTTCAAACTGTTCGCCCGTGCCGATGTTGACCAGATGCAGGTTATACGCCAACCCCATCTCGGCCAGCGCGATAGAGATTTTCCAGCCGTTCGGGGTGGGCCAATAGTAAAGATCAATGCTCATAGCCACGCTCCGCCGTTGGGTTGGTGCATCATGCCGTGCCTGACCTGAAGGGCAAGGCCAAACTGTGCCACAGCCGCGACCACCGCCGGTCGGGGCGGGTTGGCAGCAGCGCGCGCAGATCGGCGAGCGATAGCCCCCCCGTCAGCAAGGCCCGATAGAGCGCAAACGTGCCCGCCCGGGTATAGGGCGACCAATGGCATATCCGGGCCAGAGGCGCGGGCAAAGCATGGCCGAAATCTGCCAGAATAGCCCGGGTTGCCGCCTGATCTATCTGCAGATCCAGCCAGTTCGGCACATGGCGGCGCAGGCCCTGACCGATTGATGTATCCAGTCCGGCCATGCCCAGCCATTCGAACAGGAAATCAAACAGGTCATTTTCCCGGGTGGTGACGTTGATCACCTGCACCGCCTGCCCGGCGGGGGTGGCCATCGCCGCTGTGGCCGGGCGCAGGGTTTCGGCCCCCGCCAGCAAGATCATCCGCCGGAACGCCCCCGGTTCGGCATGGTGCAGCGCGCACAGCGCCACCCGCGCGCCCAAGGAATGCGCAATCACATCCAACTGGCGGGCGGGATCAATCCGGCGCACCAAAACGGCAAGATCGGCCAGCGCCCGCCCCACCGTCCGTGCCCGCAAACTGGCCGCAACCAGACTGCCCCGCGCGGGCCAGCCCAGCGCAATTGTCAGCCCCGCCTGACCCGCCTGGGCCAACTGGCCGGGCCAACTGACCGCCGTGCGGTCACCCCCGGGTGGGGTCATCGAAAAGATATGCAGGTGCGGGCAGTTGCCTTGCGCGCCGGGGGCAAAGCGAAAACCGTGGACCATCACCACCACCGGGGCATTTGGCGGCGTGTGCGCCAACCTTGCGCGCAAATCCGCCAGATCAAGCCGCAAACCGGCGGCGGTCACGTTCACGCGAAGCGGGCTGTGCGGCATTATGCTGCTTTTTTCCTGTGTCCCATGGCGATAATGGTGGGTATAACAGCAGCCTGCGACAGCTTGATGAAAAGAACATTACGGCTGCGTGACGCAAGGTTGACCTTTACGCGCCGTCGCGTTACGTCAGCAACCGTGGCAATTTGTTACCGGATTGCGGGCCACGTTAAACAAGCCGCTAAAGAGGTTCAGGGTTTTGCACCCCGGGCCTGTTGGTATCCGGGGTTTTTCTTTGGCCAAAGCGGCCAGACGGGGCAAGACATGACGGACAGTTGGAAAACCCGCACCAGACTGGTGCATCAAGGCAGCCGCCGCAGCCAATACGGCGAGATGGCCGAGGCGATCTATCTGACCCAAGGCTTTGTCTATCCCTCTGCCGAGGCCGCCGAAGCGCGGTTTTTGCAGGCCGGCGCGGATGAGTTCATCTATGCCCGTTACGGCAACCCCACCACCCGCATGTTCGAAGAACGCATCGCCGCGTTGGAAGGCACCGAAGACGCTTTTGCCACCGCCAGCGGCATGGCGGCGGTCAATGGCGCGCTGGCGTCGATGTTGCGCGCGGGCGACCATGTGGTGTCATCGCGCGCGCTGTTCGGATCCTGCCTTTATGTGCTGGAAGAGGTGCTGACGCGGTTTGGGGTGCGGGTCACGTTCGTCGATGGGGCCGATCTTGATGCCTGGCGCGGGGCCGTAACCCCCGGCACCAAGGCGGTGTTTTTCGAATCAATGTCGAACCCGACACTAGAGTTGGTGGATATCACCGAAGTGTCGAAAATCGCCCATGCCATGGGGGCTTTGGTGATCGTCGACAACGTGTTTTCAACGCCCATCTTCAGTCAGGCCGTGGCGCAGGGCGCGGATGTTGTGGTCTATTCCACCACCAAACACATTGACGGGCAGGGCCGCGCGCTGGGCGGGGTGATCTGTGGCAGCCGCGACTTTATCCGCAAAGTGGCCGAGCCCTATATGAAGCACACCGGCGGGTCGATGTCGCCGTTCACCGCGTGGATCATGTTGAATGGCATGCAAACGCTGGATTTGCGCTGCCGCGCGATGGCGGATGCGGCGTTGCAGATCGCAGGCGTGCTGGAACGCGACGCGCGGATTTCCAAGGTGATCTTTCCGGGCCTGCCCAGCCATCCGCAACACGCGCTTGCGATGGCACAGATGGGGTCGGGCGGCACGTTGGTGTCGTTTGATATCAAGGGCGGCAAAGCGGCGGCGTTTAGGTTCTGCAACGCATTGGAAATCATCAAGATTTCGAACAACCTTGGCGATGCAAAATCCATTGCCACGCACCCTGCTACCACCACGCACCAGCGCCTGCCACAACCGCAAAAAGATTTGCTTGGCATCACGCCGGGGTTGATCCGTTTGTCGGTGGGACTGGAAGACGTGGATGACTTGACAGCAGACCTGCAAAACGCGCTGGCCGCGATTTGACGGCATTTATTTGCTGACTTTGTTTGGGTTTGGCGCGTAGTGCCCTATTTGTGGTAATGCGGTTGCTAACGAAAGGCCACGCCATGAACATCCATCTGTCTGACACCGATCACACCCCAAATCGCGCGCAGGCCGAGGCGGCGCTGGCAACCTTGCGGCGCTGGGCGGCGGCGGCGACGGATGCACAGATTGTGGCGCTTGATCCGGGGGCTGGCGTGTTGCTGGGGCAAAGCTATCCGCTGTTGTCGCGGCAATACCCTGACGACTTTATCGTGACCGACGCTTATAAAGCCAGCTTGCCCGATTTGCAAAACGGCCCCAGCAGCCTGATCATTGGTGCAAAGCAAGTGATCCAGCACGTGGGCATTTCCAACTTTCGCCTGCCGATCAGCTTTGCCACCCGCGATAGCGGTCCGGTAACGCTTGAGACATCGGTCACCGGCACTGTCAGCCTTGAGGCCGAGAAAAAAGGCATCAACATGAGCCGCATCATGCGGTCGTTTTACACCCATGCCGAATCGGCGTTCAGCTTTGAATTGATCGCCACGGTGCTGGAAGATTATCTGCGTGATCTGGGGTCTTTTGACGCCCGCATTCAGATGCGGTTTTCGTTTCCGGTGCGGATCCAAAGCCTGCGTTCGGGTCTGTCGGGCTGGCAATACTATGATATCGCGTTGGAATTGGTCGATGTGGCGGGCGTGCGCAAACGTATCATGCATCTGGATTTCGTCTATTCCAGCACTTGTCCCTGTTCATTGGAGTTGTCCGAACATGCCCGCGAAACCCGCGGTCAGTTGGCCACACCGCATTCGCAAAGGTCAGTTGCGCGTATTTCGGTGGAACTGGTGGGCGATGATTGCCTGTGGTTCGAAGACCTGATCGAGTTGGCCCGTGCGGCGGTGCCGACCGAAACCCAGGTGATGGTAAAACGCGAAGACGAGCAGGCCTTTGCCGAATTGAACGCCGCCAATCCGATCTTTGTCGAAGACGCCGCGCGCAGTTTTTGCGAGGCTTTGCAGCAAGAGGCCCGGATCGGCGATTTCCGCATCGTCGCCAGCCATCAGGAAAGCCTGCACAGCCATGATGCCGTATCGGTGCTGACCGAAGGGCCAACTTTTGCCGCCGAAAGCCTTGATCCCCGGTTGTTCGCCAGCCTGTATCACGTCGGTTGACCGTGATCATCCGCAACTGACCCATCCCGCGCCAAATGGCTTGGCGCGGGTTCAGTTGCTTTGATCTGGGTCAAAATTGCTGCACCTTGTGCAAGCGGAAATTGACGAAGCTGTGCCACGCGGGTATTTGCCCTACGCATGATAGACCTTAGACCCATCGTTTACGTGCTTGGGCGGATATTGATTGTGCTGGCCATTCTGATGCTGGCCCCGGCGGTGATTGATCACCGCGCGGGGCTGGCCAATGGTCTGGATTTTCTGGAAAGCGCCATCATCACCGGTGCCATTGGTGGCTTGCTGGCCCTGGCCACGGCCAATGCGGTGGGCGGCGGGTTGACCTTGCGGCAGGCGTATTTGCTGACTGTGGTGATCTGGACCGTTCTGCCGGTTTTTGGTGGCCTGCCCCTGATGCTGGGAGAGCCGCATCTGACCTTCACCCAAGCCTATTTCGAAGCTGCCTCGGGCTTTACCACCACCGGGCTTACGGTGATCACGGGCTTGGATGCGCTGCCCGATGGCATGAACCTGTGGCGCGGCATGATGAACAGCTTTGGCGGTTTGGGCATTGCCTTTGTCGCGATGATTTTCCTGCCGGTGATGCGGGTTGGCGGCATGCAGTTTTTCAAGACCGAAAGTTTTGACACGTTTGGCAAAACGTCGCCCCGCGCCACCGATATCGCCCGACAGTTGGTGGTGGTTTATTTTGGCCTGACGGTGATTTGCGCGCTGACCTACCGCGCGCTGGGCATGACCGCGCTGGATGCCATTGTCTGCGGGATGTCGACGATTTCCACCGGCGGCTTTGCTCCGATGGATGCGTCGTTTTCAAAATATCCCGGTGCCATGGAATATGCCGCAGCACTGTTCATGATTTTGGCGTCGCTGCCCTATGTCCGCTATGTGCAACTGGTCAACGGACAGGCCCGGCCCTTGTGGCGCGATGCCCAAGTGCGCGCGTATTTGCGCTGGATCGCCTACGCGGTGCTGTCGGTCACGGTGTGGCGGGTGATGACATCGGACATGGAATTGGAAGATGCGCTGCGCGAGGCGCTGTTCAACCTTGTGTCGATCATGTCATCGACCGGGTTTTTTTCCGGCAGCTTTGCCACTTGGGGCGGCTACATGCTGGTGGTGGCGTTTTTGATCGGCGTGATTGGCGCCTGTTCGGGGTCAAGTGCGGCGGGG
This sequence comes from Cypionkella sp., assembly GCA_031422555.1. Taxonomy (GTDB): domain Bacteria; phylum Pseudomonadota; class Alphaproteobacteria; order Rhodobacterales; family Rhodobacteraceae; genus JANNAT01. Next base: position 4,707 of record JANPLZ010000017.1, on the reverse strand, counting down.
CTAAGCGTGTTCCGGGTGCAAGTCGCAGGCGCGGTGCTGGCGGCGCAGGTGCGCAAGATCGTCATGCCCAGCCGGGTGATGGTGGTGAAATATGACGGACAGAATGTGGGCGACGATGTGATCAACGGCCTGATCCTGTTTATCACCGGCTTTGTGATGTTGTTGGGGGTGATTTCGGTGGCGCTGACGCTGACGGGGGTTGATCTGTATTCCGCGCTTTGGGCAGCATGGACATCGCTGGGCAATATTGGCTACGGTTTTGGCCCGCTGGTGGCGCGCACCGGCACGTTTGTTGATTACCCAAACGCCGCGATCTGGATGATGTCGATGGCAATGATTTTGGGGCGGCTGGGCCTGTTGGCGGTTCTGGTGGTGTTACTGCCCCGGTTCTGGCGCAGCTAAATCCGGGCGGGCAGGCGGGGCTATTCGCCTTTGCCGCAAATCATTGCCAGCACGACACCAAAACCGTCATCCCCAACGCCGCCTTGTTCAACGCATCCGGCGAGGCCGCAGCGCTTTGTGCGCCGGTGCCGGGGGTAAACCCTGCCTTGGTCAACAGCGCCGAAATCGTCGCCGCCGATGCGGCAAAACCCACCCCATCGGGCAGCAATTTCGCGCCGTCTACCGCGGTGGGCAGCGCCATGCCGATCACCGCGCCGGTCTGGTCTACCACCGGCCCGCCGGCATCGCCGGGCAACAGGGCAATCGCAAGGCGTGCCAACCCCGGCTCGCCGTTCAGGCCCTTGTCTTCTTCAAACGTGCCAAAGGTCAACACGGGCGCGGGCAGCTTTGTCTCATAGGAATAACCCGCAACCGCGACGTCAGACCCCAGCCGCACCGCACCGGTATGGAACTGTGCAAACACGCTGGGGGCCAAGGGTTGCGCCGGGGTCAGCACCGCCACACCGGTTGCCGCATCGGTCAGCGTGACGGCAGCGTCGATATCGTGATCTATCGTGACACGGCCACAGGTTTTGACAGCATCAAGTGTGGTGACAACGCTGCCCGCCGCATCAATGAAAAAGCCCGACCGTGACAGGATCGGCGTTTTAACCTCCAGCCCCGATAACAGGCCAGACCGCGCGGCTTCGTCCATCGGCACCAATCCGGGGTCCAGCGCCTTGTCACCTACCGCGCGAAAACTGGCCTTCACCGCGGGCAATATCCGCGCCATGCGGTTGGCATCGGCGGGCGTCCACACCACAAGATAGCCCTTGACCATGCCCCGCGACGCTTCGGCATAGGCATAGCTTTGCACGGTTGCCGATTGCGCATTGATGCTAAAGCTGGTCTCGCCCCGCAGCCGTTCTCCTGCCGCAGGCACCACCTCCAGCGTCTGCAAGATGTCATAAAGCCCGTAAAGGCTGGATTGATCGCCCGGTTCCGAGATCAGGAAAACCCGCAGCCCCGAGCCGGATTTTTCGACGAAATGCACAAAGGGCGGCTCGTAGCGGTCAAACTGCAACAGCGCCATCGGCAGGGTGATCTCAATCCCCGCCTCGGCTTCGGTGATGGTTTCAAAGCCAAATTCGGCCTGATCGGCGCGGTAATTGGTCAGCAGGGCCAACCGTTGCGCCGTGGTCAGAACGCCGGTCGGCTCGAACCCGTTGGCACTTTGCCAGTCGGCCATCGAATTGCGCGTGCCGGGGCCAAAAGCGCCGTCCACGGCGGCGGTGTAAAAGCCATACCAACCAAGGGCGGTTTGCAAATCCTTGCGTTGATCGCGGGTTAAGTCGGCTTCGGATGCCTTGGCCTCGCGCGGGGTCTCGTCGGCTACGTCGGGCGATGCGGGGGCAACTTCTGCCGCCACCGCCGGGGCTTCAACCGGACCCGGCACAACCGCCGGATCACCGAGCGGCCCCACCGGCCAGAATTGTTGGCCGTGATCGCTGCCATCGGTGATAAAGCTGTCAGCGGGGATCATGTTCTCGCGTTTCAGATCAAAGATCCGCCCCGCAGCGGCTTCGGGGGCGTAGGGGCCAAGGGCGATGGCATACCAGCCCGACCGCAGTTGAAATCCGGCGACATCGGGGAACAGGGCGGCATAGGCGCGGGCGCGGTCGATGGCCCCGGCCAGATCGGGCTGCGCTTCGATCTGCAGCCACGCCTGTTCTTGCGCTTGGCCCATCCGTGTAAATCCCAACAGCGCAACCAAAGCCACCAACACTATCCGAACGATCATTCCAGCCGTCATCCCATTTTCCACACGCAAGCGATTTGCGCGAACGTATCAGAGCCTTTCGCCGATGCCCATGCTTTGTAACACGCAGGTATTTCGCACGCCTGTGACCGCGCCCCGCATTGACCCTTTCGCGCGGCTTGCCTATGGAAGGGCTGCATTTGAAGAGGTCTGCCATGGCTGCTGCCCCCACCGCGCCCCCAAACGCGCCCCCAAACGCGCCCCGCTCGTTCCAAGAGATCATCTTGCGGCTGCAAGCCTATTGGGCGGCGCAGGGCTGCGCCATTCTGCAACCCTATGATATGGAGGTGGGCGCAGGCACCTTTCACCCTGCGACCACGCTGCGATCCTTGGGGGCAAAACCCTGGGCCGCGGCCTATGTGCAACCCTCGCGCCGCCCGACCGATGGGCGCTACGGCGAAAACCCCAACCGGTTGCAGCATTACTACCAATATCAGGTCATCATCAAACCATCGCCGCCAAACCTGCAGGATTTGTATTTAGGCTCGTTGGCCGCCATCGGCATCGACGCCACCTTGCATGACATCCGCTTTGTCGAGGATGACTGGGAAAGCCCAACTTTGGGCGCATGGGGTCTGGGGTGGGAGATCTGGTGCGACGGCATGGAAGTGTCACAGTTCACCTATTTCCAACAAGTCGGCGGCCATGATTGCCGCCCGGTGTCGGGTGAATTGACCTACGGGTTAGAGCGTCTGGCGATGTATGTGCTGGGCGTGGATCACGTGATGGACATGCCGTTCAACGATCCATCCGCGCCAATCGCGTTGACCTATGGCGATATTTTCCGTCAGACCGAAGAAGAATACAGCCGCCACAACTTTGACGGCGCCGATACCGCGCAACTTTTGCAGCATTTTCAGGATGCCGAAGCCGAATGCGCCCGGCTGCTGGATTTTCCAGCGCTGGATGCCAAATCGGGCAAAACCATCATCATGGCGCATCCCGCCTATGACCAAACCATCAAAGCCAGCCATCTGTTCAACCTTTTGGACGCGCGCGGGGTGATTTCGGTCACCGAACGGCAGGCCTATATTGGCCGGGTGCGCACGCTTGCCAAGAAATGCGCCGATGCTTACCGCCAGACGCCCGCGGGGGCAGACGCGTGAACAATGGAAAAATCCTTGGGGGCACCATCGTGATGATCGCAGCCGTCGCCGGTATCGCCATGTATTGGTTGCAAGAATACGCCTTCTATTCGCCCGCCGTGTTTGAAACCGGTAAGGAAATTCGCCTGACCCTGATCGAAAGCGGCCAACCCGAGGCGATTTTGGCGACCAGCCTCACCGGCATTGATGCCAATTCCTCGCCCTTGCGGTTTCGCGCTTGTTTCAAGACCCCGCTGTCGCAGGCCCTGCTGACGGAAACCTATGTGGTCTATGAAGGGGCAACGCCTCTGATCGGCCCGTCGTGGTTTGACTGCTATGATGCCGCCAAGATCGGGGCCGCGTTAGAGCAGGGCGAGGCAGTGGCGTTTTTGTCCGAAGCCAATATCGTGCCGGGTTTTGACCGCGTTGTCGCGGTTTATCCCGATGGCCGGGCCTTTGCGTGGCACCAGATCGCGGCCGCTGAAATCCCCCCTGCGACGGAGCAATAGCCATGGCCGATTTGCTGATCGAACTGTTTTCTGAAGAAATTCCGGCGCGGATGCAGGCGCGTGCGCGCGACGATCTGAAAGCCATGGTCACCAACGGTCTGGTAGAGGCCGGGTTGACCTATGCCTCGGCGGGCGCATTTTCCACGCCGCGGCGGCTGACCCTCGCGGTGGACGGGCTGTCGTTGCAAAGTGCGCCCGCGCGCGAAGAGCGTAAGGGCCCCAGCGCGTCCGCGCCGCAGGCGGCCATTGACGGCTTTTTGCGGTCCACCGGCTTGACGATAGATCAATTGGACCGCCGCGCCGACAAAAAGGGCGACACCCTGTATGCCGTCATCGAAAAGCCCGGTCGCCCGGCAAGTGCGATCGTCGCCGACGTGCTGGACCACACCATCCGCACTTTCCCATGGCCCAAATCCATGCGTTGGGGGTCGGGCAATCTGCGTTGGGTCCGCCCGCTGCAGTCGATTCTGTGCCAGTTAACGGACGAGTCTGGCAGCACCGTTGTGCCACTGGATGTCGATGGCATTGCGTCCGGCAACACCACGCGCGGGCACCGGTTTATGGCCCCGGGCGTGATCACGGTGTCAGGGTTCGACGATTATTCCACCAAGTTGAAACGCGCATTTGTGGTGCTGGACGCAAGTGAACGCGAAGCCGCCATCCTGCAATCGGCCCAAAACGCCGCTTTTGCCGCCGGGCTGGAACTGGTGCCCGATGCTGGGTTGTTGGCCGAAGTGGCGGGTCTGGTGGAATGGCCGGTGGTGTTGCTGGGCCGCATTGATCAGGCGTTTCTGGGCCTGCCGCCCGAAGTGCTGCAAACCTCGATGCGCGAGCATCAGAAATTCTTTTCGCTGCGCAATCCAAAAACCGGCCGGATTGAGGGCTTTATCACCGTCGCCAACGTGGAAACCGC
>JANPLZ010000016.1:0-29978 GCA_031422555.1 Cypionkella sp. | reverse complement strand
TGCAACAGGCCAAGATCAAGCATGAACAACTTGTTGCCGCGCAATTTCGGCGGCACATCGCCCGACGCCAGCCGCTGGGCAAAGCCTTCGACAACGGCGGTTTTGCCAACCCCGGCCTCACCGGTCAGGATGGGGTTGTTCTGGCGACGCCGCAGCAGAATGTCGATGATCTGGCGAATTTCCTCATCCCGGCCAACGATCGGGTCCATTTTGCCGCTGGCGGCAACTTCGGTCATGTCCACTGCAAACCGGGCCAATGCGGTTGTGCCACCCACACCGCCCGCAGCCGCCCCACCCCCTGCGGCCCGGCCAACACCGGTGCCATCCATCGGGCGCATGTCTTCTTCGTCGCTGTCTTTCCAAGCCGACCGCGCCTCGGATATCAGGCTTTCTACATTGATTTCATTGAAAACCTTGGAAATCTGCGCCAGTTTCGCCCGGGTTTCCTTGTCTTTCAAAACCGCCACTAGGACATGGCCGGTGCGAATCTGTGCTTCGGCAAACATCAACGTGGCATAGCGCCAGCCGTGATCCATCATCGTTGTCAACGCCTCAGAAATCGCCGGCATTTCGGTGGCGTTCTTCTTAAAGCTGTCGATGACGTTGCCAAGATCTTTGACCAGTTGCGCGCGATCCAGTTTGAAATGCTGCAAGGTCAACGACACATCCGATTTCGGATTGGTCGCGATGTGGAACATCCAATGCGATAATTCCACATTGCGGTTGCCTTCATTTTTGGCGTGCCGCATGGATTTTACAAAGGCGTCATAGCCGACACGGTTCAACTTGCCGGCGACGGTTTCAATGCTGATATCGCTCATCTGTCCCTAGTCCTTTCAATGTCTTAAACGACTTATTCAAACTTAACTGGCTTTGCGCTCTGACGAAAATACAGCGTCACTGCGATAGGTTCCCGGTGTGGCGGGCGGCGGTGCCATCCATCCCGTCCACCCCAAAGCGCCGCCTTTGCCCAAGGCCATTCCAGTGATCTGATCGGCGGGCAGCGATGGTGCGATGTCTACTTCGATTTCATGGCCAAGATACCAGAAGAGCAGCTCTGTCATGCGAACAAAATTGGTCGCACCCGGCAAAAAGCTTTGATATTCCGCCAAAGTTTCGGTGCGCACACCGATCCTGATCTTTTCGTTCACGCTTTGCACCCGGTTGCCCAACCTGCAATCGCGGCCAAGTGAGCTGCCAACGGCACCCAGCCGTGACATATCGCTGGCCTCGAACGGCAACCAGACCGGGATGTTTTCCTCGATGGTGATCGCCACGCCGCACAGCTTTTCCAGAATTTGGCGCAATCGCACCGGGCTTTTTATGCGGGCGGCAGCCAGACCAACCAAGGGCAGGCGGGCGATATCGGGCACCTTGCCCCGGTTGCGCAGCGCCACCGATGCCCCGCCAATCGGCGCCCCGACATAGACCTGAAAGCGGTCATCGGTGGGGTGGTCGAATTGGCAAATCCCGCGCGCATCCGACCATGCCCGAAAGAACATCTGTTGAAACCGGTTGGTAAAGATATCAGCCAACCGCACGAAGGCGTCATCGCCGAAACGATACCACTGTTCCACTTCGGCGGTGGTGTTCAAAGGCAACGCCCCTTGCGGGCCAAAATACCCCAAAAACGCCGAGCGCACCCGCAACTTGCCACCCTCGCGGTCTTGCACTTGGGTCACATTCGCGTCGGGGAAGGCCTGAAACGGTTCCTGGCCCAATCGAACCGTTTCCTCTTTCAAGGTTTGGTTGCGGCCAATGCGCGGCAGCTTTGGATTGGCGCGTTCAATCTCGCGCAGCAACGTCAAAAAGCCAAAGTCAGCGGGGCGTGCCATCAAGGCTACCCGGCGCGCCGTTGGCTTTTTCCCCGGCTTTGTCATATCAGCGGTCCTTGCCCGGTGCGCGGTGGCCATGTTTTCACAATGCCGCGTTGATCGGTTTGCACAACCACTTGGGTAAAGCTGTTGACCGAGGCGTATTCCGCCAAAAACCGGTCCAATATCGCGCCAATCAGAAAAACACCCGATCCTTCAAACGCGCGCTCATCAAATTTAAGCGTCACTTCGGTGCCACGCGCGGCGTGATAGCCACCTGCGCGCCGGATCGTGCGCACAACCGGGCGGCTGGTGACCGACTTCAATCCTTGCAACTGCCGTTCGGTGACCTGGCTGGACACGTCGGTAAACAGCATCAGCAATTCGCGCAGACCGGCTGCCGCGTCTTTGCTGCCGCGATTGTCCAAGCCTAGGAAATTCAGTGATAAAAAGCTGATCAGCCGCCAATGCACCGGCCCGGAATTCATCCGGTGTGGGGCGTTTCGTTCCAGTTCCATCACGCTTTCACGCGGAACCGTTGGCCCGGCAATACAGCGCAAAGGCAAAGACGTGTCATCGTTCAGCTTGAAATCGGCCCCGCCTTGGGCAATCGGCAAGTATTGCGGCAGATGGCGGTTAGAGCACAAAAGTTTAATCTGCAGCCGCTTGACCCGCTCATCGCTGTCCAGATGTCCCGGCTCATAGATCGAGATAAAGGTTTCGCTGCCCGAATAGCCTTGGGTCTGGCCAAAGCGTTTCTCCTTTGCCCCCTTGCGCCGCGGCCGCTGTTTGGCGGTGAAATACAAGGCCTCGCGCGGCTGCATCACGTCGGCGGGCAGGCCATACAGCGGATGCACCGGTATTTTCGTCTGCACTCCGGCGTAAAACGCGTAAACCTCGCGGATGCGGTGCACCTCATAATGGGTGGACGGGCTGGAATCCGACGATACCAGATATTCATGGCGCAGGCTGTCCAGCTTGACCTGACTGCAATTTTCCTCGAACAGGTTCACCGCGGGCGCCGCATACAGCCTGAAATGATCGGCGTTAACCCGGGCAACCAGATTTGGGCGCACCGCGTCCATTTCGATCATTACATCAAAGCCCGAAGATTTGATCAACGGAAACAGCTTGCGCAGCCCCTTCAGGCGAAAGCCCAAAAACTTTTGCGGAAACAGGAAAAATTCGCGCAACAGGCTAAAGCCCCGAAACACCCGGGTATCTTCGGCAAAGATGGCTTCATCATCGCCAAATCCGATTTGTTCCAGAAAATCCGGATCCATCCGCAAAAAAGCCGGATCGCCGCGCGCGTCCAGATAGCGGATCGTCGCGCGACTGATGTTGGTAAACATATGTTCGTAAATCGCGATATTCTCGCTTTGCTCGCCCACCAGATGAACCGTCAGGTGATCGGCCTTGATACCGGTGACAGGTTTGCCCGGTGTATCCTTATCCGCAGCCGAAACCGGGCGCAGGAAGGACAAAATCAGCCCTCCCGCTGTTCGCGCGTCTACTTCCAGCCCCATGGATTGAAAAACCGTCGGCCCAGAAACAAACCGCGCCGCCGCCAATCGCAGCGGCCACAGCTCTAGCGGCGCAGACAGCCTGAAGCGGCAGGAAATACGCTGATCGCGGTCAACATACCGGGCGTCGAGATACGCGCCCGGGGCAAAGACCTTGCCCTTTTCCATATCATCGTCGCCGTAAACCGGTTCAGCCTGCACCAAAATCGTGCTTGGCGTCGGGGCCATGAAATTCGGCAGCAACTGGTCCAGCATCTCGGCAGTGAAGGTTTCAAATTCAGTGTCCAGCTTTAGCTGCACCCGCGCGGCCATGAATGCCGCCCCTTCCAAAAGCCCCGCCACTGCCGGATCAAGGTTGTCTTGCGTCAGCCCGCCCAACCGTTCGGCGATGCCCGGATAATCTTCGGCAAATTCCTTTGCGCCTTCGTAGAGCAACGCCAATTCGCGGTTATAGGCCTCAAGAAATCCGCGATCCATCAGCGCAACACCACATCGGTCATTTGCACTTTGCCAGCACCGGCATCAATTTCGGCGACAAATTCCATCGGCACATCCATCGGGCGCGCCGACATTTCTGCTTTGATATCAAAGGCGATGCGTTGCTGCGCGTCGGCGGTATTCCTGCGAAACTTGATATCCAGCGTTTCTTCGATCAACCGCGGTTCATTGGCCAACAATGAGGCGCGCATGTCTTTGATCACTTTTGTGGTCTGAAAACTTTCGGTGGTAAGACCGCTCATATCTTGCAAGCCGTAGTTCAGGATCGAATTTCTGACATGGTCAAGCCCGTCCAGCGGTTGCACGGAGTCAAGGTTGATGGTGCCCATCAGGCTGGCCAGATCCTGGGCCAGATGCGATTTCAGTGTTTCCTGACTGGCCCCATCGCGGCGTTCTACGGTGCGGGCGTTCAAAATGCGGCCACCGTCATCGGCCACCACTTCTTTCAACGATTTGGCATCACGCTGCTGCGCGGCCTGCCGAAAGACATTCATCAAAGAGACTTGGAAAAAACCTTGGCTGCGCTTTTTCATCTATATTCCGGGGTTTCCGATGGACGAAATCGGCATAGGCCCGCGCAGCCGACCGGTTATCTGGTATGGGCACGCGCGCGCCCATACCAATTTTTTCGTAAAAGCAGTAGCTTACACCTTATTGCTTTCGGCGATATTGTAGTTCATCGGAACCACAGCATCCAAAGTGCCGTCTTGCTTTTGTGGGAAGTAGTCAACTTTGAACGCTGCAAAATTCAGCGACAGATTTTCGGTAAACCGGTCTTCGCCACCTGAACCACCGGTCGACAGCGATGTGATCAAAACGTCTGTCATAGTGATGATGTAATAAACCATCGGTTTGTCACCCGCCTTGCGGATCGACAGCTTGGCTTCGCCAAAGTGCTTGCCCGAGCAAACGGCCTGCATCAGGATCGTCGATGCTTTGTCCATATACTTGGTAAAGCTGATGTCCTGCACGTTCACCTTTCCCGCACCCATGCCGCCGCCCATGTGGGCATTGCCGGAGTTTGACATGCCCCAGCTCCAGGCCAGAACGTCCATCGCATTCTTTGGAGCAAAGGTTTTATCTTTGGTTTCACCAACAATCGAGGTGATTTCCATAAACATATCAACAGCCATAGTCGTATCCTTTCAAATTCATTTCTGCCCCACGGGATTGCAGGACAGTTTAGTTAAGATCACTTGCCACCCGGAAGTTTCGACACCAATGACATGCCGATATCCATTCCTTCCAACTGGAAATGGGGCCGCAAAAAGAACTTGCCCATATAATAGCCGGGGTTCTCTGGGTCTTCAACAACTTCGACGCGAGCGGCAGACAAAGGCAAACGCGCCTTTTCAGCCTCAGAAGCGGTTGAAGGCGAGCCGTGCACATAGCCCATGATCCAGCTGCTCAATTCGCGCTGCAACTGTTCGCGTTCCTTGGTTGAACCAATCATGTCACGCACCATCACCTTCAGGTAATGGCTGAACCGCGAAATGGCGAACATGTAGGGTATGCGCGACGACACGTTATCCGAGGCAGTCGCCTCGACGTCCTGATACTTTTTAGGACGATACAACGACTGCCCGCCGATAAAGGCGGCGCGGTCGGTGTTCTTGCGGTGGACCAGCGAGATCAGGCCCGACTTTGACAATTCCCCTTCGCGACGATCACTGATCGCAAACTCGGTGGGGCATTTCATATCGGTTGATCCATCGCCGACATCAAAGTTATGCACCGGCAGGGCAGCCACTTCGCCGCCTGACGTTACACCCCTGATTTGCACGGTCCAGCCATGCTCCTTGTGCGCGCGGTTGATATTGACCGCCATCGCATGCGCGGCGTTCATCCAGGCGTATTGTTTGCCTTCGTGACCGTCTGTGACTTCTTCAAAGTTGAATTCGTCCACCGGTTCGCCATTTTGTCCATAAGGCGAGCGTGACAGAACGCGCGGCAAGGTCAAAGCCAGATAGCGCGAGTTCTCCGAATCGCGCATTGAATTCCACCCGGCGTAGTCGGGCGTATCAAACACCGTGGACAAATCGCGCGGGTTACCCAATTCGTTCCAGCTATCCATGCCCAACAGGGCAGGGGCGGCGGACGAGATAAACGGTGCCATCGACGATGCAGCAATTTTCGACAAATCACGCAGCAAACGCACGTCAGATGACGAATGATCAAACGAATAGTCTCCGATCAGGCAGCCAAACGGCTGGCCGCCCAATTGGCCAAATTCGGCTTCGTAGATTTTCTTGAACAGCGGGCTTTGATCCCACTTCGCACCTGGATAGCCGCGCAATTCCTTGTCCAATTCGGATTTGGACACGTTCATAACCTTAACTTTCAGCGACGCGTCGGTTTCCGAATTGTTGACCGTATAGGCCAATCCGCGCCAGCTGCTTTCCAGCTTTTGATATTCGGCATTGTGAATGATTTCGTTGACTTGCGCCGACAGCTTTTCGTCGATCTTGGCCAGCATCGCGTCGATGGTATCAAGGATATCGTCCGAGATGACGCTGTCATCAGCCAGCGCTTGACGCACCAGCGTGCTGACAGCATTTTCCACTTCTTTCGCCGCCACATCGCTGCGCGGTTTGAAGTTTTGCTTCAGGATTGCAGAAAATTCGTCCAGCTCGCTAAGGGCGCCACCACCCGCTCCGCCGTCTTTTTCAAATTCAGTTGCCATGTCGAGTTCCCAATGCTGTTCTTGCGAAATTCACCGACCCGACACGATAATCAGGCCAGTAGTTCGGTTTTTATTCTGCGTCGCCCGACTTTTCGCCTTTTTGACGTTCGGCCATCGCGGCCATCAGTTTGGGATCACTTAGCAGCGCTTTCAGCTGATCCTGCGCACCGGATTTACCATTCATATAGCGTTGCAAGTTGGCCAGTTGTTCACGCGCCTCAAGCAACGTAGCCAAAGCGGGCACTTGCCGGGCAATTTCACCGGGGCTTAGATCAGCCATTTTCTTGAAGTTCAGATTGACCGACAGCTTGCCACCCATTTCGGGATCAAGCGTGTTTTTCACGTTGATCGCCAGCCCGGGCGCGACGCTTTCCATGTAGTCGTCAAGCGTATCTTGACTGACCAACGAAAATTCACGCTCGGCCATCGGGGATTTTTCCACCTTGGATGCGTTGCCCGACAAATCCGACATCACGCCCATAACAAATGGCAATTCGACTTGCTTGTTGGCGTCAATCGGGTCGGCGTAAGAAATCATGACCCGGGGTGGACGGTTGCGTTTGATGAATCCAGTTGCTGAATCGGCGGTCGCCATATCAATCTCCCAATCTGTTTTTGTCAAAGAAAGCCGCAACGGGCGTCACAAGTCAACATATTTGCGCAGCCTCACATAACCCGGCTGACAGATCAATAAATAACTAGTTTGAAGGCGGGATAAGTTCCCTTACCAGCGCGTGGAAATCTTTTGCCAGCATGTTACGAGCCTTGAAAAGCAAGATTGGAATCGGGCTTGCGGGTTCGCGTATCCGAAAGAAATCCTCAACTTGTTTTAACACCATTCCGGCGTGATCGCGCGATAAAATTTCCGCCGCCGGGCTTTCATCGCCGGATAAATCCAACCAGCCTTCGGTTGAGGCAATATTGGCCTGCCCCGACAATTCGCGCATCCGCGCCATGGGAATGGCAAACCCGGTGTCGGTGCCAAAGGTGATAGAAGCATAGGATGCTGAATTCTCCATCAGGGCATCCAGCGCCTCTACCAAGGGCCGCCCGATCAGCAGACGCGATTGGGTGACCAGCACCAGCGCCAGTGAGGCGGGTTCCGTGGTGGAAAAATACTGCTCGATCGCGTGCAGCATCCGGTAGGCGGTCTTGTGATCCGGCACATCACCGACGGCTGCATTGATGGTGATCGTCGCCGCTTTGCCCGCAACACCGCCCGGATCGGCCCCGGCTTCGGCGCCGGAACCATTTTGGACATCACCCATGTTTGGGTCGGTGGCGGCACCGGAAAGATCACCGCGCGCTGCCAGAACCATATCAATAAGATCGTCGATCTTGGTTTCCAAATTCGGAAAACGCGGAATAAATCCATCAGTCCGCGCCTGACTTGCCGATACCATTGTCTTCATGGCCGCCCGCACATCGACAAGCTGGGCATAAAGCTGATCTACGGCCTTGGCATTTTCCGAAGACCCAAGCGCGCCGGCGATGGCATTGGAATCGCCGCGCACTTCGTCGCTGCGCGGCTCGATTTTGCCGGTGCCGGTGCCATAAGGGCGATATTTGACATCGCCGATCCGCTTATCCGAAATCAATGTCGCGTAATCCAGCGGCATCACAATGGTGACAAGGGCGTCTAATTCTTCCAGCGCGTTGCGCCGGTCGTTTGACGCGATGGGATGCGCGGCGTCGGGGTAGGTTTCCACCAGACCGGCCATGGCCAGCACCGCGTCAACAAACCCTTTGAACCGCCCAGACAAAATCTGAAACTTGGCTTCCAGCCCCAACAGCCGCAGATCGCGGCTGCGCTTTAGCAGCGCGTCGATCTTTGCCGTTTCCGATTTGTGATCGACCGACCCACTGTCAAACAACGTGCCCTTGGCGATGTTGAAATAACTGGTCGGCAGACGGTCTTCGACACCAAAATAATAGTCGATAAAATCAGGATCATCTGATTCCAGCAGATCGTCACCGCAGGGCGCGTCTGCCGAAATTGGCTTCAGGATATCATCAACCTTCATGTGCGAAATCCGTCAGCGAGGATTTCGGCGCGACGGAACCGGGATTGGCTGGGGCCGGGGCACAAACGCAGCCACCACAAGGCCCGCAAATGTCACAGCCATAATCAATCCGGTCATTTCAACACCTTTTCAAAATCTGTCAGAATGCTAGCGCTGCATTTGATTTCGGTCAATCACAGCGTCACCCGCCTGTCTTCTTGACGGCCACATCATACGCATCGGCAAAATAGGTCAAAAACACATCCAGCATGCCATTTTCATGTGGGTGCGTTTTGGCATCCCAACGTTCAACAAAGGTTTCCCAAGCCCGGGCTTTCTTGGAAGACATGATACCGCCCGCCGCCCGCCCTTCGATGGATTCTGGCGACAAGTCTTCCAACAGCTTTGCCAAGGCTGGCTGCATTGCTGCGTAAACCGCGGTTTGGTGCCGCTTTATATCGTCAAACCCCTGCGCAAAGCTGGCGGTTGATCCAAGATAGCTGTCAGGGCGCTGGGCAAACATTGTCAGCATGGCTTCGGTGGCGTTGGGTTTGAACTTCAACGGGCTGTTGTTCAATCCACCAATCATCGTGCGGCTGGAACTTTTGACAAATTGCTTGGCGGCGGCGCGTGCGCCCAAAAGCGCCATCAGCTCTTCTGTGGCGATCCGCAGGCATTTGCCGATATCTTCGCCCAAACTGGCGGCGTCGGTGTTGTTCAGACTGCCCGGCGGCAACCCGGCCCCTTTGCAGATGGCATCCAGAAACGCGGTTGGACCCATCGCGGCAGCGGCCACCTTGGGCGCATCCGGCACGCCAGCATTTGCCGGTGGCTGGGGCGGTTTTGCCGCAAACGGTTCGGATGGCGCACGCGCGGCCGCGCCGCCTAAAACCATCGGTGCCATTGCGGCGGCGGCGGGTGCCGGGGCAACGGGGGCGGGGGGTGAGGGGGCGGCGGGCTGACGCGGTGCATCAATGAAGCTGTCGGCATACTGCCCCATCATTGGTTGCGACGGGCGGTTTGGCGCGGGCATCGGTGTTGGCATTGGCGCCGGTGTTGGGGTCAAACTCCACGGATCAGCGGCGGCGGCGGCGTTGGGCGCTGCATACGCGGCAGGTTGGCTGGCCCCCGGTTGCCCAAGGCCCGATTGCCCAAGCCCGGATTGCGCCGCAGCCGGATTCGTAATGATCACCCGGATGATATATTGACCAACTTGCAGCCGGTCATTGTTGGCCAACGGCAGCGGCGACGATACCCGCATCGACTGGCCATAAACAAAGGTGCCGTTGGTCGAGATATCGTTCAGCGAAAACTGCCCGCCCCGGTAGACCACCTCAAAATGGCGGCTGGAAACATGCCGGGTTGGATCGGGCAGGGTCCAGTCCATCGCCGAATCGCGGCCAACTTCACAGCCCCGCGCCGTCACCGAAAACTCCAACGGCCCGCCATCTGGCAGGAAATCAAAGTTTTCAATCCGCAGGGTCAGTTTCATTGTCAGCCGAATCCTATCAAGCACAAGGTGTTAGATAAGTGTGCTTGATGCAATATGCATCGCAGGCCAAGACGATTCTGACCAAAACGAACAAAGCAGTCACGCAGATTTCGCCAGCACCTCGGCCATACCAACATAATGGTCCAACATCCGGCGGCGTTTGTCTTGCGGCACCCGGGCCAAAGACGCGTTGATGCTGACATTCAGCACTTGTCCCGTAAGGCTGATCTGCGGTTGCACGGCCGGCAACCCCCGGTGCGACATCGACCCGCTTGACCAGCCCGCCCCCAAAGCGAGCCACGCGCCCGGGCCTTTGTCGCTGATGGCGTTGCCGGCATTCATCACGGCATAGCGGCTGTCTTCATCTTGCTGCGCGACCCAATCCACGACCAATTCCATCATCGCCTTGTCTTGATCGGTCAGCAAATCCGGGGCGGCCTTCAGGCATTCATGCCCCCACCACACTGCCGGGCGCGGCAGCAGGCCAAAGGCCATCAGGCTGATCGCCTCTTCTGGCACCGGCCCCAACCGCAGCCTGCGCAAGAAATCAAGGCAGTGCTGGCCCGACTCTGGCTTTTGGGTAAAAAATTTCTGAACATCCGGCATGACCGTGAAAAGTTCGGATGCTTCTTGAACCCGCAATCCAAGCGCGGGTTCGGTGGTGATCGGGGCGTTGGTGTCTGTGCGCTGTGTCATGGGATCAGTTTATCAACACCATCAGACCCTTGATGGTCATATTGGCGGTCGAGGTATGCTCGGCAGTCAGGCCCTTTGTGGTTAGCGCCGCAACCGCCGCAACGTCGATCTTGGTCGCCTCTATTTTGATGCCGCTCGGCTCAAGCGTGATCGTGCTGCCCGCAACTTTCAAGATGATCTTGGTCTTGGATTCAAGCGTCAGGTTTCCATCTACCGTTGTCGTATCGGTTTTGCCGATTGTCGTCGTGCGTTTACCGTCAACGGTATGGGTTTCATCATTATGGATAATCGTTTCCAAGTCATTGCCAACTTCAAGCTTGTGGTCGTTTTCAACCAAAGTTTTGAAATCTTTCTGGGCGTGCATATCAATCAGCTCAGATCCATCTACGTCATCAAACAGCAACCAATTGTCGCGCACGGTCAAAATTCCGCTGGTCAGTTTTTTGTCGGGTAAAGACCACGGCGGCATGTTGTCGGCGTTGTAAACACAGCCGGTTACAACCGGGCGGTCGGGGTCACCGTCCAGGAATTCTACGATCACTTCCATGCCGGCATGGGGCGTAAAAACGCTGCCCCATTCCTTGCCCGCCCACATTTGCGCCACCCGGCATGGCATGGATTTTGCGGATTTGTCCCAATGGAATCTGACAATGATCCTGCCGAATTCATCAATCGTGCCATCGGCGCCATCCATTACAACAGCGGTTTGCGGGCCACGCATTACCGGGCGCGGCGTTTTGCGTTCCGGGCCAAAGGACGTGGACGCTGTGACCAGCCGGTATGACCCATGATAACTTTGCTGGGCTCCGCCACCGCTTTGAAATTGGTTGCCGGTATACATGTGCTGGATCGCGATCACGGCATAGTCAGTGTTATATGCATCGACTTCATGGTCAATCAAAGCAAAGTGGACGCCTGCCGCCAAGCTGCGCAAATCGCCTGTCGCGCGGACAACCGTGCTTTGGGCTGTTGCGCCGTGCATGATATTCAACGCCACCTGCCCGGCTTCGGACGGTGTCCGATACAGACCGGGATAGGTAAAGGATTCGACGTTTTGCAGGCCGTGACCCGGAACAGAAATTGCGGTGTAGGCCAGATCGGCAGTCGGGGTTTCAAAATTGTAGTCATCGGTCAGGAAGCTGGTGGTGGTCACAAGGCGGTTGTCGATCCAGTGATCAAAAATTTCGGCATCGCGTTGGTTGGCACTGGCCGCCCGACTGTAAACGCGGGTGGCTGGGCCATCTGCCGCAGCAAAATCATCCAGGCTGGTCATCAGCACCAGCGTTTGCCCACTTTCGGTCATCTCGACGAAATAATTGATCCCGAACTGTTCCATCAGTCGCAAGATAAAGTTCAGATCGGTCTCGTCGTATTGAACGGTGTATTTTAATATCGGAAAGCTATCAGACGACAGATACTTTACCGGGCATTGGAAAAAACCACCATACTCGTTCATCACTTCCGTTATGATGTCGAGGGCAGTCTTTTCTTCAAAAATGCGGGATTTTGTCTGGCGGCTAAGCAGCCAAATCCATGGCCGCAAATCAAATTCATAGACATATCCCCGATCGTGCTTGCCCAAAAACCGGGCAGAAAAGACAGCCTGATGAATGTGGTGGATCGTGCCGTAAACTGAATCAAGTTCGATGCGCATCGCTTGGCCCAGCAACGCGTCCAGATCGATCGGGCCATCGGCGGCCACTGCTTTTACTTTGAAGTTGTTTATCTCATTGACGGCCTCAAGGCCGGAAAAACCCATCAGTGACAAAGTATTCTCTGGCAGGGGCGTAAACAGCCGCCCCATACGGTTTGCTTGGGAATTTGGCGGTGCCATCTGCATACCACTTTCAATAAAGCTATGTTAAACGGACGAAACAGAGTAAAATTATTTCCTAATGCAGGCCATGTTACAGAACCGATACCGGTCTGGCAAGGAAAGCAATTTCACTGCAACGCCACATCGTATTCCCTCATTCAGCCCCTGGTTTCGCGCATCATTGCGTCAGTTGTCGACCTGCACGAAGGCCAGCGCTGACGCTGTTGGCAAAGCCAGTTGTTCCAGCTTTGCACTGACAAACTTGAACACGCTTTCCGCTGATTTCCCCTCGGGCAAACGGTTCAAAAACGTCGCGACGTCTTTGTCACCGGCAATCGCCAAAAATACCTGCGGTTCTGACGCCGACGCTTTGGGAATATTCATCGTAAAACCGAACCGTACCGTGCCGTCGTCTTTTGCCACGGTGAATTTGTTCACATTTGTCACAGTGCCTTTGGACGTCACATAAAACAGCGTCAACGTGCGGCCTTCCAGCCCCTGAACCGTGCCCTTGATTTCAGAGCCATTTTTGACAATCGCACTTGGGTTGTCGAAGACCACCTTCAGCGGCTGTTTTGGGGCGGTGTCCGGGAATTGCACGGCAAAATTCAACGCCGCGCATTGGCCGGGGCTGACCAGATGCACCACAACATCGGGTTTTGTTGTTGTTGCTTCTGTCCATTCCTGGGACATCTGCTCCAGCGGTTTGGTATCAGCCGCAAATCCATCCAGCACAAAGCCTTCGGGTTTGGGGTCTGACAATCCCAAATAAACGCAGTCCGGTGTGACATAGCTGGCAAGAAACGCTTTCTGGCTAAGAACCGGGTCGGCTTTGGCGGCCTCGGCGGCGGCTTTTTGGGCAGCCTCTTCGGCGGCCAGCTTTTCTGCGGCGGCGGCGTCTTCGGCAACCTTTTGGGCGGCGGCATCGGCGGCAAGTTTTGCATCTTCCGCCGCTTTGGCAGCTTCGACGGCAGCGGCTTCATCGGCTTTCAGCTTTGCCGCCGCTTCCTCGGCGGCAAGGGCGGCCACGGCTGCGTCATCAACGGCCTTTTGGGCGGCGGCGGCGTCGGCCGCGGCTTTTTCTTCCGCGGTTTGGGTTTTGGCCAATTCGGCGGCTGCAACAGCGGCGGCGGCGGCGTCTTCGGCGGCCTTGGCTTCGGCCAGTTTCGCGGCCTCGGCAGCGGCCAACGCGTCTGCTGCCGCCTGCTGTTCGGCCAGTTTCGCGGCCTCTTGATCGGCGGCCAGTTTCAAAGCGGCCTCGGTGGCGGCTTTTTCTTCGGCAAGTTGGGCCGCTACTGCATCATCAGCGGCAATCGCCTCGACGGCTGCGGTTGTATCAACGGGTTTGCCAGCGTCCACCGGCGGTGTTGCATCATCAGCGGCGCTGTTGGACCCGATCAAAGCCGCATCAAGGAAACCACCAAAATAGGCACCGGCCCCACCGGCCCCCAGTGCCAACACGGCCAGAACCCCAATCAGACCACCCGCGCCTTTTTTCGCCACTTTGGGCGATGCTGCAACGGCGGCTGGCGGTTGCGGCTTGGCGGTTGAGGGCGCGCCAAAGGGGCTGAAATCTTCGGGTTCTTCTTCGGGCAGGGTCACGGCGCGCGGTGCAAATGACCCCGCGCTTGCAATCACGGTCGCCCCTTCGGGTGCTGTGGGTTTGCGCGCCTCGGCAGGGCTGTCCCAGTCAGAGGTGCCCGGCAGTTTTGACACAGGTGGCAGTGCTGCGGGCGGCGGCGCAGATTTGGCGGATTGTGCCGACAAAACCTCATAGGCAGGCAATGCACCGCCAATGATGGTGCGGTTGGGATCGGCGGCTTTCGGTTCGGGGGGTGTCGCGTTCGGGATCAGGTTTGGGTTGTCCAACGCCGCAATCACGCGCGCCATGTTTTCGGGGCGCTGGCCGGGGTCGGGTTGCAGCATCCATGTCAGCAAGGGCACCAGACTGGCATCAACACCTGTCAGATCCGGCACCGAAGACCGTTTGCCGACCGCATCGACAATCGACGCCCCCATCTGCAAAACTTCGCCCCGGCTGGCCCCGGCGGTGACCAGCGCCAACGAGTAGATATCCGACCGTCCGTCAACAACGCCGCCAAAGGCCCCCAATTGTTCGGGTGCCACCCAGTTGAACTTGCCGGCAAACTGACCTTGCAACAGGGTGCCAGCCCCCATCGCGGTGGATTTCGCGATGCCAAAGTCGATCAGTTTGGCATGTTCAACCATGCCCTCTTCCAAGATCACATTGTCTGGCGACAGATCACGGTGAACCACTCCGGCGCGGTGGGCTTTGTCCAACCCAGACGCCACGCGCCGCAGCATCACCCGCACATCTTCGGCCACCATGGGCCCTTGTTCGATCCGGTCCGACATCGCAGTGCCTGACACAAATTCCATCACCATGCAGGGGCGACCGATGGTCGGATCAACGGTAAAGACGTGATAACGAACAATCGCCTCATGGCTAAGGCGCGACAAAGTCGTCGATTCCTTTTGGAACAGCGCCACGATTTTTGGATCATGCGCCAACGAGGGCAGCACGATTTTGATCGCCACCGGTTCGCCGTTGTGAATGTTGCGGCCGCGGTAAACTTCGCCCATCCCGCCCGAGTTGATCAACTGCTCAATCTCGTAGGTGCCCATGATCAGCGTGCCGGTGGTGACCGTTGTGGCTGGCTTTTTAGGGCCGTCACTTGCGGCAATTCCGGTGACTTTGACGGCGCTGACGGGCGACGGGGCGGCAGGTGGCAGTGGCGCAGGCGCGGGCGGCACTGTGGCAGGCGCTGGTGCAGCGGCGGTCGCATCGGCGGCGGGCGGCACATCTGTCTTGGGCACTTCTGCGTCTGGCACGCCGGGATTTGTGGGATCATTCGTCATGGTTCAGATGCCCACTTGCCATTCATCGTCGGCTGCTGCCGCCCGATACGTATTTTGTGCTTGACCTGAATAGCCGGGCTGCACAGCCCCCCTGTCGCGAAAGCGCACGACAAGCACGGTCACATTGTCTTTCGCCCCGCGTTCCAGCGTCAAGGCGACCAGACTGTCGCAAGCGGCCTGCGGGCCCATCTGCACCAGCGTTTCGGCCATCTCGTGGTCTTCGACATGTTCGGTCAATCCATCCGAGCACAGCAAAAACGTATCGCCGTCCACCAGAACGCCCGACCGCTCATCCGTCATTGGCATGTCATGCACGCCGATTGCGCGGGTGATCACATTGCGGCGCGGCCAGGTTGCGGCCTGATCTTGGGTAATCGCACCGGTGCGCAACAGTTCATTTACTTCGGTATGATCAACGGTCACTTGCGCGAAATGGTCGCCGCGCATCAGATAAATCCGGCTGTCACCCGACCAGATACAGGCAAAATGCCGGTCAAACGACAACAAGCCCACCAAGGTGGCCCCAACGGTTGCGCCGTTCAGCCGTTGCGACTGGGCCTGAATGGTTTGATGCGCGCGTAAAATCCGGTCCATAAAGCGCGCTTGCAAATCTGGCGCGGAAACCGGCATCCCCACCGAGGCCACGCTTTCAACAATCGCCCGGCTGGCAAAATCACCGGCATGATGCCCGCCCATGCCATCGGCCACAACCCAAACCCCCGAATCTGGTTGGGTTAAAAAGCTGTCTTCGTTATGGTTGCGCACGCGCCCGGTATCCGACGCGGCACCCGTTTCAAATAGAAAGGGAGCTTCTAACATCCGTCCTCCCGCAAAAAACTTTTGCCTGCAGCTTAGGCGCAAAAATGGTGCTCTGCCTAGTCATTGCCCGCATGCCCCCGAAAAAACCACGCAAGAACCGCGCCCGAGGGCAGACCCGGACCGGCCCAGACTTGTGACCACAGCGGTTCGGCGGCAACTGCCCTGTCGGGTTGTGGGGCACTATAGGCCACTTCGGCCATCAGCGCGCCCGGTTCCGGCGGCGCAAACAGGCTGGGCACATGCGCCGTATCGGCAAAAGGCGAGGCATTGGTTTCGGGCGTATCGGGCAAATCCCATGGGGTTGCTGCCGGATCATCGCCGGTTTCGGCGCTAAAAGGGTCAACGAAGGCATCCGGTGCCGACGTTTGCTGCAACGCGATGTCTTCCGCGCCGGAGTCTGTTGGGGCGTCCGTTTGGTCTGCTGTAGCCAAATCGGCCGACATCACCACGTCATCAGTTGCAGCACTTTCTGTTGATCCGGACGCTGTATCGCTGTTCAGCGTCGGACCATCCGGCGTTCCTGCCACCCACCAATAACTCCGGCGCGCGTTGGCGCGGCGATGGTCGGTCAGCGCAATATCGGCCAGCAAGCCTGTGACGTCGGCACCCGGTCGCACGGCCCAAAAATCGCTGGGGCCGGGCAGGGCATCGGTTGCCAACGGAAGTTGGGCATCGTTTATCAGATCGGCCGGGCCAGACAAATCCTGACGCAACAGTTGCGCGCCCAGATGCGCGCAGGCCGCATCATACCATGCCTGATCGGGATCAATCACCGGCGGCGGCAAGGATAACCCATCCTCGGCCAAAGCCAGCAACACCAGCGGAAACCGCCGACCCACCCGGTCTTGCGATGATGCCATGACCCCCGCCACCGGCGCGCCCCAGATGCCTTCGCCCAACCAGAACCGCAGCGTCGGAGCGTTGGGCCAGACCGCCTGCCAATCAGCCGCCAAACTGGCCTTCGCCTCGGCCAAAACCGTGTCTAGCCAAGCCTCTAGCGCGGGCTTTAGCGCAGACGGTAGCCCGTATTCCAGAAAATCACCCTTGGCAGGGTGTTTGCCATAAACCGCAAGCGCCATGGTTACAGGCCCGTCGGGCAACGGAATTCACGCAATTCCGACATGTTGAATGGGTTGACCAAGGCGTTGACGCGGATTTCATAGGTGATGTTACGCCCGCCGATCACATAGCTGACCTGCATCACATCGCCCACCTGACGCGGGTTGCCATCGCGGATGAACTGCAAAAACGCCCATGGTCCCTGATAGGCGATCTGGCTTTCCCGGTTGTTCAACTCGGGCAGCAATTGCAGGTTGGTATTGCCGCCGCCACCGGGCCAGGTGATTGTCACCGGCGTATTGCCAACCTTGCGCATCTGGATCGGCTGGTCGTCAACCACCAGCAAGGATTGCTTGATCCGGTCATGTGCCGCCGTTTGGTTTACCGTAACTTCCAGTGCCACGGTCGGGTTGCCGCCGGGAAAGAACGCCTCGCGGATAGCTGCGGCATGTTGAAACTGCCGTAAGGTTTGCAGGCTTAGTTTGGCCGCCAGCGGGCTGTCATCGCGCCATGTCCAATCGCCTACGCCCATGTTGGCATGCACCGCCAGATTGGTGTTGAAGAATCGGTCCAACACCCCATCGGGCGCGAACAACTGGGCAAATTCCGACAAAGGCACTTGCCGCGCCGGGCTTTTCGAGAACGGATAGCGGCCTTCCACAGTATTGGTGCAGACCGCCGCCACTTGCGATGTCAGCTCGGCGTTGATCTGCGCGATGGAACTTGATGCGGCATCGCCTTCAAAGTCTTCGACCGCCTCGCCGACCATGCGCGACAATTCGGGCGGCAGGCGGGACGCAGCGGTGCGCAACTGTCCGATCAGGGCGGGAATTTGCGCCTGCGCCTGCTCTTGATTGAACTGCGCCGCCAGCACCAAGCCCTGCTGAATGCCTGAAAAACTGGCCAATAATGCATCAATTGGCCGTTGCCCTGGCGCGCCGACCATCAAGTTGTGGTATTCGACAAATTGCGCCTCGATATCCAATCCGGGAATGAATTGTTCCGTTCCGGCCCCGGCAGCACCCGGACGTAGCTGCGATTTGGATGTGGCCAGCGCCAGATCAAGCCCGATCCGCGACAAACCGCTGACCCGCGAGGTCAACTGACTGGTGACCTGATTGGTTGCCTTGGCCAGCGCCGCCGCATCGGCCTCAATCCCCGCAACCGCACCTTCCACCGGGGTATCTGCGGCCAAGGCCACGGTCAGCCGGGTTTCGGCAGTGATGCCTTCGACCAGCTTTAGAATGGGTGAGGTTGACGCCGACGCCGCCGCATCTAGCGCCAGATAGGCCGGCTTGTCTGCCGCCATCGGTGCCAGCTTTATGTTTTGCAACACCTGCTCCCAAGCCGCGAGATAGTCGTCACGATACCGGTTCAGCAGTTGCGGCCCCAACCGGGCCAATTGTTCGTCAACTTTGGCAGCGGCAGCCTGATCGCCCATCACCCATTGTTCATTTTCCAGCTTGCGCGCCACTTCGGCCAACTGATCAAGGAAAAATCCGTTGAAACCTTCGTAGGTATACAGCGCAGGCACCACCAACTCGCCCAGATCGCTGCCGTCGACGGTTTCAAACACCAGCCGCGCATCTGGTCCGGCCCGTTCCACCAGATTGAAATCGGGGATGCCTTGCTGGGGGGCGGTGGCGACTATCAGCGAATAGGCCTGATCCGCCACGCTTAGCCGGGCAAGGATTACTTCGGATTTGGCGACCAGATCGGCGTTCAGCGTCACGCTGGGGGCGACGCTGTCATCCAGTTCCAGCAGGGCGATCAGATGGTTTTTCATCATCAACCGGGCGGGTTCCTGATTAAGACCCGGGTAGGTGACCTGATCCCAGTCATCTTCAAACCACGTCACCACCAGATCATCTTGCGGCGCGGGGGCAGCACCGCCCAACAACTTGTACACCTTCAAGGATTCGTAAATCGCCAAGGGTTCATTGGCCAAAACATAGGCCTGCAACTGTTCTTCCACCCGCAGCACCAGCCGCGGGCGCATCAGCCGTTCCAGCCCTTGGGCATAGCTGTCGCGGGCGGCTTGCCGCAAAGCACCTTGCTGCGAAAGACCAAAGCCGCGGGTCCAATCGCCCTCGGCTTCCTCGGGGGATTCATAGCCCGAAGGCATGGTGCGCAACAGTTGCAAATGGTTCGCCACCCGCAACAGATCGGTGTCCTTGACCTCAATCGCCTGCAAATCTTCGGTCGCGGCCAATTCGTAATCGGCCATCGCGGCTTGGGCCGAGGCCACCATTTCGCGGTTGTTCAAATAGCTGTAGGCCCAGGCCCCCAGCACCCCAATGGCTGCCAATACCATGCCCGACGTCGCCACAAGGCGGAACACCGACGACCGCCGCACGGCTTTGCGATCATAAGACACCCAGCCCTGTTCACCGAAAATCACCTTTGACAACAGATCGTGCAGGAAAAAGCTTTTACCTTTGCCCGACATCAACGCGCCGGCATCGCCGCCAAAACTGCGGCCCATGGCGCCCAGCACCTGATCAATCGGGGTGCCTTCCTGCGTGCCGGAGGTGAAATAGAACCCGCGCAGAATGGCGCTGGTTTTATAGCGGGTTGGCTCAAATACCTGCCGCAGAAAGGAGTCGATTTCGTCTTTCAACATCGCCATTTGTCCGGGCAACCCGAAAATCGCAATGCGGTTCACGCCATCGGGTTCTTCGGACAAACGGTCCATCACCTCATCCGACAGTCGCGCAATCAGCGCGTCAAATTCCGGGCCAACCCGGTCAAAGGTCTGTTCCTTGCGGCTTTCGGTCTGGAACGTGGCCCCCCAGACCTTTTTGCGCCGCGATGCCGAAAAACTGCTGAAATATTCGCGAAAACCCGAAATCAGGTCGGTCTTGGTGAACATCACATAGACCGGGAAATCGACCTTCAATGTCTCGTGAATCTCGGCCAGACGGGCGCGCACCGTATCGGCATGGGCCTGAATTTTATCCGGCCCTGCGTTCATCAGATCAGACACCGAAAACGCCAGAATAACGCCGTTGATCGGCTGTTTGGGCCGGTTGCGTTTCAACAAGGCCAGAAATGACCCCCAGGACGCAGAATCAGCACCGCCATCGCTGTCTTGGGTGGTATACCGCCCCGCCGTATCAATTAGGATCGCTTCTTCGGCAAACCACCAATCGCAATAACGGGTGCCGCCAAAGCCTTGCAGCCCGCCTTGGCCCTGACCGGATAGCGGAAATTTGATATCGGAATTCACCAAGGCCGTGGTTTTGCCCGACCCCGGCGGACCGATGATCACATACCACGGCATATCGTAAAGATAGGTTTTCGAATTGCCGCTTTTCTTCAGGGTCAGCAGCGCCGACTGCATGCGCGTGGCCAGTTC
Source organism: Cypionkella sp. (assembly GCA_031422555.1). Classification (GTDB taxonomy): domain Bacteria; phylum Pseudomonadota; class Alphaproteobacteria; order Rhodobacterales; family Rhodobacteraceae; genus JANNAT01. The sequence continues at coordinate 9,337 of JANPLZ010000016.1, read as the reverse complement.
CTTGCCATCACCTTGTGCCGCCACATCAACGACCAAAGCCTTTTCCAGCGCCTTTTGGCCACTGCGACGGCGGATCAGCTTTATCACACCCCAAATCGTCAGGATCAGCGCCAGAATGCCGATGATCAGCAGACGCACCCAAGCCGGATCAAACGGGCGCGCGTCACCAATACCGATCAGAGGCCCGGCAAACCAGACCACCGCCGAAAAGGCCAGAAAGCCAAAGATCACAAAGCCAAGTTTGACCCATTTCATATCAATTTCCCCACTGCAACCCGCGTCATTGCAGCGTTTCTTCACGCTTGATCATGATTTCAACGCGGCGGTTAAGCGCGCGTCCGTCTTCGGCCTCGTTGTCGCCAATCGGTTCGGCCTCGCCTTTGCCTTCGACAACAAACCGCTCTTTGTCGGTGATGCTGGCCGCCAAAACATCCTTCACTGCTTCGGCCCGCGCCAAGGACAGATCGTGATTGTTCTTGAACCGACCGCGGCCAGACATCGGCACGTTGTCGGTGTAACCAAAGATCATCACCGGGCCGGTTTCCGGGTTCAGAATGGCCGCAATCCGCCCGCCCAGATCGACAAATTCTTGCTTGGTTTCGGCTTTGCCGCTGGCAAACAGGGCGGCGTTGTTGACCCGGATAAAGATGAAATCACCCTTGATATCGACCTCGACCATCCCCGAAGCGATATCGTCGGCAAGGCCCCCGCGCAGGCGGTCCAACTGGCCGGTTTTGGTGACCAGCTCTTCTTGATCCACTACCAAAGGCGTGAACGCCACCGCCCGCACCAAAGTGATCGGCGAAGTCGGGTGCAGCGACAAAAGCCGTTGGGACACAACCGAACCTTCGTTGGCGATCAGCATCGACAGGCCAAAATACGCGCCCATCAGGATCAACCCCAAAACCGATCCGATGACCCACAGGGGCGTGCCGCCAAACCGCCGCCGCCCGCCCAAAGCCACCGGCTGCCAGCGTGGTGAGATGTCTTCGTCGGGGCGGTTCTGCACCCGGCGCAGCGATTCGTATATCATCGTGCGGATGCGGGCCAATTCCACAGCGCCGTTCGGGGCAGACCGATACTGGCCCTCAAACCCAAGTGACAGGCAGGTCATCGCCAGTTCCAGCAGTTGAAACCGCTGCGCCGGGGCCTGCATTGCCTTTTCAACTTCCTGGAAAAACCCAACCCCCGAGGTGCGCCGGTTGAAAAACCGCGCCACCATGGAATACTGCATCCACAAATGCCGGTCGGTGCCGGGGATGTTTTGTACAATGTCATCAGCGGTGCCGCACAGCAGATATTTGGCGACTTGGGTTTCGTGCTGATCAATGCCTGCATTCAGGCAGTTCTGCTCAAACCCTTCAATCTCGCGGGTGACGTATTCCATCAGCGGGACGGCTTCCATTTCCACCATTTGCGTGCGCAACCGGCCAAACAGGATCAGAAGATTTGCCGCGGCCGCCAGCATCGGGCTTTTCGGGCCACCCGCCCCCAATCCCTTGGCCGAAAGCGCGCGGCGCAAGTCTACTTTGGGGCCGCTGTTGGCATAGTTGGTCGGCTGTGCGGTGGACGCATCCGGGAAAAACCCTTCGGGCTGACCAAAGGCACCCGACCCACCGATAACGGTGCGTTGCGAAGGTTGCGACGCATAGCCACCGCCCTGACCGCCCGGGCCGCCCTGACCACCACCGCCAAAACCTCCACCCGGTGGTCGGCCCGGCACTTGGGCCGGTGATCCAAACCCACCCGTGCCGGTTGACCACGCGTCAGCGCCGTCGCCGCCAAAGCCTTGCGATTGCGGTTGGCCAAACCCGCCCTGTGCGCCAAATCCGCCACCGCCAAAACCACCGCCCGGCGTGCCGGACCCCGGCATCGCCCCGCCGATCACGGTTGATTGGTTTGGTGCGGCCTGTCGTTTGCCCGCCCCCGGCATTGGCGCAGCACCGCCCGGCAATGGCGCTGGCACGCCGCCCATGCTGCCCCCGATGACCGTTTTGTCTTTGTTGCTGCCGCTGCCGCCGTTGCTCATCCCTTGGTCTCCACGATGGCCCACAATTCCATCTTCAGATCAGGCCAATCGCCGGCAAAATGCATGCCAATGGCGGGTGCATTCGAAAACTCGCGCCATAAGGGCGAGTTCTTTTCCAAGATGAAGTAGACATTGCGCGACACTGCCCGGATTTGCCGGGGCGGTGTGGGTGTGTGGATCAGATCAATGCCGGGCAGGTTGTTGTTCACAATCTCGGCCATCCGGGTGTTCGGCCCCACTTTGCACAGCTGCGGGAATTGCTGTTGCACAAGGGTCAGCGCCCGGCTGCTTTCGACTTCCAGAACAAATGTGGCATCGCGGAACAGGTTGCGATCCGCCACTTGTGCCAGATAGGAATTCTGCCGCACCTGCACCAGTTCCAGCCGGGTGGCCCGGCCAACATCGCGCGACAACAACCGCTGAATATCGCGCACAATCGGCTCTATCGAGGCTTTCAGATCCGCGTGATCATAGGCGTCATAGGGCGGGGCCAGCCGTTTGTCCTGATCAAAGGTCCACAACTCGCCCGAGAACCGCAACAGCTCTTCGAACAGCCGTTCGGGATGCACATAGCGGCTGGCCCGCAAATGGCGCAGCACGTTGATCTGGCGGTTCAGGCACAGCAACATGAAATAATCGGTCGCCTGCAATCCGCCCGCCGAAGACGGATCGGACGCATAGCGCGACAGGCTGTCCAGCTTGGTTTCCACCCAGCCGATCACCCGGTCCAGCCAGCCCAGCGCCACCGAATGCGCCGAAATGGTTAACAAAGGCGGCGGAAACGCATCGTCAAGAATGACAACATTGTCGCGCACTTCAACGATGCGGCCAATTTTCAGGCATTGATAGCCGGGTTTGGGCGTGGCGCGGATGTCCAATTCCATTCGGGGGGCAGCGATTTCGATCTGCGCTTCCAGCCGCAACGCCGACGCGGCATCTGCCACGGTTTCTGCGCCCAGAACATAGCGGGTGGCGGCGCCGACTTCGGTATCCATCGCCACTTCGCGCCCGTTCATCACCTGATCGGGCAGGGTCAGCCAGATGCCCATGCCGTCCGATCCTTCGGGCACTTCGATGGCGCGGGGCAGGGGCGATACGGCAGGGGCGTCAAACGGCGTGCCATCGGGAAAAATGCCAGACACCGTGGCCAATTCCACCCGGCCCTGCATCAACCGATCCCGGTTCATGCGCATTTCTTCAATACCCCAAGGATAGGGCGACACATGCCGCGTGCGGGCTTCGATCAGCTTTTCAACGTAGCGGTCATTTTGTTGCAGATGGTGGGGTTGAAGGAACAACCCCTCCTTCCAAGCAACCTTGCTATACCAAGACATCCTGCCCTCAATCTATCGAACGACCCAAACACAGCCGAAATACTATCATAGCCGCCACCCCGAAAAACGAGTGGCTTTGGGAAAAATCCCTTGAGGGCAGTCTGCGTCCTCTGACCCGCCGGATCAAGTCTATGTTTTGTGAACAATTACTGCAGGCAACGGTTGGCCATTAAAAACCCCGGCCTGCGTCTGGCAGACCGGGGCAGGCAGTTTTGATCAGAACGACAACCGGACCTGTGCCGTCAGGCTGTAGCTGTCGCTGACGTTGGGGCCAAACCGTGCATCGGCCCGGATGTTGGCGTTCAGCTGCTTGGCACCGCCGGGGCCTTTTTCAAGGATCTTGACATAGTTCACCCCGATCGACGCTTCGGCAAAGGTTCCGATGCTGCCGATGGAAATCGTCTCGGGGCCGGGCAGCGCCGAGCTGTCGTATACCGCAGCCCGGTCGCCGCCGAAATCGCGATAAAGGTTGCCGCTGACAAAGGTTGTCGTGGCTGCGGTGCCCTCCGGGTCGATCTTGGTCTTGGCAAAGGTGCCGCCAACAAAACCAACCACGGTAGAGAACGGGCTGATTTCCAAGGTCTCACCACCCGCCAGCGTCAGGGTATCGCCAGACACCGATGTATAGTTGAAGCCGACTGTCGGCACAAAGTTGGTGCCTTTCTCTTCATTCAGATCAAACCGGTAATTCAGGCGCGTGCCAATCGTGGTGGATTTGGTGGAATAGCTAAGCCCGTCCAAACCAACCGGCACACCCGTAAAGGTGGTTTCGCTAAGCTCGAATTTGGTCTGGTCAAACCGCAGTTGCACGTCGCCAGACAACCGATCCTTGCTGCCCGCCGCATAAAGACCGAAATAGCTTTGGCTGAACGCGGCCCCGGATGTTCCGGTGCGCAGGGTTGGATTGATCGGATCCGAGAACACATCCTGAGCGGTTGTGCCAAGGTTATATCCCACCATTGCCCCGATCGCGCCATCCCAACCGTTAAAGAAGCGGCCATCAAAGCAGCCGACGTCAAAGCCACCCTGAACGCCCGAGAATTGCGAGGCGATTGAACTTTCGGTCGACACATTATTGTTTACGGATGTGCCCTTCACGGTTGCTTTCCCGGTCGTCGCCCGGAAATAACCGCCGCTTGAGCAGCCCTCTTCGGCCGCCAGACCAGACACAAACGGACTTGTCGGACGGTTGACCACAGTGCCGATCAGCGATTGCGTGGTTGCAGCCGTTGCTGCCACGCCCGCGACTGCCGGGTTGATCTGGCTGACCACCTGCACATTGCTGCCTGACTGTGTCATGGCATAAAGCACAGCGCCGCCAGTTGGCAAACCGGTTTGCGACAGCGTAGCCCCCGGGCCAACCCCGGCAAACACCGTGATCGGTGTCAACAAGGCGCCACCCGGCGTTGCGGTAAAGTCCAGACCCACCGCTGCCACACCGCCTGCGGTCGCGGTCACCAGATCGGTGGTGCCATCGCTTAGGTTCAGATCCATCTGATAGCGGCCGCTGCCACTGGTCGCCCCCGAGATGGTCAGCGTGTCGCCGGTTGCCCCATCCGCCATATCAACGACGCCGTTGTTGGCGAAGGTGCCGGTGATGATTGCAGCCCCGTTGGTTTCAAGAATTCCGCCAACACTGTTGGTAAACGCCGCCGCAATCGTGCCGCCGTTGATCACCGAGCGCCCGTTATTGATCAAAGTCGTGCCAGCCAAAATGCGGCCCGGTCCCACATTAATCGTGGTGAATGAGTTATTCGTGATCAACCCCAAACCGGTATAGTTGCCCGCAATCACGTTCAACGTGCCAGCAGGTGTCAATGTATTGGTAAAGTTCGCGCCACCGCCGGTTAACGCCGCGGTTACGTTAAAAGTCCCGCTGTTGATGATATTCCCACCGGTCATGGTGCCCGCCGCATTTACGATGCCGCTGGTATTGGTCAAGCCGCCGGTAAAGACGCCGCTTGCAATGTTGATGGTGCCGCCGGTGTTGGTCGTAAGGCCGGTGATCGTTCCGGCGTTGACGTTCAAGATTGCAGCACCCGACACGGCTGCAGACCCGGCGGTGCCGCTGTGCGTGACCGTGCCACCCGAAGCCGTCAGTGCGCCGGTAATCAGGCCGGTATTGCCGAACGTGCCGCTGGTGTTGGTCAGGCTGGCAATGGTGCCACCGTTGGTGCCGGCGGCTGCGTTACTGACCGCGCCTGCCGTTCCCAGGGTGTTGTTAAACGTGCCGGTGGTGTTGGTCACAGCGGCAAACGTGCCGCCGTTGTTGGTGACGGTGCCGCCGGTGTTGGTGGTGGCTGCCACAACCCCGCCGCCTGCGTTGTTGGTGAATGTGCCGCCCGTGACACCCAAGGTGCTGCCAAAGCTGCCAGAGTTGGTAACAGCCCCGCCCGATACGGTCGATGCGCCGCTGACCGTTCCGCTGTTGCCAAAGGTGCCGCCACTGTTGGCCAGGCTGGCGATGGTGCCGCCGTTGGTGCCGGTGCCTGCGTTTGATACCGCGCCCGCGGTGCCTGTGGTGTTGTTGAAAGTGCCACTGGTATTGGTGACTGCACCAAACGCACCGCCGCTATTGGTCACAATGCCGCCAGTGTTGGTGGTGATACTATTGATCACCGATCCGGTTGCCGCCATGGTCAGCGAGCCCGCGGTCACTGACGTCGCCCCGGAATACGTGTTTACCCCTGACAAAGCGGTTGCACTGCTGCCCTGCACCGTCAGGCCGCCGGTGCCACTGATGACGCCGCTGATATTCGACGCGCCCGTCGTCAGCGTCAACTGCGCGCCGGTCAGGGTTACCCCACCTGCTCCGTTCAGGCTTGCGATGGTTTCATTCCCTGTCAGCGTGACCCCGCCCGCGTTGGTGCTGCCATTGGTGATCGCCGCCGCTGCGGCCAGTGCCCCACCGTTGGTGCGCAAAATGGCTGTGCCTGTGGTGGTAATCACCGTGCTGCCAATCGTGCCGGTGCCGGTCAGATCAAGAATACCGCCGTTGACGGTTGTGGCACCCGTGTAGCCGTTTGTGTTCGACAGCTCGAACGTGCCGCTGCCCTCTTTGGTCAGGCTGATGTCGCTGGTGATTGTTCCGGCAAACAAGGTCGATGCACCGTTGCCCCCGGTTGTCAGCGTGGTGCCGGACGTAAAGTTGAACACGCTGCTGCCAAGGGCACCCGTCAAAGACCCGATGGTTTCATTGGTGTTCAGCCGCAAAATGCTGCTGCCATTCAGGGTAACATTGGCCGCATCCCCAATCGCGCCGTTGATCGGATCACCAACCGAATTACCGCTAAGTTGCACAGCCCCCGCGTTAACGATCACATCACCGGTAAAGGTGTTCACCCCAAACAACGCCAATTGACCCGCGCCATCTTTGGTCAGCGTTCCGGAAGTCGTGGCAATTGGCCCGGTGATTACCGTATTCCCCGCGCCACCAACCGTCAGGTTTTGCCCCGCCCCCGAAATTGTGCCGCTGAATTGCAACGTTCCCGCGTCAGAATTGATCCGCGTTGCCGACCCCAGTGTGATCCCCCCTGTCAAGGCGTTCACGCCGGCGATGTTGCGCACCGCACCGTCATTGGCGATGCCTGTGCCGTTCAACGTCATCGCATCGGCAATGACAACTGGGCCGCCGGTGGTCTGCACCTGCAACGCAGCCCCGGAGGCCACCGTAGTTGCCCCCGCCGCCGTGCCCAGCGCGGACCCGTTCCGCACGTTCAACACGCCCGCGTTTACAAACGTGGCCCCCGTATAAGTGTTGGCTGCACCCGACAAGGTAAACGTGCCCAAACCCTCTTTGATCAGGCTGCCGCCAGCCCCGCCAATCGTGCCTGCATAGGTGGTGCTGGTGCCATCACCCGTCGTCAACGCCGCATTCAGGTTCACCGTGCCGCCCGTGCCCGCAAGTGATCCGATGGTTTCCGCCACATTCACGTTCAGAATGCCGCCGTTCACCGTAACCGCCGCCGTATTCGCCAGGTTCGACGCCCCGCTTAGGGTAACCGTGCCGTTCGTGACACTCGTCGCGCCCGATACGATGCCTGTGTTGGTGAACAAAGCGGTCGAATTATGCGTAAGACTTGCTAAAGTGCCGGTGTTAGACCCGGTGCCAGCCCCGGTGTTCGTCAGCGCACCGGCCCCCCCATTGTTGGTAAAGCCGCCCGCGTTGCCAACGCCGGCCATCGTGCCGTTGTTGATGACTGTGCCACCAGAATCAATCGTGGTGGCCGTGCCGACATTGCCCGCCGCCGCCACGGTTGTCGTGCCGCCTGTTACGTTCAGCGTGCCGGCGCCGGTGCCTGTGACCGCGCCGCTAATGCTGGACGCGCCTGCAGACAGTGTCAGGGTCGCCCCTGTCAGGGTAACGCCGCCCGCGCCGTTCAGACTGCCGATGGTTTCGTTTCCGGTCAGGGTCAGCCCACCCGCGTTGGTGCTGTTGTTGGTGATTGCAGCCGTGGATGCCAACGCCGCCCCATCGGTGCGCAAGATTGCCGTGCCAGCGGTTGTGATCACCGTGCTGGCAATCGCGCCCGATCCTGTCAGATCAAGGATCCCCGCGTTAACGGTCGTGTCGCCAGCATAGGTGTTTGCGGCGGTGAAGGTGGTGGTTCCCCCCCCTGCAACCGTAAAGCCACCGGCCCCCGAAATCACGCCGCTTACGTTTGACCCGCCGCCATTTACCGTCAAAACCGAACCCGATGACAAATCAACCGTGCCCGCACCGACAATGCGCAGAATGCTTTCACTGCCCCCGCTGATCAGGTTGAACGCGCCTGCGTTGTTGGCAACAATCGTGGTCGTGTTAAACGCCCCGCCGTCGGTTTCCAAAATGGCACCCAAAGACGTATTGACAGCGTTCGGGCCGACGGCACCGGTAAAGGCCGCGCCAGCCCCAGTGAACGACAGCACACCACCAGACGCATTAACCGTGCCGGTCTGGGTATTCGCGCCGGTCAGGGTCATCGTGCCGGTGCCTAGTTTGTTCAGAATGCCTGTTCCGGAAATCACACCCGAATAGGTCGTTGTATCATCGTTGCCGCCAGTAAAAATGGCTGCGTTCAACACAGTTGAACCCGAACCGGCCAAGGATCCGATGGTCTCTACCGCATCGACTTGCAGAATGCCCGGCGATGTCACCACAACGGCACCCGTATTAGCAATTGCCGACCCGCCCGACAGTGCCAAGGTGCCCGCATTAACGGTTGTAGTCCCGGTGTAAGTGTTCGCGCCCGACAGCGTAAACGTGCCGCCCGCCCCTTGTTTGGTCAACCCGCCCGTGCCACTGATGATCCCGGCCATTGCGGTGTTGGTGCCATCCCCGGTGGTCAGGGTGTTGGCCCCCAAGGTAACAGAGGTGCCTGCAACGCCTGCCAGCGATCCGATGATTTCATTGCCCGTCAGCGTCAGATTGCCGGTGCCCGACAACACCACCGCTGCGGTGTCCAACAACGCCGTGCCGTCCACGCTGATCGTCGATGCGTTGTTGACGTTGATCGCGGTCGATGCCACCGATCCGGTCACCACCAAAGTGCCGCCTGTTACTGTGGTAGCCCCGGTGTAGGTATTCGCCGCCGACAACGTCAGCGTGCCGGAACCGATTTTCTCAATCGGCCGCCCGCCGCTAGATTCTGAAATAACCCCGGACTGCGTTGCGGCATCCGTTGTCAAAACTTCCAGCTGGGTGGTGATCGAATTTACGACGATACCGGCCGCGTTGTCGATGCCGTTGGCATAGTTGATGACCGACCCGTTCGTAGTGATCGGCCCGGTGCCAGCCGCAGCGTTGTTAGCCAGAATGACCTTTCCGCTCAGGTTGATGCCGCCGATAAAGGTATTCGTACCCGACAAAGTCGTCGTGCTGCCTGTGGCAATTTCCAGGCCGCCCAAACCCGAAACCACGCCCGACACATTTGATGCGCCGGTGTTAAGGGTCAAAACCGACCCGCCGGACAAGCTGACAGCGCCCGCGCCTGCG
>JANPLZ010000015.1:0-13845 GCA_031422555.1 Cypionkella sp. | reverse complement strand
AACCCTGATGCTTTTGGCGGAACTTAACATTGCGGCCGAAGACTTCCCTGCAGCCCGGCGGGCCTTGGCCGATCTGGTCACCCGCCATCCCACCCGGCGCAGTCTGGCGATCATGGCGGCGATAGAGCGGGGCGAAGGCAGTGACGAATCTGTCGTGCGCGGCTGGCTGGCCCGCGCCTTGACTGCGCCGCGCGGCCCGCAATGGTGCTGCGACAAATGTCAGGCAATTCATGCCGCTTGGGCTCCGATCTGTGAAAATTGTGCGGGCTTTGACACGCTATCCTGGCGCGAACCCGCCGAGAGCACCGGCCCAAGCGCCACCGCGTCCGAGCTATTGCCGCTTTTGGTTAATCCACCGCCCAAGCCGGTTGTGATTGAACCGGTTGCAGACCTGATAGATCTTGCCGCCGTCGCGCGCGGCGCAAATTGAGACTTTACCAGGCACTGCGGTCAGGGTTTGCGCCCCGGGCCTAAGGAAGCACCGCAAAACGGGATTATTTTCCGTGGATGGTAGTTAAATTTCGGGATTGGCGCGTGCCCCAAGACGGATTCGAACCGCCGACCCCGTCATTACGAATGACGTGCTCTACCAGCTGAGCTATTGGGGCTACGCGGTTCGTCAAATAGCGGGTGACCGCCACAAGAGCAAGTTCGAAAAACCGCTGACCGCCGTGCAGCACCCACTGCACCCCCGCTGCGGGTCTGTGTGCCATCTGCGCGATCAGGTTCATCCCGCGCGCTGGAGATTTGCGTGGGGTGGACCTTGTGGTTCAGGGGTTGACCAAAGCCCTTGCGAACGATGACCCAAACCTGCAGCCCTAACGGCAAGGGAACCATTTCGCGGCTTGCAGGTTGATGACCGTAATTCCAAACTAGGAGACGACCATGAAAACCTTGACCTTTACAAAATCCATTCCCTTTGCTGCGGCGGTGGCGCTTTCGCTGTGGGGCACTGCCGGTTTTGCGCAAATGACTGAATTTCAGCAGTTGGAACAGCAGGTTATCAATGATCTGGCGACGGTGGGCGTCAGCTCGGCTCGGGTTGGGATGTTGACCATGGGCGAAGTTGCCAACTTGTCGGCCCTGCTGGACCGCACCGATACTACGGATGCCGACAAAGCCGCTTCGGCGACCAAACTGATTGAGACGGCAACCAACGAGCCGACTCGTCTGAAGGCCAACGAAGGCACTTTGCAGTTGGAACAGCAGGCGATGGTGTATCTGGCGGGCGTCGGGTTGTCCTTGCCAGAAGGCGTCATGCTGACCCCGTCACAGCTAAGCCGCCTGAACGTGATCTTTGGCGGCACCGAACCGGATTCTGAAAAGAAAGCCGCGGCAGAGCGGGTTTTGGCGGAAGCCATGATGAAAATAGAGCCTACTGAACATTCCGGCACCGATCAGTTGGAAGAACAGCTGACCGGCAAACTTGCCGCCATCGGTGTGGAAAAGCCACGGTTTGAAGAGTTGACTTTGTCACAAGTGGCTGTCTTGAACACAATTTTTGACAGCAAAGACGACGACGCCACCAAGAAAGCTGCGGCGATGGAAGTGTTGATGACCAACTAATTCCACCAACCTGCGATCTTGACCTGCGGCCTGTCGCGCCCTCCATCTTGGGGGGCGCGATTGTTTTTAGCCGGGAAATACCCGTTGCAATTCGCATTGGGTCGTCCATCACCTTGAACGGTCTGGTCTGGGGGCTTGACCACCGGGGCATTGTTAAACACGGTAAGGCGCGGCGAAATCAGCCGCCCAGTATGCCCGAAGGACCCGTCATGCCCGTGCCGAAAAATCACCTCAAGGCTGCGCTGGCGGCGAAAACGCCACAAATCGGCATCTGGCTTAGTCTGGCCAGCGCCTATTCGTCAGAACTTTTGTCGGATGTTGGCTTTGATTGGCTGTTGATTGATGCCGAGCATGGCCCGAACGACATTCCAACCATTCTGTCACAAGCCCAAACCATTGGTGCGCGCAGCACTGTGGTGGTGCGCCCCCCGATTGGTGAGGCCTGGATTATCAAGCAGATCCTTGATCTGGGCGTGCAATCATTGTTGATCCCGATGATCGAAAGTGTGGAGCAGGCCAAAGCGGTGATTGCGGCCACCCTGTATCCGCCCAAAGGCATGCGCGGCGTGGGGGCAGGGTCGGCGCGGGCGTCGAATTTTGGGCAAATGGCTGATTATATTCAAAATGCCAACACCGAAATCTGCTTGATCTTGCAGGTAGAAAGCCGGGCCGGACTGGCCGCCTTGCCCGCTATTTTGGCGCTGGACGATGTTGATTGCATTTTTGTCGGTCCGGCGGATTTGGCGGCAGATATGGGGTATCCGGGAAATTCCGCAGCGCCAGCCGTGCAGACCGCAATTGACGATGCGTTGCGTCAGATCGTGGCGTCGGGCAAAGCGGCGGGCATTTTGACCTTTGATACCGCCGCTGTGCCGCATTATCTTGAATTGGGTGTAACATTTGTTGGCGCTGGCAGTGATGTCGCCTTGCTGGCCCGGGCGGCAAGCCGTCTGGCATCGGACATCAAGGGTTTGGTCGCGGGCTGACGATCAGCGCGTATCGGGCAAACGCAGGGTTTGCGGCACGAAATCAGGCCCTAAAACCCGCAGATTTTCCGTGGTTTGGCCCATCAGCGTGGCAAGACCGGGTTGCCCTATCACTGCAGCAGGCGTTGAAACCGCCATGCGCAATGCCGTTTCAACGCCGATATTCAACTGCAAAATCAACCGCGCCACACCCGTTGCCATCGTGCTGTGCGCCCCGGCCAAGTGGCCTTCGTCGTTGATCAGCCGCCCATCCACCAAGTGAATGGTCTTGCCATAAAGGTCAAACCGGTCCGGCCCGCCCACCGTGGCCATGGCGTCTGAAACCAGCAGCATCCGGTCCGCAACCGGCCGTGCGCGGATGGCAAGCCTCAGCATATCATCGTTTACATGATGCCCGTCACAGATAAACCCACAATAGGCGGTTGAATTTATCGCGGCCCCGGTCACCCCGGCGGCACGGCCAAGCATTGGCGACATGGCGTTGAAAAGATGGGTGAAACAGCTTGCGCCTTGGGCCAGGGCCAGCGCCACCTGATCCGCCGTTGCATCGGAATGGCCGATGGATACCACCGCGCCCAGTGCCACCAATCGCGCAATCTGGCCGGGCTGCGCCATTTCGGGCGCCAGCGTGATCATCACGCAAACTCCGTGGCTTCGCAACCGCCGGATATGGGCAATTGTCGTGTCGTCCAGCGGGCGGATATGATGGGCTGCATGGGTGCCACGCCGTGCGGGGCTGATATGCGGCCCTTCAATATGCAGCCCCAACAGGCCCGGCGTGCCTTTGGCCGCAATCGCGGCGTCTACCGCCTTTGCCAGAATATCGGGCGCGTCCGTAATCACCGTTGGCAGCACAGCCACAGTGCCGAAGGGGCGATGCGCCGCCGCGATGGCGGCCATCGCCGCAGCGCTGGGGGCGGTGTTCAGCATGGTGCCGCCACCGCCGTTGACCTGCAAATCCAGATATCCCGGCGTTAGAATGCCGCGGATCGCCGAGCGGACGGCATCCACAGGCAGCGCTGCCATCGGCACAACATCCGTCACAATGCCATGATCCAATCCAACAGCCATTCGGTCGCACAGCGATCCGCCGTCGAACACCTGATCCGCACAAAGCCAGATTTTACCCATGGTCGTTGCCCTGAACAAAGGCCGCATAGGCCGCCCCGCGCGCGCCGCTGGTATCGCCGCCTTGCGCCAAATGCAGCACTGGCAGCGCAAAACCGGGCCATTGCAGCCGGTGCAATGCCGTTTGCAGATCAGCGATCAACCCTGGCGCGCCGGACAGGCCACCGCCCAGAACGATACAGGCCGGATCAAGGGTAAACGACAGGGTCATCATCATCTCGGCCATCAATTCGCACCAGATATCCCAGCTTTTGGCCATATCCGGCTCTGATTTACGGCGCGCAACAATCTGGGTGGCGGGCAGGTTTTGCCCGGTGACATGCAACACGATCCGCGACAGGCCCGGCCCGGACAGCAAGGTTTCGGTGCATCCAATCTTGCCGCAACCGCAGCGGATTACGGGCAGACCGTGGGCAACAACGGGTCCGGCCGCTAAGGGGAAATGACCGAATTCACTGCCCAAGCCTGTGGCACCTTCCAACAGCTTGCCGCCCCTGACAACGCCGCCGCCAATACCAGTGCCAAGGATCAGGCAGGCCACCGGATCAAAGCCTTTCGCCGCCCCGAACACCGATTCCGCCAGCGCCATGGCGTTGCAATCGTTGATGTAGGTAATTTTCCGCCCGGCGGCGGCCATGATATCGGCGGGCAAAGGCTTGGCGTTGGCGGGCAAATTTGCCGTCAGGGCCAAACCGTTGGCAGGATTGATCACCCCAGCCGCCGCAATGCCAATCGGCACGCCCGGCGACTGGGTGTCAATCCAGCCGATCAGGCCGGTGACGGCGGCAATCAAATCGGGATAGGTTTTTGGCGTGGCAACGCGCTGTCGATCAACAATCGCCCAGTCAGCATCAAAAATCTGTGCTTCGATCTTGGTGCCACCAAGGTCGATCCCGCCAGCAATCATCACCGCCCCATTTTGCGCTATCAACACCTGCTGACAAGTATGGCATTTAGCGGCTGGTCGGGTCCAGTGGTGATGGGAAGGTAGCTTTGACACCCGCGCGCAGGCAGCGGATGGTCTGGTTCACGGTCGGCATTACCGATCACGCCCCCCACCAAAAAGGGTCGACTTGGTGCCCAGGAGAGGACTCGAACCTCCACGTCTTGCAACACTGGTACCTGAAACCAGCGCGTCTACCAATTCCGCCACCAGGGCCCAGTGTCGTGAGGGCGATGTAGCCAAGGGTTCAGGCTAAGTCAACACATGCGCGGCGGAATGCCGGAAAATTCGTCGCAGCGATTGGCCTTGCTGGATTGGCCTGCGAAGATTATTCAGGCCACAGGTGAAAAACACATCCAAAGGGTCCCGCATGAGCAAGCTGGTCACGATCTATGGCGGTTCCGGGTTTGTCGGCCGCTATATCGCCCGCCGTATGGCCAAAGAAGGCTGGCGCGTGCGGGTCGCGGTGCGTCGCCCGAATGAGGCGTTGTTTGTGAAACCCTACGGCACGGTTGGGCAGGTTGAACCGGTGTTTTGCAATATCCGCGACGATGCATCGGTGCGGATGGCGATGCTGGGGGCGGATGCGGTGGTGAACTGCGTTGGCACCTTTGATCGCGGTGGAAAGAACAACTTTATCGCCGTCCAATCCGAAGGCGCTGGCCGTATTGCGCGGATCGCCAGCACGTTGAAGGTGGGTCAGATGGTGCATATCTCGGCCATCGGCGCCGATCCCGAAGGTGCCAGTCTTTACGCCCAATCCAAAGGCGCGGGCGAGGCGACGGTTGTTGCCGCGTTTCCAAGCGCCGTAATCCTGCGCCCGTCGGTTATCTTTGGCAATGAAGACGCCTTTTTCAACCGCTTTGCCGGGATGAGCAGGCTGGGACCGATCCTGCCTGTTGTTGGCGGGGCGACAAAGTTTCAACCGGTGTTCGTAGATGATGTCGCCGCCGCAGCGGTTCGCGGCGTGATCGGACAGGCAAGTCCGGGTGTGTATGAATTGGGCGGCCCGGACATTGACAGCTTTAAGGGTTTGATGGGCCGCATGCTGGCGGTCATTCAACGCCGCCGCCTGGTGTTGAACGTGCCATTTTTTGTCGCCCGTATTATGGCCACGCTGTTGGATTTTGGGTCGGTGGCCACGGGTGGGCTGATCAAAAACGGGCTGTTGACCCGCGATCAGGTGACATCCCTTGGGTCTGACAATGTGGTTGGTGCAGGGGCCAGGACCTTGGCCGATCTCGGCATTACAGCCACCCCAATGGAGGCGGTGATCCCGGAATATCTGTGGCGCTACCGGCCGTCCGGGCAATATGCGGCGATCAAGGATTCGGCGAAAAACCTGAAGCGCGGCTAGGCTATGGCCGATACCATCGTCGCGGGCGTCTTGGGCATCATCGAAGGCCTGACAGAGTTTATTCCGGTATCGTCGACGGGCCATCTTTTGTTGGCCGGGCATTTTATGGGCTTTGAAAGCGCCGGCAAGACCTTTGAGGTGGTTATTCAGCTGGGCGCGGTTCTGGCGATCATTGCGCTTTATGCCGCCCGGCTGTGGCAGGTGTTTTCAACCGCCCACCGCGACCCGGCGGCACTGCGGTTTATCGTGTCGGTGGCGCTGGCTTTTATCCCGGCGGTGGTGATTGGCGTCTTGGCGCATGACTTTATCAAATCCGTGTTGTTCGAATCCCCCCGGGTGATTGCGACCATGCTGATCCTTGGCGGTATCGTTTTGTTGGTCGTTGATCGCGCCGCACCTGCGCCGGTTCATCAAGACGCCATGCAGATCCCGTTTGGCAAAGCCTTGGCGATTGGGTTCATTCAATGTCTGGCTTTGGTGCCCGGCGTGTCACGGTCGGGGTCCACGATTGTTGGTGCGCTGATGCTGGGCGTTGAACGGCGCGCCGCAGCCGAATTTTCGTTTTTCCTTTCGATGCCAACGATGGCGGGCGCCTTTGCCTATGATCTGTATAAAAATCGCGACATTTTGGATTTCTCTGCCCTGTCAGACATCGCCGTTGGCTTTGGCTGCGCCTTTGTCACGGCGCTGATCGTGGCGCGCTGGGTGTTGGGCTATGTCAGTCAACACGGGTTTGCCGTGTTTGGCTGGTGGCGAATCATTGTGGGAACCGCTGCGTTGCTTGCACTTTGGGCGGGGTTTTAGGCTTATAGGTAACGCATACTGACCTTAAATTTGATAATTCCTTTTATGGAAACCAAAACACCACGATAATTCTGATAATAGGTCAGCATTGCTGCCTTTTATTTCCAAACAGACAGTCGTATTACACCGCAGCGACGACAGTTGACCCAAGGGGCGTTGATATGGCTGGCCAAAAAATGTTGAAATTCGTGAATTTGGGCAAGGAAACGCCGCAAAAGCGCGATGCCTATGTGCGCACCAGCGATTTTGACGAAATCTACCGCGAATTTGCCGCCGAAAAAGCCGCTGAACAATCCAGCCGCTGCAGCCAATGCGGCGTGCCCTATTGCCAGACCCATTGCCCGTTGCACAATAATATCCCCGATTGGCTGCGGCTGACTGCCGAGGGCCGTTTGGAAGAAGCCTATGATCTTAGTCAGGCCACCAATACCTTCCCCGAAATTTGTGGCCGCATCTGTCCGCAAGACCGGCTGTGCGAAGGCAATTGTGTGATTGAACAATCGGGCCATGGCACGGTGACCATTGGCGCGGTTGAAAAATATCTAACCGATAAGGCGTGGGAAATGGGCTGGGTCAAACCGATCCGCCCCTTTGCCGAACGCACAGAAGCTGTCGGCATTATCGGGGCCGGGCCGGGTGGTTTGGCGGCGGCAGATGTGCTTCGTCGTCGTGGCATCCAGGTAACGGTCTATGACCGCTACGACCGGGCAGGCGGGTTGCTGACCTATGGCATTCCCGGCTTCAAACTGGAAAAGCCGGTGGTTATGCAGCGCATCGAGCAGTTGGAACTGGGCGGCGTGCAGTTTGTGCTGAATTGCAACATTGGCGTGGATTTGTCGTTCGACGCCATTCGCGGTCAGCACGATGCCATCCTGATCGCAACCGGCGTCTACAAAGCCCGCGATATCGCAGCCCCCGGTGTTGGGGCCAAAGGCATCGTCGCGGCGCTGGATTTCCTGACCGCCAGCAACCGCAAAAGCTTTGGCGATGATGTGCCCGAGTTTGACACCGGCGCACTTAACGCCGAGGCCAAGCGCGTGGTGGTCATCGGGGGTGGCGACACCGCAATGGATTGCGTGCGCACCGCCATCCGCCAAGGGGCGACATCGGTGAAGTGCCTGTATCGCCGCGACAAGGCCAATATGCCCGGCAGCCAACGCGAAGTGCAAAACGCCGAAGAGGAAGGCGTCGATTTTGTTTGGCTGACCGCGCCCAAAGGCTTTACCGGTGGCGTCGATGTTGACGGCGTGATCGTGCAGAAAATGCGACTTGGCGCGCCGGATGCGTCGGGCCGCCAATCACCCGAGATCATCGAAGGTGCCGATTATGTCGAACCCGCCGATCTGGTCATTCAGGCGCTGGGGTTCGAGCCCGAAGCGCTGCCAACGCTGTGGGGGGTGCCGGAATTGGCGGTTACCCGTTGGGGCACA
The DNA here is from genome assembly GCA_031422555.1 of Cypionkella sp. GTDB lineage: Bacteria > Pseudomonadota > Alphaproteobacteria > Rhodobacterales > Rhodobacteraceae > JANNAT01. The sequence goes on along the minus strand of JANPLZ010000015.1, from coordinate 5,631 downwards.
ATCAAGGGGGATTTCCGCACGCATGGCACGTCATTGCCGGGTGTCTATGCCGCCGGTGACATCGTGCGCGGTGCAAGTCTGGTAGTTTGGGCCATCCGCGACGGGCGCGAAGCCGCCGAGTCTATTCTGGACTATCTGGCGCAACCCGCCGCCGTTGCGGCAGAGTAATGGGGCAGGGATCCAAGCCTGTGCCCTTGAAAATTGCACCAAGATAAAAGGTAGACCGCTGATGAAATGGTTTCTTGCGCTTCCGTTGATTTTGACGACCTTTCCGGCATTGGCCGGCAGCTTTACGCCACCCGCAGGCTGCACCGCCTATCTGACGGTGCAATCGTCGGGGTGTTATGTCGCGAATTATTATCGCTGCGAAGCCGACAATCCCGGTGATCAATGGCGCGCTGATTTCGATCAGGAGGGTGCGTTTTACTTGTCAAAAATCGACAGTGAAACGCAGTGGATCGAAAGCTATGATATGAACCCGGCAGTCAAGCAAACGCTTGATCCCAACCCGGCTGATCCGGCGTCATTTTCGGATTTGCTGGCGACGGGCTATGACAGCTTTGTTTTCAGCCTGACCAAAGACAACGGCGAGCACACCAATGTGCGCGGTTTTGATAAACTGACCGGATCATCGGTGGTGATTGATGGCGTGACCCTGAAACAGACCGAGTTTGAATACACCGAAACCGATAATGACGGCACCGTTCTGCGTCAGGCACGGGGCCGGGAATTCATCAACCCGGAATGGCGCAATTTCTTTTCCGGCAGCTCTGAATGGTATGACGGCACCAACTGGCTGCCTCTGGAAGGATCGCCCAAACAATTCATCTTGCCCGGCGAAAAAGGCTTTGCCGCCTCGCAGCCGATTTTTGATTGCGACGTGGTGACGTCTTCGCTGCCACTGCAAAGGTATCGCCAACCATCATGAGCCGTCCCGCGCCCTATTTCAGTGATCATCCTTTACACCTTAGCTATTTGCCAGGGCGCGGCGACGTTTTTGTCATTTCGTTTTCGGGTGTGGGTCTTGATCCGGACGTTGTTCCCAAAGTCGAAGCGGTGTCTTTGGCCGGACAGCATGGCCAGAACCATGTTTTGTTTGTGTCTGACGCCAGCCGCAGCTGGATGAACTATCCGGGCCAGATGGCCACATTGAAAGCCACGATTTCGACATTGACGGATGAAATCAAACCATCCCGAATTGTGGCTGTCGGCAATTCCATGGGGGGATCATCTGCGCTGATCTATGCAAGCGAAGCGAAAGTTGATGCTGTGCTTGCAATTGTGCCGCAATTTTCCATTTTTCCCGGTGTCGTGCGTCGCGGTCCAAGCTGGAGTGAATATACCAGCCTGATCTCGGAGTGGCCCTACCCGACAGTGCCCGACTTATCGGGCACAGGCATTGATGTGGTGATCATGCATGGCACCGCATCGGGCGAAATCATGCAGGCGCGCAAATTCAGACAGGGCAGCAATATTCACCACTATCTGTTTCAGAACAGTGGTCACGATCTTGCGCCTCGGCTGAAAGCCAACAAGACGTTGCAACTCATCTATGCCAACCTGATCGCCGGGAATCTTGCTGAAACGCACGACGCCCTGTCGGCGGCAGGCGGGATTCCATTCACAGAATACAATCGGCATGCCAAGGCCATAAAAGAAAGAAAGGTTCAGCCATGACCCAATACAATGACGCGTGGGTAGCCGCAGAAGAAGCCAAGCGCGCATGGATGGACGCCAACAGCCTTTACAAGACCGAAGACGAACATGCGTCTTGCGGTGTTGGTCTGGTGGTGGCGATTTCGGGCAAGCCATCGCGCAAGGTGGTTGAAAACGGCATCGCGGCGCTGAAGGCGATCTGGCATCGCGGGGCCGTCGATGCAGATGGTAAAACCGGCGATGGCGCGGGAATTCATGTGCAAATTCCGGTCAAATTCTTTGCCGATCAGGTGCGCCGCACCGGGCACGAACCCGACCCCAAAAAGCTGATCGCGGTGGGGCAGGTGTTCTTGCCCCGCACCGATTTTGGCGCACAGGAACGGGTCCGCACCATTGTGGAATCCGAAGTTTTGCGGATGGGCCACTATATTTATGGCTGGCGGCATGTGCCGGTCGATGTGTCGGTTCTGGGTGACAAGGCCAATGCCACCCGGCCCGAAATTGAGCAGATTCTGATCCGTAACGAAAAGGCGATCACCGAAGAACAGTTTGAGCGCGAACTTTATATCATCCGTCGCCGCATCGAAAAGGCGGCCTTGGCCAGCCAGATCCAAGGCATGTATGTCTGCAGCCTGTCGTGCCGGTCGATCATCTACAAAGGCATGATGCTGGCCGAACAAGTGGCAGTGTTCTACCCCGACCTGCTGGATGACCGGTTCGAATCCGCCTTTGCCATCTATCACCAACGCTATTCCACCAACACGTTTCCGCAGTGGTGGCTGGCACAGCCGTTCCGCATGTTGGCCCATAACGGCGAGATCAACACGCTGAAGGGCAACGTCAACTGGATGAAAAGCCATGAAATTCGCATGGCGTCGAACAATTTTGGCGATGCCGCCGAAGACATCAAGCCGATCATACCGTCTGGCACCAGCGATTCCGGTGCGCTGGATGCTGTGTTTGAAATGCTGGTGCGATCGGGCCGCAACGCGCCTTTGGCTAAAACCATGCTGATCCCCGAAGCGTGGTCCAAAGCCACCACCGACATGAAACCGGCATGGGCCGATATGTATGCCTATTGCAATTCGGTCATCGAACCTTGGGATGGCCCGGCGGCGCTGGCGATGACCGATGGTCAATGGGTTTGCGGTGGGCTGGATCGCAACGGCCTTCGCCCCATGCGCTATGTCGTCACCGGTGATGGCCTGCTAATCGCAGGGTCCGAGGCGGGCATGGTGCCGGTGGACGAATCCACCGTGCGCGAAAAGGGCGCCTTGGGGCCGGGGCAAATGATTGCCGTCGATATGGCCGAGGGCAAGCTGTATCACGACGTCGAGTTGAAAGATAAACTGGCCGCCGCCCAGCCTTACGGTGACTGGATCCAAAAGATCGTCGATCTGAACGCGCTTTTGAAAGACGTGCCCGAAGTGGCAATGTTCACCGGCGCCGACCTGCGCAACCGTCAGATCGCAGCGGGCTATACCGTGGAAGAACTGGAGCAGGTGCTGGCCCCGATGGCCGAGGATGGCAAAGAAATGATCGCCTCGATGGGCGATGATACTCCGGCGGCGGTGTTGTCATCGGCGTATCGGCCATTGTCGCATTTCTTTCGGCAAAACTTCAGTCAGGTCACCAATCCGCCGATTGACTCCTTACGCGAAGGTCGGGTGATGTCGCTGAAAACCCGCTTTGGCAATTTGCGCAATGTGCTGGACGAATCCAACGCGCAAACCGAAACCATGGTGCTGGAAAGCCCATTTCTGGCGAATGCCGAATTTGACGTGCTGGTGAACCGCTTTGGTGACCAGGTCGCGCATATCGACTGCACCTTTCCCGCCAATGCTGGCCCCGATGCGCTGCGCCTTGGTCTTGAACGCATCCGCGCCGAAGCCGAAGACGCCGTGCGGTCGGGGGCGGGCCAGTTGGTGATGACCGATCAGCATCAAGGCGTTGATCAGGTGGCGATGCCGATGATCCTTGCCACCTCGGCTGTGCATTCCTGGCTGACCCAAAAAGGCCTGCGCACGTTTTGTTCGATCAACGTGCGGTCGGCCGAATGTATTGATCCGCATTACTTTGCCGTGTTGATCGGCTGTGGGGCCACCACGGTGAATGCCTATCTGGCACAGGATTCGATTGCCGACCGCATTTCGCGCGGTCTGATCGACGGCAGCCTGCTGGACGCGATGCGCCGCTATGGCAACGCGGTGGATTCGGGGCTTTTAAAAATCATGTCCAAAATGGGCATTTCGGTGATTTCAAGCTATCGTGGCGGCTTGAACTTTGAGGCCGTGGGCCTAAGCCGTGCTATGGTGGCCGAATATTTCCCCGGCATGCAAAGCCGCATTTCCGGCATTGGACTGACTGGCATTCAGATCAAGGCCGAAGAGGTGCATACCAAAGGCTGGCGCGGTGGGGCCGATGTTCTGCCTATCGGCGGCTTTTACAAAGCCCGGCGTTCCGGCGAAAAGCACGCTTGGGAAGCGCAGACGATGCATATGCTGCAAGAGGCCTGCAACCGCGCGTCGTTTGATCTGTGGAAGCAGTATTCGGCCGCAATGCGCGCGAACCCTCCCATCCATATCCGCGATTTGCTGGATATCAAGGTGTTGGGAAAAGCAGTGCCAATCGAAGAAGTGGAATCCATCACCTCGATCCGCAAACGGTTCGTGACACCCGGCATGTCGCTGGGGGCATTGGGGCCAGAGGCGCATAAAACCCTGAACGTCGCGATGAACCGCATCGGGGCCAAGTCGGACAGTGGCGAAGGCGGGGAAGATCCTGCCCATTTCCACCCCGAACCCAATGGCGACAATCCTTCTGCCAAGATCAAGCAGGTGGCCTCGGGGCGGTTTGGCGTGACGGCAGAATATCTGAACGCCTGCGAAGAGCTGGAGATCAAAGTCGCTCAAGGGGCCAAGCCCGGTGAAGGCGGCCAGTTGCCCGGCTTCAAGGTCACCGAGTTCATCGCCCGCAACCGCTATGCAACGCCCGGCGTGATGCTGATCTCGCCGCCGCCACACCACGACATCTATTCGATCGAGGATCTCGCCCAGCTCATCTACGACCTGAAGCAGATCAACCCGGACTGCCGTGTCTGCGTGAAGCTGGTGTCGCGCTCGGGCGTCGGCACGATTGCGGCGGGCGTCGCCAAGGCGAAAGCAGACGTCATCCTGATCGCCGGCCATGTCGGCGGCACGGGCGCCTCGCCCCAGTCGTCGATCAAGTTCGCCGGCCTGCCGTGGGAGATCGGCCTTGCCGAAGCGCACCATGTGCTGACGCTCAACAACCTGCGCGATCAGGTCACGCTACGCACGGATGGCGGGCTTCGCACCGGGCGCGACATCGTGATGGCCGCGATGCTCGGCGCGGAAGAATACGGCATCGGCACGGCGAGCCTGCTCGCCATGGGCTGCATCATGGTGCGCCAGTGCCATTCCAACACCTGCCCCGTCGGCGTCTGCACGCAGGACGAACGCTTGCGCGCAAAATTCACCGGCACGGCGGACAAGGTCGTCAACCTGATGACCTTCATCGCCGAGGAAGTCCGCGAAACGCTTGCCGAGCTTGGCTTCACGCGTCTCGACGAGGTCATTGGCAGAACCGACCTGCTCCATCAGGTCTCGCGCGGCTCGGCAATGCTCGACGACCTCGACCTGTCTCCGCTCCTTGTGCGCGCCGACCCGACCGCGAAAGTCACCTACAAGCCGACACTCCGCAACGAAGTGCCCGACGCGCTCGACATGCAGATCCTGCGCGACGCTGCCGCCTTCTTCGAGCGCGGCGAGAAGATGCAGCTCGACTATCACGTGCGCAACACGCAGCGCGCCATCGGCACGCGCGCCTCCTCCCACATCGTGCGCAAGTACGGCATGGACGGCCTGCCGGAGGATCGCCTGTGGGTGACGCTCGAAGGTTCGTGCGGCCAGTCGCTTGGCGCATTCGGCGTGAAGGGCCTGACACTTGAAGTCATCG
>JANPLZ010000014.1:0-15818 GCA_031422555.1 Cypionkella sp. | reverse complement strand
CGTTCTGATCGCCATCCCCGCCCGCTATGCCAGCAGCCGATATCCGGGCAAGCCCTTGGTTTCGCTGACGGGGCCTGACGGCAGCAAAACCCTGATCCGCCGTAGTTGGGAAGCCGCGATGGCCGTGCGCGGCATTGACCGCGTGGTTATTGCCACCGACGATGACCGCATCCAGGATCACGCGCTGGGCTTTGGCGCGGAGGTGGTGATGACATCGACGTTGGCACAAAACGGCACCGAACGCTGTGCCGAAGTGGCGGGCCTGCTGCCCGGTTTCGACATTGTGGTGAACCTGCAAGGCGACGCACCCCTTACGCCTGCATGGTTTGTCGAAGACCTGATCGCCGGGCTGCGCGCCGATCCCGGGGCTGATATTGCCACCCCGGTTTTGCGTTGCGATGGCCGGATGCTGAACGGTTTGCTGGCAGATCGCCGGGCCGATCGGGTGGGGGGCACGACTGCCGTGTTTGGGGCCGGGATGCGCGGGCTGTATTTCTCGAAAGAAGTGATACCCTTTACCGCCAAACGCTATGCCGACACCGATCAAACCCCGGTGTTCCACCATGTTGGCGTTTATGCCTATCGCCCACAGGCGCTGGCGGCCTATCCGTTTTGGCCGGTTGGCCCGCTTGAAACGCTGGAAGGCTTGGAACAGCTGCGGTTTTTGGAAAACGGCCGCGCGGTTTTATGCGTGCAGGTCGATGCCAAAGGTCGCCAATTCTGGGAGTTGAACAACCCGTCCGACGTGCCGGTGATTGAGGCGATGATGGCAGAGATGGGGTAATGACAGCACAAGCCGCCAGCGTGATCGTGGTCAGCCGTCATCGGACGGATGCCTTGATGCGCTGTATGCTGGGGCTGACCCAACAAGATCATCCCCGGTTTGAAATCATCGTCGTGGCCGATCCTGCCGCGATACGTGCAGTGCAAAGCCGGGGTTTGCCGATCAAAACGGTGGTTTTCGATCACGCGAACATCAGTGCCGCGCGCAATGCGGGGCTGCTGCTGGCGGCGGCCCCGCTGGTGGCTTTTATCGACGATGATGCCGTTGCCGAGCCGACTTGGCTGTCGCGGCTTACCGCGCCTTTCGATGATAGCAGCGTGATCGCTGCCACAGGGTTTATCCGGGCGCGCAATGGAATTTCCTTTCAGTGGGAGGCCTGCCTTGTCGACGCACTGGGGCAGGATCATCCGCTTGATGTCACGTCAACCACGCTTTTGCGCGGCACATCTGATCGGGCGGTCAAGACGCAAGGCACCAACTGCGCCTTTCGCCGCGACAGCCTGTTGGCGGTTGGCGGCTTTGATCCGTCGTATCGGTTCTATCTGGACGAGGCCGATGTCAATCTGCGGATGGCTGCGCTGGGGCCGACGGCGATTGTGCCGGGTGCGCAGGTGCATCACGGCTTTGCTGCCAGTTCTCGTCGCCGCGCCGATCGGGTGCCATTGTCGCTGCACGATATTGCTGCAAGCACCGCGATCTTCCTGCGCCGCCATGCGTCGGCTGCAGATCTGGTGGCCGCACTGGCAGAATTGACGCGGCGCGAGGCTGCCCGCGCAAAGCACCATCTGGTGGCGGGCCGGATCGGCACCGATGAAGTGACAGCGCTGATGGCCAGCCTTGCCGCAGGTTGGGCCGAAGGCGCGCAGCACCCGTTGCCGACCCTGCCCAAACTGGCGCAGACCATCACAGCCTTTGCCCCCCTGCCCAAAACCGGCCCGACCGTTGGCCGGGTGATTGCCGGCCGCATCTGGCAGCGCAAACGACTGATCCGCGAGGCTGAAACCGCCGTTGCCGCCGGGCAGATCGTGACGGTCATTTGCCTGTCCCCCAGCCTTCGCGCGCATCAGATGCAGTTTCAGGCGGCTGGTTTCTGGCTGCAAACCGGCGGTTTGTTCGGGCGCAGCGTGCGCGAAGGCAGCAGGCTGCGTCTGGTCAGCTTTCGCCGCCGGATCGCGCAGGAAATTGCCCGCATTGCAGATCAGCGACCGACAGAGTGATTTGAAACACCTTTGTTTCCCCTGAAAGCCGCGTCGAATTTGTGCTAACCAGAACAAATTCGGCAACAATGCCAAATTCATGCCAAATTATGCTGTTAACATTTTGGCATGAAGGTGTAGCGTATTTGGAAAACATACGGTCTGGGTAAGAGTGGGGCAGATGAAGGTCAAAAAAGTTACCAAGGCGGTGTTTCCTGTGGCCGGAATGGGCACGCGGTTTTTGCCCGCCACCAAGTCTATCCCGAAAGAAATCATGACCTTGGTGGATCGCCCCTTGATCCAATACGCCATTGATGAGGCCCGCGCCGCCGGGATCAAAGAGTTTATCTTTGTCACCTCGCGCGGGAAATCTGCGCTTGAGGATTACTTTGATCATTCGCCCGAGTTGGAAAATACCCTGCGCAAGGCCGGTAAAGATGAGCTGCTGGATATCCTGAAAGACACCAATATGGATTCGGGTGCGATTGCCTATGTCCGCCAAAACCGCCCGATGGGGTTGGGCCATGCGGTTTGGTGCGCGCGCCGCCTGATTGGCAATGAACCCTTTGCGGTGTTGCTGCCCGATGACGTGATCGCCGCTGAAAAGCCCTGCCTTCAGCAGATGATCGAAGCCTATGAACAAACCGGTGGCAATATGGTTGCCGCGATGGAAGTGCCGCCTGCCAAAGCCTCCAGCTATGGGGTGTTGGACATTGACGAAGACATGGGGTCCATCGTGCGCGCCAAGGGCATGGTGGAGAAACCGCGCGCCGAAGATGCGCCATCAAATCTGGCGGTGATCGGGCGCTATATTCTGACGCCAAAAATCCTGTCCAACCTGAACCGGATGAAGCAGGGCGCGGGCGGTGAAATCCAGTTGACCGATGCCATCGCCGAAGAAACCAAATCGGGCAAAGTGTTTGGCTTTCGCTTTCGCGGTCAGCGTTATGATTGCGGCTCGAAAGCCGGGTTTTTGCAGGCGACGGTGGCCTTTGGTCTGGCTCGCCCGGATTTGCGCGACGAATTTGGCGCCTATCTGAACGACATGCTGGCGCTGCAAAAGGCGGCGCAGTAGGCGGTGGCGCCGCCTGCAACCGCTGCCCGGCTGTTGGATCTGACACGGCTGGTGTCGCGTTTGGGGCGCGGGCCGCTTACGGGTATTGACCGGGTCGAATATGCCTATCTGGATCATTTGTTGAAAGATGATCGCCCGCTGTTTGGGTTGGTGCGCACGGTTATGGGATATGTGCTGTTGGATCACGCGGGCTGTGCCGGGTTGGCGGCACTGGTGCAAGGTGATGCGGCCTTGCCGCCGCCAGATATGATTGGCCGGATATTTCATCGCCGCAATCCGCGTCTTGGCCGGGCCGAGGCTGCGGTGCGCCGACTTGCCATCGCCCGCGCCGCCCGGTCCTTGCTGGCACGGATGCTGCGCCACCTGCCTGCCGGATCAAGCTATCTGAATGTCGGCCACAGCAATTTAACCTACCAAAGCCTGAACCAATTGCACCGCGCCGGGCTGCACATTGCGGTGCTGGTGCATGACACCATCCCGCTGGATCATCCCGAATTTGCCCGCGCGGGCACGGTGGACCCGTTTCGGCGCAAGATGGCGGCGGTGTCGCGCTTTGCCGGTCTGGTGATCCATACCACCCGGGATTCCCGCGCCAAAACACAGCATCATCTGGCGGATTTCGGCAGGGTGCCTCCGGGTGTTGTGGCAAATCTGGGTGTGCCGCAACCAAAGCCCGACATGGCCGATCTGCCGCCCGGCTTTGGCACACCGCCCGCCTATTGCGTGGCACTGGGCACAATCGAGCCGCGCAAGAATCACGCGCTGCTTTTGGATATATGGGATCATTTTGGCACCGGCCCCGATATACCCCGGCTTTATATCATCGGCAGCCGTGGATGGGCCGCACCCGACGTCTTTGCCCGGCTGGATGCTTTGGCGTCCGACCATCCGGTGAAAGTGCTGACCGGCCTGCCGGATGGTGCCGTTACCGCGATTTTGGCGAACGCGTCGGCATTGCTGTTTCCCAGCCGGGCCGAAGGCTTTGGTCTGCCTGCGGTTGAAGCCGCTGCCTTGGGTGTGCCCGTAATCACCTCAAACCTGCCTGTGATCAAAGAACTTCTTGGCGATTACGCAGTTTACCTTGACGTCACCGACATTTATTCTTGGATAGATACAATCACGCAGCATATGAATATAATGCAGCAGGGCGGCGGCGCGGGCGCAGGGGCAAGAAAACACAAAGATCCACCGACATGGCCGGATCATTTCAAGATCGTCTTAAGAGACTTGTGATATCGCTAAAAGCGATGGCACAAGACAGCAGTTGGAAGTCGAAGGGTGAGCATCTTCTCACGATATATCTTGCGTCTGGCGCGCAAACGCTGGCGCATCCGCGCCTTCCGCAAGCGGGGGGAGCTGCAATCGGTTATTGACCGCACCCCACAGATCACCCCCGATGGTATTTTGTTGTTTTCCACCTTGCGCAACGAACGCGTCAGGTTGCCGTATTTTTTGCGCTATTACCGTGATTTGGGGGTCAGCCATTTTCTGATCGTCGACAATGACAGCAATGACGGATCGCGCGAATATCTGCAGTTGCAACCTGATGTGTCGGTCTGGACCACCCAAGCCAGTTATAAACGGTCGCGCTTTGGGGTTGATTGGCTGAACGGTCTGCAAATGAAATTTGGCCATGATCATTGGTGCCTTGTCGTTGATCCCGATGAGTTTTTTGTCTACCCGTTCTGCGATACCCGGCCTTTGCGCGCGCTGACCGATTGGCTGGACGCCAGTTCGATCAGATCGTTTTCGGCGATGCTTTTGGACATGTATCCCAAAGGCCCGTTTGACGTGGTGCCCTACCGCGAAGGTCAGGATCCGTTCGAAGTGGCCCCCTATTTCGACAGCGGCAATTACGTGATCAACCGCAATAAGAAATACGGTAATCTGTGGATTCAAGGCGGCCCGCGGGCGCGGATGTTCTTTGCCGATCTGCCCGAACGCGCGCCTGCGTTGAACAAAATTCCTTTGGTCAAATGGCACCGCGATTACGCCTATGCCAGTTCCACCCATATGCTGCTGCCGCGCGGACTAAATCAGGTTTATGATGAATGGGGGGGCGAAAAGGCCTCGGGCTGTTTGTTGCATGCCAAATTCCTTGATACCTTCGCCGTCAAGGCCGAAGAGGAAATGGAACGCCGCCAGCACTACGCCAACAGCCACGAATACCGCGCCTACCGCGCCGCCGTCAGCACGCAACCGGATTTGTGGTGCAAGTGGAGCGAGAAGTATATCAACTGGCGGCAGCTTGAAATTCTGGGTCTGATGTCCAAGGGCAACTGGGCATGACGGTTGGCATCGTCATGTTGTGCCACACCGCGCTGAACCGTGCCGCCGAAGTGGCGCGGCACTGGGCGACGCGCGATTGCCCGGTGGTGATCCATGTCGACAAACGGGTAAATCGGCGGGACTATGACGATCTGAAAAAGGCGCTGGCCGATCTGACAGAGGTGCGATTTTCGGGCCGCCATCCCTGTGATTGGGGCACATGGGGTATTGTGGCCGCCACGCAAGAAGCGTCCACCATCATGCTGCGCGATTTTCCGCATGTGCGGCATGTGTATCTGGCGTCCGGGTCGTGTTTGCCACTGCGGCCGGTGGAAGAAATGCTGGCCTACCTGAACGACCGTCCGCGCACCGATTTTATCGAATCCGTCACCACCGAAGATGTCGGCTGGACGATTGGTGGCTTGGATGTTGAACGCTTTACCCTGCGCTTTCCGTTTTCGTGGCGCAAACAGCGGCGGTTGTTTGACGGTTATGTGCGTCTGCAACGGCGGCTGCACTTTCGTCGCCGCATCCCGTTAGGGATTGTGCCGCATCTGGGCAGCCAATGGTGGTGCCTGACGCGGCAAACCCTGTCGGCTATTCTTGAAAATCCCGAACGCGCCGAAATTGACCGCTATTTCCGCCGGGTCTGGATACCGGACGAATCCTATTTCCAGACCATGGTGCGGCAAGTTTCGACTCATGTTGAAAGCCGCTCTTTGACGCTGTCGAAATTCGACTTTCAGGGCAAGCCGCATATCTTTTACGACGATCACCTGCAGCTTTTGCGCCGGTCTGATTGCTTTGTTGCGCGCAAGATCTGGCCGCACGCGAACCGGCTGTATAAAACTTTCCTGACCGATGACGCATCGGGCCAAACCGCGGCCGAACCCAATCCGGGCAAAATTGACCGGCTGTTTGCCAAAGCGGTTGAACGCCGCACCAAGGGCCGCGCCGGTCTTTACATGCAAAGCCGCCATCCGAATGAAAACTGGGAAAACGGCCGCACCGCCACCGGCTATTCGGTATTCGAAGGCTTTGCCGACCTGTTCGATAATTTTGAAACATGGCTGGGCAAGGCGACAGGCACCCGGGTGCATGGCCATCTGTTCAACTTGGACAAAGTGCAATTTTCCGGTGGGGAAAAGGTTTACAACGGGTCGATGTCTGATTCTGCGCAAATGCGCGACTATAACCCGACCAGTTTTCTGACCAACCTGATCTGGAACACCCGCGGCGAACGGCAGTGTTTTCAATATGGGCCTGACGACAATCAGGCGCTGTCCAATTTCATGGCGGGTGATCCGAACGCACAAATCTCTGTTATCTCAGGGGCTTGGGCGATCTCCTTGTTTCATTCCAACCGCAATTTTTCCGACATCCGCAAAGAGGCTGCGCGGCTGCAAAAAATTGAGGCGATGTTTTTGGATGAATTGCGCAAACCTTGGGTCAAAGCGCGGGTGCGCAGCTGGACTTTGGCCGAGTTTATCGAAAACCCGATGGAGCCGCTGCAGAATATCGTCGATGAAATCAGCCCCCGTGCCATGCGCCGCCTGACCGAAGCGCCGCGTTTGGCCGATCTGACGGGGTTCGGCCAGTTCTTGCAGAACCTGCGCAATCAAGGGATGCAACCGGTGTTGATGGGGGATTTCCCGGTTGGCGACGATGCCCGCACGGCAACATCGCGGCGTGGCCGCCCCTATCTGGTGAAATAATCCGTGCCAAATCCGCAATTTAACAGCTTTGTCATGTTCGCTGAAATGCGCACAGGCTCAAACTTTCTGGAAATGAACCTGAACGGTTTGGCCGGATTTACCTGCCATGGCGAGGCGTTCAACCCCTATCTTCTGGGCAATCATACCAACAAACAGTTGTTCGGCTTTACCTTAGAGCAACGTGACGCCGATCCCCTGGCGATGCTGCGGGAAATGCGGTTGCAAACGCCGGGTTTGGGGGGATTTCGCTATTTCCACGATCACGATCCGCGGGTGTTGGACACGGTTTTGGCCGATGCAGGGTGTGCCAAAATCATTCTGACGCGCAATCCGGTTGAAAGCTATGTCAGTTGGAAAATTGCACTGGAAACCGATCAGTGGCGGCTGATGAACACGCGCAGGCACACCACCGCGCGGCCAAAATTTGACGCTGTGGAATTTGAATCGCATCTGGAAAAGCTGCAACAATTTCAAATCTATCTGCTGAACCGGTTGCAGATAAGCGGGCAAACCGCGTTTTATCTGGATTACGAAGACATCCAGAATGTTGATGTGCTGAACGGGCTGGCGTCGTTTCTGGGGCTGGACGCCCGGCTGAAATCCATCGACACCACACTGAAAAAGCAAAACCCCGAAGCGGTTCAGGACAAGGTTTCCAACCCCAAAGAGATGGCTGCGTCTTTGGCGCGGATGGATCGGTTCAACCTTGCCCGCACGCCGAATTTTGAACCCCGGCGCAACGCTGGTGTGCCGCAATATGTGGCGTCAACCGGCGCGCCGCTGCTGTATCTGCCTATCAGTGGCGGGCCGAATGCCGGGGTGCGGGCGTGGCTGCAAGGGTTTGGCGCCTTGACCACTGACTTTGATCGCAAAAGTCTGAAGACGTGGAAAGATACCCAAACCGGGCATCGCAGCTTTGCTGTGCTGCGCCACCCACTGGCCCGCGCGCATGCGGCGTTTTGCGACTTTCTGGCGCGCAATCAGCAATCCGAACTGCGGCCCTATCTGGCCAAATTTCATTGGTTGCCACTGCCCGCTCCTGGCACAGACTTTGCCAATCAGGCCGATTTTCGGGCGGCGTTTTTGGTGTTTCTGGCCTTTTTAAAGCGCAATCTGTCGGGCCAGACCGGGCTGAAGGTGATTCCGCAATTCGCCAGCCAAACCGCTGTGCTGCAAGGATTTGCGCAGCTTTATCCAGCCGATATTGTGCTGCGCGAAGACCGGCTGGACACCGGATTGGCCTATCTTGCAGCCGAGGTTGGCCTGCCCGCGCCCGTCTATGTGGCCCAGATCAAAGACAGCGCCGTTCCGCTTGACGCCATCTATGGCCCCGACCTCGAAATCGCTGCCCGCGATGCCTATGACCGCGACTATGCCGGTTTTGGCTTTGGCAACTGGCGCGGCTAGGCCGCAACTTGCGGCGCGCGCGCCTCGGTCAGGATCGCATACAGTTTGGCCGGATCAGAGTTTGCCCGCAGCTTTGCGCAAATCCCGGCATCACGCATTGTGCGTGACACCAACGCCAATGCCTTAAGGTGATCAACGCCAGAATCCTTGGGCGCAAACAAGCCAAAGATCAGATCAACCGGCTGGCGATCCACGCTTTCGTAATCCAGCGGCTTTTCCAGCCGAATGAATATGCCGGTGATCTTGTCCAGATATTCCAGCCGGGCATGCGGCAAGGCGATGCCGTTGCCAACACCGGTTGGCCCAAGGCTTTCGCGTTCTTGCAGCCCATCGACGGCAATTGCGGCACTTAGGCCATAAGCCGAGCCAGCCACCTCTCCCAATTCCTGAAAGAGGCGCTTTTTGCTGGTCAATTGTCCCAAGACTCGAACGGCCGACGGGATAAGCAGTTTAGAAAGATCCATCAAACAAGTCCGATCCTGCGCAATCCCAATCGGGTCACGTCATTTACTGTTGCGCGGGTCAATCCAGCCGATATTGCCATCATCGCGCCGGTAAACAACATTGACCCCACTATGCCCTTCATTGCGAAACACCAGAAAATGCTGGCCGCCCAGTTCCAGTTGCATCACGGCCTCACCCACGGTGATGGATGGAATTTTGGTTTCCATCTCGGCAATGATAATCGGCTGCAGGGCGGCGTTGTCGTCATCTTCCGGTTCTTCGGTTGGCGCGAGGATATAGGACGAGCCTGCGCCAAACTCAACAGGTGCCGTGCGGTCACGGTGGTGGTTGCGAATCCGGCGTTTATAGCGGCGCAACTGTTTGTCCATCTTTTCGCGGCAAGATTCAAAGGCAGCATAGATTTCGTTGGCATGGCCCTTGGCATGGGCGTTCAACCCGGTGGACAGGTGAATAACCGCTTCGCAAACATGTTCATGCGCGACTTTGGAAAAAACGATTACGGCCTCGGTTGGGCGCTGGGCGTATTTCTCAACCACCTCGCCAAGTTCGGCCTTTACATGGGTTTGCAAAGCCTCGCCGATGTCGATCTGTTTTCCGCTGATTTGATAGCGCATGATACCTCCAATTGCTTGTAAGTTTAGGGCCTTTGGTCAATGACAAAAGGGTAGACTGTCGTTGGTTTATAAGGTGTTAAGCTGCGGCAGCGCGGTATTTCGCGGGGCCATTGACTGGCCGCTTCGGTCTGATTGGGCAAGGCGCGCTGTGCTCGCATCCCTTCCATTTGGGGATGCACGGGGGGGCTTGTCAACAGCCCTGTCACAGAACCGTCAAAGTTGCGCTAGATGATGCGAAAGTTTTCGCCCAGATAAACGCGGCGCACCATTTCATCGCGCACAACTTCATCCGTTGTGCCGGATTTCAGCACCACGCCGTCGTGCAGGATATAGGCACGGTCGACGATTTCCAGCGTTTCGCGCACGTTGTGATCGGTGATCAAAACCCCGATACCGCGCGATTTCAGATCATGCACCAGATGCCGGATTTCGCCCACTGCAATAGGGTCAACGCCGGCAAAGGGTTCGTCCAGCAGCAAATATTTCGGATCTGCCGCCAGACAACGGGCAATTTCCACCCGCCGCCGCTCGCCTCCCGACAGCGCCAGTGCGGGCGCGCGGCGCAAATGGGTGATGGAAAATTCAGACAGCAATTCTTCCAGCCGCTCGCGGCGTTTGTGGCGGTCGGGGATGCGAATTTCCAGCACCGCCAAAATGTTGTCCTCTACCGACAGTCCGCGAAAAATTGACACTTCTTGCGGCAGATAGCCCACACCCAACCGGGCACGGCGATACATCGGCAATGCGGTCACATCGACGCCGTCAATCACCACTTGGCCACCTTCGGGTGTGACCAGCCCGGCGATGGAATAAAAGCACGTCGTCTTGCCACAGCCGTTCGGCCCCAACAGCGCCACAACCTCGCCCCGGTTCAGATGGATCGACACATCACGGATCACCGTGCGGCGTTTGTAACTTTTGCGCAGATTGCGCACTGACAGACCCGCATCGCCCATGGTGACCGTCAGTTCGGGGCCAGGCATCAGTTGGCCCCCGGGGTAAAGGTTGTGGTGACGCGGCCTTCCATCCGGCCCGTCCCGGTTTTCAGATCAATGATCAGCGTTTGCGCCGACATCGCCGCTTGGCCTTGGGTCAGCAAAACATTGCCCGTCATCACCACTTCACCGCTGCTGATTGTGTAAACCGCCTGATCGGCCTGGGCTGCATCGCTGACATTCACCAACAAAACGTCGCCCGTCGCATACAGCTTTTCAATGGCTTTCTTATCGGTGGAATATTCCACCCTGATTTCCGCCGCCGACAGTTTCATCGCACCTTGCGTCACCACCACATTGCCGGTGAACACCGCGTTGCCATCGGCCTGATTGACCGTCAGCGCATCCGATTTCATCTCGACCGGCAGGCTGGTGTCGGCCTTCAGCCCGCCAAACGCCACATTGGTGCCTTGGGCCACAGCGATTTGCGCCGTCGTCAAGGCCAGCGTCAAAGCTGCAAATCGGGCCACATTGCCAAATGCCATTTTCAAATCCTGTCATCTACCCGGTTGGTATAGCAGCCGGACATCACCGTTGAAAACCAGAACGTAACTGTTTGGCACGCCGTCTTGGGCGGTAAGCTGCATTTCTTGGGCAGAAAGCTGCCCCAAAGGTCCGGTTGCGGTCACCGGGCCGCGACTTTGGGCAAAGGTACGGTCCGTTGCAATCCCAAGGCCAAGTGCTGCGATCACCATGCCGGTTGTGCTGCGCAGTTCAACCCCATCGGATAATTCAATCATCTGGTTTGCGCTGTCCATATCCACCGCCGCCGCCGCGAGTTCGGTTTTGGCGCCGTCAGATGTTTCCAGCGTGCCCAGCACCAGCCGCGCGTTGGCGCCAGTGGCCCCATCCTCGGGCTTGGCAATCGCCGCCGTCAGCATCAGCGATGCGCCATCCGCCGTCACTCCGGCAAAGCCCGCATCGGTCATGCGCGGCGTGCGCAGCCGGTCTGCCACATCAACCGACGCATAGGGAATCGCATCCTCGGGGTCGATTTTGCCGGAAAACAGAAATAGCGTCGACAAAATGCCCAGCGCCGCCAAGGGCAGGGCCACTTTCAACACCCCGACCATTTGCGAATGCAGGTTGGCCCGCCCGCTTTGCGCCATCAGATCACGCCCGCGCGCAAAAAGTCGTGGATATGAACAATGCCCAGTGCCACACCGGGCTGGGTGGGCGCGCTGACAAACAGGCAGGTGATCTTGCGGTCATTCATCAGCGCAACGGCCTGTTCTGCCAAGGCATCGGGGGCAATCATCTTTGGGTCACGGGTCATCACCGCCCCCGCCGTCAGCGACAATAACCCCTCCATGTGTCGGCGCAAATCGCCATCGGTGACGATGCCGATAATATGGCCCTTTGCGTCGGTGACGCCAACCACGCCAAAGCCCTTTTGGCTGATGGCCAGCAAAGCTTCGCTCATCGGGCGATTGTCGCCGATCAAGGGCAGGTCGGTGTGCATCAAATCGCGCACCCGCAACAGTTTCGCCCCCAGCTTGCCACCGGGATGAAACAGCCGGAAATGTTCGGGGGTAAAGGCGCGGTGTTCCATCAAGGCAATCGCCAAGGCATCGCCCAGCGCCAGCGTCATCGTGGTGGAAGTGGTCGGCACAATCCCGGTTTCGCAGGCTTCGGGGGCATCGGGCAGCACGATGGCCACATCGGCCTGTCGCAGCAAAGTGCTGTCGGCGCGGGACGCCACCCCGATCAGCGGAATGCCAAAACGCCGGGTGTGGGCGACGATATCGGCCAATTCCGATGTCTCGCCAGAATTTGACAGGATCAGCACAACATCGCCGGTGGTCACCATGCCAAGATCACCATGGCTGGCCTCGGCGGGATGCACGAACTGCGCAGGCGTGCCGGTGCTGGCAAAAGTAGCGGCGATTTTGCGGGCGATATGGCCGGATTTGCCCATGCCCGACACGATCACTCGGCCTTGGGCCGCCATGATCATTTCTACCGCGCGGCCGAAATTTTCATCCAAGCCCGCCGCCAGAATGCCCAGCGCATCGGCCTCGCGGGCGATTACCCGGCGGCCGGTGGCCAAAAGGTCAGTGGTGGAAAAGGTCATTGGGTTCCTCCCATCCCATCAGGTCCAATTCGGCCCGTGTGGGAAGGAAATCAAAACACCGCTGCGCCAGATCAAGACGGCCTTCACGGATCAAGATCGCCTCAAGCGCCGCCTTCAACTTGTGCAGATACAAAACGTCAGACGCCGCGTATTCGCGCTGGGCGTCGGTCAGCTTGGCCGATCCCCAATCCGAGGTTTGTTGCTGTTTCGATACATCCACGCCCGCATATTCCAGCAGCAGATATTTCAAACCATGCCGGTCGGTATAGGTGCGGATCAGCCGCGACGCGACTTTGGTGCACCAGACCGGGGCCGTCAGCACGCCAAAGGCTGCTTTCATCGCGGCAATGTCAAAGCGGCCAAAATGGAACAGCTTTAGTATAGCCGGATCGGTCAACAGTCGCTGCAGGTTTGGCGCAGATGTCTGGCCCTTGGCGATCTGCACCAGATGCGCATGGCCGTCCCCGGTTGAAAGCTGCACCAGACACAGCCTGTCACGGCGCGGATCCAGCCCCATGGTTTCGGTATCAATCGCCACAACCGGGCCCAGCATCAGCCCATCGGGCAAATCGTTTTGGTAAAGATGGATGGTCAAGGGGGCTCCGATCGCTGGTTTGCCGGTGCGTATGCACAGACCACTCCACGTTTGAACAGGTTTGGGGGTATTCTCAAGCGAAAATCCCCGCAGGCCGGGCCTGCGATCCAATCTGTCGCGCCCAAGCCCGGTTTGCATTTCAGGTGGCGCAAGGTAGAATTGGGCAATCCAAATGTGCAGGAACCCATGACCTATCCCCGCTTTACCGGCAGCTTTACCCAACAACCGGCCATCCCGGAAAAGGCGATTGCGGCGGCGATGGCTGTGCTGCAATCGGGCCGTTTGCACCGCTATAACATCGCGCCGGGGGATGATCCCGAAGCGATGGCGCTGGAACGTGACTATGCCGTCTGGCAAAGGGCGCGGTATTGTCTGGCACTGGCATCGGGCGGGCAGGCGATGCAGATTGCCTTGCGTGCCAGTGGGGTGCGCCCCGGCGATCAGGTTCTGACCAACGGCTTTACGCTGGCCCCGGTGCCGGGTGCGATTGCCGCCGTGGGAGCCGAAGCCGTTTTGGTGGAAATCACCGATGATCTGGTTATTGATCTGACCGATCTTGCCGCCAAAGCCGCCAGCAGCGGCGCGCGACATTTGCTGTTGTCAAACATGCGCGGTCATCTGTGCGATATGGCCGCCCTTATGGACCTGGCACAGCGCATCGGTCTGATCGTGATTGAAGATTGCGCACATACCATGGGCGCATCCTGGGCCGGGCAAAAATCGGGTAATTTCGGACTTGCAGGGTGTTTTAGCACGCAAACCTACAAACACATGAATTCCGGCGAGGGTGGTCTTTTGACCTCGAACGACGCCGAATTCATGGCGCGCGCGATCATGCTGTCGGGGTCTTATATGCTGTATGCCCGCCATGGTGCGGCCCCCGACCCTGCGGTGTTCACCGATATCCGGTTGGACACACCCAATATGTCGGCCCGGATGGACAACCTGCGCGCCGCCATTTTGCGCCCGCAACTGGTGGCGCTGGACGGCACAATCGCGCAATGGAACGCCCGCCACGACCGGATTGCGGCGGCCTTGGCGCAACATCCGACGATCCGGATGGCACAGCGCCCCCCACAGGAAAGCTATGTCGGATCATCGTTGCAGTTCCGCATCCCGGGGCTGGATGGTGCAACCGCGGCGGCGTTTGTTGCCGATCTGGCGCAGCGCGGGGTCGAGGTGAAATGGTTCGGCGCAGCCCAACCGGTTGCCTTCACCTCGGCGCACCAAAGCTGGCGCTATGTGCGCGCGCAAAGCCTGCCGCAGACCGACCGTGTCTTGTCAACGCTGTTTGATATGCGCCTGCCGCTGACGTTCAGCCTGACCGATTGTGATCTGATCGCTGCCCATATCGTGCAGGCGGCCGATCAATTGCCGATTTAACGGGCTGCCTGACGCCGGGTCAGGTCAGTCGTCGGCTACATTCTGCCCATATACCCGGCCAATACGCCGATGATTTGGCTTGCAATGCCGCGATATCGCTACTCTTATCCCCCTACAGTCTGCGGCGTGATTCAATGACCGGGACGAAAATTTTCCGAAACCTTGGAGGTTACGTTATGAAAATTTCAAAACTTCTTGCGATTTCCGCGCTGGCGCTTTTGTCAGCTGGGGCGTTGCAAGCCAAAACACTGGTATTCTGTTCGGAAGGCTCTCCCGAGGGCTTTGATCCGGGACCGTATACGGCAGGCACCACGTTTGATGCCTCGTCGCGCACCATCTACAACCGTTTGGTTGAATTCGAAAAAGGTGCCACCAATGTCTTGCCCGGTCTGGCAGAAAGCTGGGACGTGTCGGCTGACGGCATGGAATACACCTTCAAACTGCGTCCGGGCGTCAAGTTTCACACCAGTGATACCTTTACCCCCACCCGCGATATGAACGCCGATGACGTGATCTTTTCGTTCAACCGTCAGGGCAAAGCTGACAACAGCTATAACCAGTATATCGCTGGTATCACTTGGGAATATTACAGCGGCATGGAAATGGCGACTGTGATCAAGGATATCGTCAAGGTCGATGACATGACGGTTAAGTTCATGCTTAGCCGTCCCGAAGCGCCGTTTCTGGCCAACCTTGCGATGGATTTTGCATCCATCGTGTCGAAAGAATACGCTGACGCCTTGGAAGCCGCTGGCACTAAGGAATTGCTGAATTCGGCCCCGATCGGCACCGGCCCGTTCCAGTTTATCGCCTATGAAAAAGATGCGGTGATCCGGTTCAAGGCCAATGCCGATTATTGGGATGGCAAACCCGCGATTGACGATCTGGTGTTTGCGATCACCGTCGATCCGGCCGTTCGGATGCAAAAGCTGCAAGCCGGTGAATGTCAAATGGCCCCCTATCCGGCACCTGCCGATCTGGCGGCGCTAAAGGCTGATCCTAACTTGGTGGTCACCGAACAGGCAGGCCTGAACGTGGCTTATCTGGCCTATAACACCACGATTGCCCCATTTGACAACGCCGACGTGCGCAAGGCACTGAATATGGCGATCAACAAACAGGCGATCATTGATGCGGTGTATCAAGGCTCGGGCCAAATGGCGAAAAACCCGATCCCGCCAACGATGTGGAGCTATAACGACGCCACGGTTGACGACGTCTATGATCCGGTTGCCGCCAAGGCGATG
>JANPLZ010000013.1:0-4711 GCA_031422555.1 Cypionkella sp. | reverse complement strand
AAGGATGCGGGCCCGCCACGGTGCCGATGCAATAAAACGTATCACGCACGTTGGTCACCCAATCGCGCAGCGCATCATTCATCGCGTCTTTCAAGGTGCCACGCCCCGAGGTAACCGGGATAACTTCGGCGCCTAACAGCTTCATCCGAAACACATTTGGGGCTTGGCGTTCCACATCATGCGCCCCCATGTAGACCACGCATTGCAACCCGAACTTGGCACAGACCGTGGCCGTCGCCACGCCGTGCTGGCCCGCGCCGGTTTCGGCGATGATCCGCGTCTTGCCCATCCGCCGCGCCAGAATGATCTGGCCCAACACATTGTTGATCTTGTGCGCGCCGGTGTGGTTCAGCTCATCGCGCTTGAGATAAATCTTGGCCCCGCCCAGATGCTTGGTCAGCCGGTCGGCATAATAGAGCGGGCTGGGGCGGCCAACGTAATGCTTCCACAAATCGTCCATTTCGGCCCAGAACGTCGGATCGGTCTTGGCAAATTCATAACGTGCCTCAAGATCAAGAATCAGCGGCATCAGCGTTTCCGACACAAACCGGCCGCCGAACTGGCCAAAGCGGCCCTGCTCATCCGGCCCGGTCATAAAGCTGTTCACTCCGTCTTCGGCCATGGCTGTTCCCCTGCAAGTTTAGTTAGGTGTATCGTCGTTGATGATCCGGCGAAAGAGGCCGTTCTGGTTCAGTTCGCCGCAGTTGCAGATGCAGCCGCCGACGCAGCGGCCATCAGAGCCAGGCATCGCGATCTGTGCCAACAGCCGCCGCGACCGTCGAAAACCCGTCCCGCGCCAGCAAAGCCTCCAACCCACGCGCCAAACGCGGGATTATTGAAATGCCGCCATAAACCATTGCCGAATACAACTGCACCACCCCCGCCCCGGCGCGGATCTTGGCATAGGCTTGCTCTGGGGTTGAGACCCCACCGACACCGATCAACGGCAGCCTGCCATCGGTTATCTTGGACAAAGCTGCGATAACGCGGGTAGATTTTTCGAACAATGGTGCCCCGGAAAGCCCGCCAAATTGGTCTTTGCTATCACTAATCAAACCATCTCGCGTCACGGTTGTATTAGTGGCAATGATCCCGGCCAAATTATGTGCCAGCGCCACTTCGGCAATTTCGGCCAACTCCTCAAACGTCAAATCAGGTGAAATTTTCAAGAACACCGGAATCGGGCGCACCAATTCTGCCCGCACGCCCATCACGCCCGCCAACAAGGCCCCAAGCGCCGCACGGCCCTGCAAATCACGCAGCCGTTCGGTGTTGGGAGAGCTGACATTCACCGTGGCGAAATCCACAAACGGACCACAG
This sequence comes from Cypionkella sp., assembly GCA_031422555.1. Taxonomy (GTDB): domain Bacteria; phylum Pseudomonadota; class Alphaproteobacteria; order Rhodobacterales; family Rhodobacteraceae; genus JANNAT01. The sequence goes on along the minus strand of JANPLZ010000013.1, from coordinate 3,391 downwards.
CGCGCCAATACGGCGGCAAAATCAGCCGCCCGATCCGCGCTGTCTTTGTTGGCCCCCAGATTAAGCCCCACCGGAATTGCCCCGGATTTGCGCGCCCCCAGCCGGGCCCCGATCGCCGCAGCGCCATCATTGTTAAAGCCAAAGCGATTGATCACCGCCTGATCTTTGGTCAGGCGAAACAGTCTTGGCTTGGCATTGCCCACTTGCGCGCGCGGCGTGGCGGCCCCCACTTCGATAAAGCCAAAGCCTGCCCGCGAAAGCGGCGCGATGGCCACCGCGTTCTTGTCATAGCCCGCCGCCAATCCGATGGGGTTCAACAGGGCCAGCCCGGCAAAATTGGTTGCCAACCGCGGCGACGTCACCACCCCCGGCAGCGCCACCACCCCCGATGCCAACGCCCGCAACGACAGATCATGCGCGCGTTCGGGATCCATCCGGTGCAAAATCCGCAAGCCAAGCTGTTCGATCAACGTCAAAACACACCTTCGGGAAAAATATGCCCCGCAGCCCCCAAGGGCAGCGATTTGTCCCAGACAACCTCGTCCAGCGTCAACGCGCGGTAAAGATGCGGAAACAACGCGCCGTGGCGCGACGGCTCCCACTTCAGGGCCTCACCCAGACGGTCGGCCTCAAACGCCACCAAAACCAGATCGCTTTGGTCGGCAAAATGGCGCGCGGCGGTTTCGGCCAACTGCGGTGCGGCCGAAAAATGAATATAGCCGTCCGCCAGATCAATCGGCGCGCCAAGGGTCTGGCCTTGAGCGCGAAACGCATCCCATTGCGGGCGGGTCAGGATTTTGTAAATCAACATGCCGATCACATGCCCAATTGCGCAAGTTCGGTCAAGATGCCGTGGGCGATTGATCCACGATGCCGGGTCGCGCTAGGGTGCGGGGATGTGTGGTCGCATGGTCTTAACCAGCCCGTTTGAGGCGATGGCGGCGCTGTTTGGCGCGGCCATGGCGAATGATTTGCCGGATGTGCCGAATTACAATCTGTGCCCCACCAACACCGTGGGCGTGATCACGGCCCACGGCGCGCGGCGGTTGCGCGCCATGCGCTGGGGGTTCATCCCAAGCTGGTATAAAACGCCCGGCGATGGCCCGTTGATCATCAACGCCCGCGCCGACACCGTGGCCAGCAAACCCGCGTTTCGCGACGCGGTGCGCACACGGCGCTGCATTTTGCCGGTGGCAGGGTTTTACGAATGGTCCCAAGGGCCGCAATCAACGCGGCTGCCGTGGTATTTTACCCGCAAGGACGGCGCGCCGATGGCTTTTGCCGCGATCTGGCAGCGTTGGGACGAGATCGACACCTGTGCTATGGTCACCACCGAAGCCGGGCCGGGCATGGCGGGTGTGCATCACCGCGAACCGGTAATCCTGGAACCCACCGATTGGCCGTTGTGGCTGGGCGAGGCCGGACATGGTGCGGCGGTGCTGATGCGCGCCACAGCGTCCGGCGTGTTGCAAAGCCACCGGGTGGGGGTTTCGGTCAATTCCAACCGCGCCGCCGGTCCAGACTTGATCGAACCGCTTTAGCGGGTTGAGCCTGCCCGGATGCAATGCTATCAGAACACCAGCGCGGGCGTTGTGTAATGGTAAGACCTTAGCCTTCCAAACATATGGTAAAACCGTGAAATATGCTAATATTTCAAGCGTTTGTCCATCAAAAAAATACCACATCGTAGGTAAATCGTAGGTCACGAAAAAAATCGTGCGAGCAGGCCCGCGCGTTCAATGGTTCATCATTTGTGGCGATGGAGCGGGCGACGGGAATCGAACCCGTGTCTTCAGCTTGGAAGGCTGAGGTCTTACCATTACACAACGCCCGCGATGCTAGCCGTCTATCATCGCAGCTTGGTTGCTTTCAAGTCGATTTCTCCCTCACGCCCGACCTTTCGCGTTTCGATCATAAAGCCAGACTTGCCGCGAACGAGGGCAACGGGGGCGGTCGCAGCCATAAACTCATTAGGTGCAGCGAGTCTTTTGAACCGACGAGCCAACGTATGGGCTTCTTCGCCGCGTTGTTCCGCAAGTTCTCCGAAGATCACGCCGTCCGGTTTCATTTCAGATCGAGCGCGTTCAGACGCCGAGCGGTCGTCACGAACTTCCGTCCGCATTTCTTCGACGTCCTCGACCAAGACGATCCTTGCCTCCTGCTTGTCGAGTGCAGCGTCTAAGTCGCCACTTAGCCAGCCCGTCAGCAGGTCATGGCAATCTTCATATCGCCGCCAACGCGCATCTGTTCGGTCGCCCCTGTGACCTTGCGCCGGGAAATCGCCCTTCATGTCGAAAAGGAAACTGTCCGCGAACCATGTGAAGAATGAGCGGACGAAAGCCGGGTAATCGTGCCCTGCCTCATGGCAGACGTGCATCGCGGCCATAACGTAGTGCGGCAACGGCTCGAACTCGAAGCGCAGACGCAGGTAGTCAAGGAACACCTTGTCAAAACTACTTTCGTCGTTTGCCTGTTTCGCCACGGACGACCTCCTGAGTCAGAACAACCTTGCCAACAAACGGCAAGAACTGCAAACGCTGCAAGGAGTTACAGCAATGTCCATCAAGTTGAACACCGTCAATCTCACTCTCGACTACATCTACCTCAGCCTTACCGACGGAAAGGAGATCGTCGTAAACTGTGTCGGCAACTTCCCGGTGCCCCCCCACGAGGGCATCGTCGGCAATGTCGTCAACGATCCTGAATTTCTCAGCGTTCTGCGGACCTTGTTCTCCGTCGCAAAGAAGTTGAACACTCCCGAAGGACGGGTCGTCAAGAAGATCGCAAAGGCGGATCGCGGCGGCACCATTATCGTCAGGTTCGAAGATCGCAACGCTGCGGTGGCAGCATGATCATCCACAACATGGAGGTAAGATCATGTTCGATAACAACCTGATCACCACCGCCTTCGAGATCGTCGCTCGGGGCGACGACATGGAAGCAAGCATCTCGATCAACGGGCACGACGTCTACTACGGCTACGGCGAGAGCGACGACCTGCTCAAGCTGCTCGCCATGTCCCCGGTGCGTGACCATCTCGAGGAACTGCGCGACAAGCTGAACGAGGTGCTCGGTGCGCCTAAGCAGACGCTGAGTGAACTGGGGGAGGTTCGTGCCGCACAGTCCGTCCTCAAGAAGCACTTTCTGTCGGGTTTCATCGAAAACATCGAATGGTCCAGCACCGAGCGCGAACTGTATGTGACGCTCTAGGGCTGAAACGACAATGGGCGGTCGCAGGACTGCCCTTCCGTCTCGCCGCACCGCTGACAACGCCCGCGGCCTCACGGTCGCGGGTGCTGCCTATTCCTCGACGTCGCTGCTTTCTTCTGGGCCAACCGGCACAGTTTTGTCGCCTCCTAGGGCCGAGTATCTCTGATCAGCAAGCCATTGC